>NZ_CP094516.1:3148750-3463625 GCF_029909975.1 Bradyrhizobium sp. ISRA430
CGATGGTGGGCGCACCAGGGCTCGAACCTGGGACCCGCTGATTAAGAGTTCAAGCCCATCCCTTCTCTGCAGTTTCCAAATGCACGCCGCGCTACGACGAACATTCGATAGGCCCTTTGTTTATAGGAGTTTCTCGCATAGCTTCGCGCTCCGTCGAACTTAAACCTCCAAATAGCTCAATCCGCCAACACCGTTTGAAAACCGTTTTGGCGGGCCTGGACTCTCGTAATGACCGATATTCGAATTTCTCTCACCGACAAGGCAATCGCTCAACTACCCGCCCCGAAGGAAGGCTGGTACCTGGCTCGTGATACAGAATTGAAAGGCTTTTTCGTAGTTATCGGAAAGCGACGCAGGACCTTTACCGTCCAAGGCGACCTTAGGCAGGGAGGCAAGCGGGCTTCATCCATTAGGGTTTCCATTGGCGATGCTAGTGAGATGTCGACCCGAGCTGCGCGCGCCACTGCCAAAGAGTACTTGGCCCAGATTAGCCGCGGACGGCACCCGAAGAACGACAAACAAGCCTACGGAGCGCATCCCGCTCCGGCGATGGCAATTGGCGGGACAGTCGCGAGCATCACTCTCAAGCAGGCCTGGGAGCGGTATCTCGAGGCTCATCTGATGCGGAAGAACCGCAGCGAAAAGACCATCGAGGGCTACCGCGACCACGTCGATCGCATTTTTGCAGAATGGCTCGACACCACACTCCATGAGCTCGCGACCGATCCGGCTCGGGTGGCCAAGAAGCACGACGAGGTCACAAGGGAGAACGGGCCGTACATGGCCAATGGCAGCATGCGGACCCTGCGAGCCATCTATAATCATGCTCGGAAGACGAACAGGTCGTTGCCGTCAGATAACCCAGCCGATGCGGTCGACTGGAATGTCGAGGAGCGCCGCAACACTGGGATGGGATCGGCCGACCTGAAAGGCTGGTTTGCGCAGCTCGCCGCCCTCAACAACCCCGTGCGTAGAGAGTTCCACCTCTTCACTCTCCTTTGCGGTTCTCGGCCTACTGCGCTCCAGGAAGCCAAGCCAGAACACATCGATTTTCGGCGCCGCACGCTGCACATTCCCAAACCAAAGGGCGGCAGGAAGAAGGCCTTCGATATTCCGCTGTCACGTCAGATGATCCTCTGCCTCATCCGCGCAATCCGGTTCGGTAGACAGATGTATCCTCTGCAAACACGAGCGTGGGTGTTTCCAGCCGACAGCGCGTCGGGGCATTTAGCGGAAACCAAGGAGGACCGGGAAATGCTATCGAAATGGGGCAACGACCTCCGTCAAACCTTCCGTACGATTGCAACCGCAGCCGGCGTATCCGAAGTCGACGCCAAGCTCTTGATGAACCATGCCATTCCCGGAGTAAACGCGGGCTACATTACGCGGCACAAGCTTCTCGAAGATCATCTGCGCGGCCAGCAGCAGGCGATCAGCAGCGCGGTATTTGCCGCTTTGAGCGCATCGATTGCCCAAGATCATGAGTTGCAGGATTGGCTCGGGAGAGGCGCGTACCGGCGTGCAACCCGTGGCACCATTTCCGGGGGGAAGCAGGGTGTGGTCCGATCCGTTGCCCAAATGGAGCAAGGATCGATCTGAGGCTCAGCGCGTTTGAGTTCGGCGCGTTATATGGGCCTGTGAATCGGTCCAGTCCATCATGGGCGCCGCGGCAAATTTCCAGTCTAAACCATTCATTTCATTGATCTATTTTGACTCCGATCGATCCTTCATGTGATTGGACCGACTGAGGAATTTGGTCTGATCAAGCTTCAGCAGATTGCGTCTTCTAGGATCATATGGGTCTGGATTGGAAGCGAAAATCGGGCTTTCGGATTCTCAGTGCACACGTCGTGCACACGAGAACCCGCTTGCACACTACTCCCGCGCAACGTGCATCAGCGGCGCTACACTCTAATTGAGGATCATTCACGGACAAGCGTCGGATTCTTGATCGCGGCCCTTGGTTGCGCGGGCGAGCTTTCCCCACACCAACACGAACCTGCGATATCGTCTCCAATAAGGAGAGCACTGCAAGCGCGCTGTTCGGCAAATCGTAGAAAGGCGGCCAAATTCTTACTACCCGCTAACTCGTACCCGACCGAGACGTCGCTTTTTCCGAACAACGCCTTCTTCGTGCTTGCCGGTATGTGGCAGGTCGTCACTACTATTCCTGTTCGCCCGACTCTTTGCATCCTTGGCTGCGACCACCCCAAGTGATGGGGCTGCCGGCAGCAGCTCACGTGCAAGCTCGACAAATCTTGCCACAACAGGATTGCCGTCCGGCCGGAAGACCATTTTCACGTCGGCCGCCGGCGCGGGCTCACGGAGGGGGCGATAGATGACGCCTCGCCGCGAAAGGTGGCGAACGCTCTCCGGCACCAGCGCCACACCCAGACCGCCGGCGACAAGACTTGTCAACGAATAGGCCTCGACCACTTGCTGGCTTATGCGCGGGATGAATCCCGCCTCGACACAGCAGTCGCGAAGGTACTGAGCAAATCGCGAATCCTCGAGACGAAGAAACACGTGGTCGTCATTGCGCAGATCTGCGAGACGCAAGCGATCGCGCCTGGATAGAGGGTGACCTCTTGGAAGAGCGACCCAAACCTGCTCCCGCCAGGCGACTTCGGTGACGAGTTCGGGATCCTCCGTCGGGCTTCGAAGAAAACTGATGTCGGTCTTTCGGGCGTGCAGGGACTCGAGTTGGGCAAGCGGCGCCATCTCATGCAGCCGCACCATTACTTCGGGATGTTGCCTGCTATAGGCGGCGATGATTGAGGTGAGCGGGCCCAGCAGCACGGAGCCGGTGGCGCCGATGTCAAGCTTGCCACTCTTGCCCGAGCCGATCGCTTGCGTCTGTTCGACGGCCTGCCCGACCTGGCCCAATATCGATCGTGTGTGGTCAAGGAACGCAACCCCGGCCGGAGTCAGCTCGACCCTGCGGCTGGTGCGCAGAAAGAGCGTAGTCTTCAACTCGGTTTCGAGATCTTGGATCTGCTGGCTGAGCGGGGGCTGCGAAATCCGCAATCGAGCGGCCGCTGCCGTAAAACTCAACTCCTCGGCAACGACGAGGAAATAGCGAAGGTGGCGAAGCTCCACGTCGACCTCAAGTCGATATGAAATGCATATAGATCAAGTCGAACAATATATTGGACGACTTGATAGTCAAGTGCAAGGCTTGCTGTCACGCCCCAGCGATAACAAGAACAACAACGGGAGGCGAATAACGGGAGGAAATGATGCCGAAGATGACCGCGGCAGCAGCGGCGGTGCGCGTCATGGAGAAGGAAGGCGTCCGATGCGCCTTCGGCGTACCCGGGGCTGCTATCAATCCGCTTTACGCCGCCCTACGCCCTCGCAACGAGATCAAACACTTTCTCGCCCGGCACGTCGAAGGTGCCTCGCACATGGCCGAGGGCTACACGCGGGCAAGGCCGGGTAACATCGGAGTATGCATCGGCACCTCAGGCCCAGCCGGAACCGATATGATCACCGGTCTCTACTCCGCGTGGGCGGATTCCATCCCAATCCTCTGCATCACCGGACAGGCGCCGCGTGCCCGCCTCCACAAAGAGGACTTTCAGGCGGTAGACATCGAGTCGATCGCCAAGCCGGTGACAAAATGGGCCGTCACGGTGCGGGAGCCTGCGCTTGTGCCACGGGCTTTCCAACAGGCATTTCACCTGATGCGCTCTGGCCGTCCCGGGCCTGTGCTGATTGATCTTCCCTTCGACGTGCAGATGGGCGAGGTGGAATTCGACATCGAAACGTACGAGCCACTGGCAGTCTATAAGCCGGCGGCCACACCGGCGCAGATCGAGAAAGCACTCACGATGCTGAACGCGTCGCAGCGCCCGCTCATTGTTGCGGGCGGCGGCATTATCAATGCGGACGCTTGCTCGCTGCTCGTCGAATTCGCCGAGATCATGGGTGTCCCGGTCGTCCCAACTCTCATGGGCTGGGGTTCGATTCCGGACGACCATGCGCTGATGGTCGGCATGGTCGGTCTACAGACCGCACATCAGTACGGGAACGCAACGCTAATTGCTTCAGATTTCGTTCTCGGGATCGGCAATCGCTGGGCCAATCGGCATACCGGTTCGATCGATGTCTATACCGAGGGCCGGACGTTTGTTCACGTTGACATCGAGCCCACCCAGATCGGCCGCGTCTTCGCACCCGATTACGGCATCGTGTCGGATGCAAAAGCAGCGCTCGAGCTGTTCGTCGCGATCGCCCGCGAGTGGAAAGCGTCCGGCCGGCTCAAGGATCGGACGAATTGGGTCGCAGAGTGCCGGGAGCGCAAGCGCACGATGCTGCGCCGCACGCATTTTGACGACGTGCCGCTCAAGCCGCAACGCGTCTATGAGGAGATGAACAAGGCATTCGGGCGGGACACCTGCTATGTCAGCACGATTGGCCTCTCCCAGATCGCTGCCGCCCAATTCCTGCACGTCTATCACCCGCGCCATTGGATCAATTGCGGTCAGGCAGGCCCTCTCGGCTGGACCATTCCGGCAGCGCTAGGTGTGCGAGCGGCCGATCCAGATCGAAGCATTGTCGCGATCTCCGGCGATTACGACTTCCAATTCATGATGGAGGAGCTGGCGGTTGGCGCCCATTTCAAGCTGCCCTATCTGCATGTCGTCGTGAACAATTCGTACCTCGGCCTGATCCGACAATCGCAGCGCGGTTTCAATATGGATCACTGTGTGCAGCTGTCGTTCGAGAACATCAACTCGCCTGAGGTCAACGGCTACGGTGTCGATCATGTCGCAGTCGCCCACGGCCTCGGCTGCAAGGCGATCCGAGTTTTCCGCCCAGAGCAAATTCAGCCCGCCTTTGATCAAGCAAAGGTATGGATGGAGGAATGCAAGGTTCCGGTTGTGGTGGAATTCATCCTCGAACGCATCACAAACGTCTCCATGGGTACGGAGATCAATGCAATTACCGAGTTCGAGGAATTGGCCAAAGACAAGGCGGACGCTCCCACGGCAATCGCATTGTTGGACTGAACAAACAGGCGAGGACTCCATGCCTAAATTCGCGGCTAATCTCACCATGCTCTACAATGAGTATCCGTTCTTGGATCGCTTCGCCGCCGCTCGCGCTGACGGCTTTGCGGCCGTCGAATTCCTGTTTCCTTACGCGTACCCCAAAGAGCAGATCGCGGAAACACTTCAGCAAAATTTGCTCAAACAAGTGCTGCACAACCTGCCGGCCGGCAACTGGGAGGCCGGCGAGCGCGGCATTGCCTGCCTGCCTGATCGCACCGGCGAATTCCAGGAGGGCGTCGGCCGCGCGATCGAATATGCGACGGCGCTTGCCTGTCCGCAGGTGAATTGCTTGACCGGGATCGCACCGCCTGGCGCCGATCCCGATCGCGTACGCGCGACCCTGGTCGAAAACCTGAAATTCGCGGCGGACAAGCTGGAAGCGGCCGGCATTCGTCTGCTGATCGAGCCGATCAATGATAAGGACATTCCGGGCTTTTGGCTGAACTATGCAGACCAGGCGGTTGCGCTTGTCGATGAGCTCGGGTCGAGGAACGTATTCGTCCAATACGACCTGTACCACCAGCAGCGAATGAGTGGCGAACTCGCCGCCACATTCCGACGCCTGAAAGATCGCATCGCCCACATTCAGGTTGCTGATAATCCCGGACGCAACGAGCCCGGAACGGGAGAGATCAACTACCCCTTCCTCTTCGATCAGCTCGACTGCGATCGATACATCGGCTGGATCGGCTGCGAGTATAAGCCGAAGACCACGACTTCGGCCGGTCTCGGCTGGGCGGCGGCTTATCTGCGACGTGGATCCGATGTTCCGCAACAAGGAGTCAGCACATGAAGGTGGGTTTTATCGGTCTCGGGATCATGGGCGCGCCAATGGCCGGGCACCTCATCAAGGGCGGCCATGACCTATTTCTCAACACCCGTACAAAGGTGCCAGACGATCTCATCGCGGTCGGCGGCACCGCCTGCGCATCGGCTACAGAGGTTGCCCGAAAGGCCGATGTGATCATCACCATGGTTCCGGACACGCCGGACGTCGAAGCCGTACTGTTCGGCAAAGGCGGCGTTGCGGAAGGCCTCTCGAAGGGCAAGATCGTCGTCGATATGAGTTCGATCTCGCCGCTCGAGACGAAGCGTTTCGCCGAAAAGATACGGGCGCTTGGTTGCGACTATCTGGATGCGCCGGTTTCCGGCGGTGAAGTAGGCGCCAAAGCGGCGTCATTGACAATCATGGTTGGCGGATCTCCGACCGCGTTCGAGCGGGTGAAGCCGCTGTTCGAGCTCATGGGAAAAAATGTCACGCTCGTTGGCGGCAACGGTGACGGCCAGACGACGAAAGTCGCGAACCAGATCATTGTGGCGCTCACGATCGAGGCCGTCGGCGAGGCGTTGTTGTTCGCTGCCAAAGCGGGCGCCAATCCGGCAAATGTGCGCAAGGCGCTCACGGGCGGCTTCGCCTCCTCGCGCATTCTCGAGGTGCACGGCGAACGCATGCTCCAACGGCGATTCGACCCGGGCTTTCGCATCGAATTGCATCAGAAGGACCTGAACCTTGCCCTGCAGGGCGCCAAGGCACTGAAACTCAGCCTGCCGAACACGGCGACATGCCAGGAGCTGTTCAATGCCTGCACGGCCCATGGCGGCTCGGCGTGGGATCATTCAGCCATGGTGCGCGCGCTGGAGATCATGGCGAACCACGAGATCAGCACCGGCTAACGACTGACAAGCCACAGTAGCGTGATGGACGCCATCAGACAAAGGCGGACGGGAGGAGCCAAGATGTCATTCTTCAAATCGCTATTCGGTCAAGTCGTCGTCGCGCTCGTTCTCGGGATCGTTCTCGGGATCGCGTGGCCGGACTTCGCGGTTTCGCTGAAACCGCTCGGCGACGGCTTTATCAAGCTCATCAAGATGGTCATCGCCCCGCTGGTGTTCGGCGTGGTGGTCCATGGAATCGTGGGCGCCGGCGACTTGAGGAAGGTCGGGCGCGTCGGCATCAAGGCCATCCTGTACTTCGAGGTTGTCACGACGATCGCGCTCTTTCTCGGCATCCTGCTGGCCTATGCGCTCGAGCCCGGCGTCGGCATGAATATCGATCCGAGCTCGCTCGATCCGAAGGCCATGGCCTCCTATACGCAACATGTCGGCCAGGTCACGGGCACCGTCGATTTCCTGCTCCGGATCATTCCGACCACTGTAGTGGACGCCTTCTCTAAGGGCGACATCTTACAGGTGCTCGTGATCTCGATCATGTTCGGGGCAGGCCTGGCCTTGCTTGGCGAATATGGCGAGCCTCTGGCCCACTCGATCGAGCGTATTACCCGTGTTCTCTTCAAGGTCATTGGCTTCATCGTGAAGCTCGCGCCCTTAGGCGTTCTCGGCGCGATCGCATTCACGGTGGGCAAGTACGGCATCGGATCGCTCAAGCAGCTCGGTTATCTGGTCCTGCTGTTCTACGTGACAGTGACGATCTTCGTGGTCGTGGTCCTCGGCGTGATCATGCAGCTCGTCGGTCTCAGCATCTTCAAATTTCTCCGCTATTTGCGAGAAGAGTTGATGATCGTGCTCGGCACCGCGTCATCTGACAGCGTGCTGCCGCAGGTCATGCGCAAATTGGAGGCACTCGGAATCAAGGACTCGACCGTCGGTCTCGTCATTCCGACAGGTTACTCGTTCAATCTCGACGGGTTTTCGATCTATCTCACGCTGGCAGCGGTCTTCATTGCGCAGGCGACGAATACCCCGCTTTCGATCACCGATCTTCTGTTGATCCTGGGCGTCTCCCTGCTCACGTCCAAGGGGGCCCACGGAGTGCCGGGTTCCGCCATCGTCGTACTGGCGGCGACGCTCTCGGCCATTCCGGTCATTCCGGCGATCGGGCTTGTGCTCGTACTCTCGGTCGACTGGTTCATGGGCATGGCGCGTGCGCTCTCGAACCTGATCGGTAATTGCGTTGCGACGGTCGTGATCGCGGCCTGGGAGGGCGACATTGATCGTCGGCAGGCAAAGCGTGTGCTCAACGGCGAGATCAGGGTGTCGACCGAAGAGGTGCTGGCTGCACCAGCCGAGGTCATCAAGCCTGCGACGGCCTGACGACTGATTACACTGATGGGGCGGGACCTCGTGTCGACGATCAAGGGGAGCGATTGAGCCGCGCAACTTAAGATTGGATGGCGGCAATTGTCTCGGAGGCGAACATGCACGCAATGAACAAAGTTCGGTTAGCCGGTTTGCTGGGCGCGTTCATGTCGGTTCTTTGCTGGATGCCAGGACCGGCGCTGGCTGACGATCTCGACCGCATTATCGAGACCGGTCTTGTCAGGATTGCGGTGCCGCAGGACCTGCCGCCCTTCGGCTCGATCCAGAACGGTCAGGTCGAAGGTTACGACGTGGATGTCGCAAGACTTGTCGCCACCGACCTCGGCGTGCGCTTGCAGTTGGTCCCGGTCACCAGCGTCAACCGCATTCCCGCATTGCTGACCGAAAGGGTCGATCTGGTCATCGCCAATCTGGGAATCTCTCCTGACCGGGCTAAGACAATTTCCTTCTCGACGCCATACGCGCCGTTCTTCTCCGGCGTGTTTGGCGCGCCTGACCTTGTCGTGAAAGATCCTGCCGATCTGCAAGGAAGAAAGACCGCAGTGACCCGCGATACGATCGAGGATCGCGACCTCACAAAGATCGCGCCGCAAAGCGCGGAGATCGTGCGCTTCGACGATAACGATGCGACCATCTCCGCGTTTCTGTCCGGCAAAGCCGATTTGATCGCAACTGGCAATGTCGTGGTGGCCGCCCTACTGAAGCAGAATCCGCAGAAAAGGATCGAGGCGAAATTCCGTATCAAGCAATCGCCCGCGGGCATCGGCCTGCGGCGCGGCGCACCCGAGCTTCTCAATTGGGTGAGCGTCTTCGTGTTCCAGAGAAAGCTCAACGGAGACCTTGACCGCTTGTCGCGCCAGTGGTTCGGCGAGCCGCTGCCGGAGCTGCCGATCCTATGAATGCGGCCGCCACCAGCGTTGCACTCATGCCGCCATGCGACCTATTGCGGGCGATGTTCGACGCGGCGATCAAGGTCGCTCTACCGGAGCACACGATCTCGCCGCACCTGCCGCCAAAGCCGAAGGGCCGCACCATTGTGGTCGGGGCCGGCAAGGCATCGGCTGCGATGGCGAAGGCCGTGGAAGACCTCTGGTCAGGGCCGATCGAGGGACTGGCTGTGACCCGCTATGGGCACGCTGCGCCATGCCGGCGGATCGAGATCGTCGAAGCCGCTCACCCCGTTCCTGATGCCAAGGGCGAGCACGCCGCTCGGCGCATTCTCGACCTCGTCTCGGGTCTCACCAAGGACGATGTTGTGCTTGTGCTCATCTCGGGCGGCGGCTCGGCGCTGTTGGCCCTCCCTGCTCCCGGGCTCACGCTCGAGGACAAGCAGGCTATCAACAGCGCCCTGCTGCGTTCGGGCGCCTCGATCGACGAGATGAATTGCGTGCGCAAACACCTTTCGGCCATCAAGGGCGGCCGGCTCGCCGCCGCCGCACACCCAGCACGGGTCGTGACATTGCTTATCTCCGACGTACCAGGAGATGATTCATCCGTCATCGCCTCGGGTCCGACCGTGCCGGATCCGACGACGTTCTCCGATGCACTTGCCGTCCTGCGCAAATACCACATTGATGAGCCACGCGCGGCGGTTACGCATCTCGCGGCGGCGGCCGACGAGACGCCGAAGCCTCGTGACCCGCGGCTTGCTGGCGCCAAGACCGTCATGATTGCGACGCCGCAACACTCATTGGAGGCTGCCGCGGAGATTGCCAGCTCAGCCGGGTTCACGCCCCTCATTCTCGGTAATGCGATCGAGGGGGAGGCACGGGATGTCGGCAAAGTCATGGCTGGAATCGCGCGCCAAGTTGTCGGTTACGGGCAGCCTGCGGCCTCGCCGTGCGCCTTGCTTTCCGGGGGCGAAACCACCGTCACGATACGAGGAAGCGGGCGCGGCGGCCGCAACGTCGAATTCCTACTTTCGCTCGCGATCGCGCTCGACGGCTTACCCGGCGTGTTTGCGATTGCGGGCGACACTGACGGCGTCGACGGCACCGAGGAGATCGCGGGCGCGCTTGTTACGCCGGATACGCTCGCCCGCGCTCGCGCCAAGGACATCGATCCCAAGGCGAGCCTTGCCAATAACGACGGCCATGGCTTCTTCGAGGCGCTTGGCGATCAGATCGTGACCGGCCCGACGCTCACCAACGTCAATGATTTTCGCGCCGTCTTGATCACCAATCCGGCGGCGAAGACATCGGCAGGGCATCGATAATCATTGTGAAAATCCGCGCAATGCGGCTCTCGAGGGATGGCACGAGTATGACGAGGACCGGATCTGGAGCATTCAGAGGCGAACGAGATGGCCCTACGCCCGGCGCGGCGCTCATGAGGAGGCTCGATGAGCTCGCCGAGTTCTCGAGCGAAAAGAATGCGCTCACTCGGCTCTATCTCTCGCCGGAGTACAAGGCCGCCGCCCTGCAGGCCATGGCCTGGATGTCCGAGGCCGGCATGACGACCATGATCGATGCCGTTGGTAACGTCGTTGGTCGGTATGATGGCCAGGTCCCCGACAAGCCGGCGCTGCTATTGGGCTCACACATAGATACTGTCCGCAACGCCGGCAAATATGACGGCAATCTCGGTGTGCTCGTCGCCATCGCGGCTGTGGCGGAGCTCAATCGCGCGGGCGAGCGTCTGGCGTTCCCCATCGAGGTGATCGCCTTCGGCAATGAAGAGGGTGTGCGCTTTCCGGTGGCGCTCACCGGCTCTCGCACCGTGGCCGGTGCCCTCGATCCGGCCGAACTGGACGCTGAGGATGAGCAAGGCATCAGCGTGCGAGTGGCCCTTCAGCACTTTGGCTGCAATCCGTTCGATATTCCCTCGATCCCACGCCGGAGAGACGACGTGCTCGCCTACGTGGAGATCCACATCGAGCAGGGCCCCGTGTTGGAGAGCGAGGAACTGCCGGTCGGAGTGGTCACGGCGATCAACGGTGCAGGTCGGTTTGAAATCGACGTCGGGGGGCACGCCGGTCATGCCGGCACCGTGCCGATGGGCCTCCGCAAGGACGCGCTTGCCGCCGCATCTGAGATGATTCTCGCCATCGAGCGGCGCGCGGCTGGGACTCCAAATTTGGTCGCAACCGTTGGTCGGATCGAAGTCCAACCTAGTGCCGTGAACGTCATTCCCGAGCGGGCTTGCTTCACAATGGATATCAGGGCTCCTGCCGACGCGGACCGCGTGACAGCAATCCATGATCTCGAACGCGAGTTAAGAGCGATTGCGGTTCGCCGAGGCGTGGCACTTGAAATGAAGCAGACCTATGAAGCGGCTGCGGCTACCTGCGCGCCCTGGCTGATTGAGCAACTCGCAGCCTCAATCACGCGGGCCGGGATCAAGGTTCTCCGGCTACCGAGCGGAGCGGGTCATGACGGGCTCGCAATGACTGCCCTGTGTCCGATCGGAATGGTATTCGTGCGCTGCAGGGGCGGCATCAGTCACAACCCGGCTGAATCGATCACGGTCGAAGATGCAGATGTTGCTCTGCGCGTGACCCTTGATTTTCTGCGGCATCTTGAGCCGGCCGGCGCCGCCCACCAAGACGGAGACCTGCGATGACAAGGATCGGACTCGTCGCGAACGAGAGCCTTCGCAGCAACATTCGCACGTACCTCGAGAGCCAGCGTCAAGCGCAAACGAGATTCCTCGCCGAGCTCGTCAAGGTACCGTCGGACAATCCTCCCGGTGATTGCGTACATCATGGAGAGCGCGCTGCCGAGCTTCTGGAGGAACTGGGGTTCCTGGTCGAACGTCATAGGGTCCCTGAGACCCTGGTGCGAAGCAACGGTATGATCAGTGTCACTAACTTGATCGTGCGCAGGCGCTTTGGCGACGGACCCATTGTGGCACTCAACGCCCACGGCGACGTCGTGCCTCCCGGCGAAGGCTGGACCAGGGACCCGTATGGCGCCACCGTGATGGAAGGCTGGATGTATGGTCGCGGAGCGGCCGTCTCAAAATCCGACTTCGCTACCTACGCTTTCGCGCTGCGAGCGCTTGAGGTCTCGGGGGTGCCGCTTGCCGGGACGGTCGAACTCCACTTCACTTACGATGAGGAGGCCGGCGGCGAGATCGGCCCGAAGTGGCTCCTGGACCAGGGATTGACGAAGCCGGACCATGCGATTGCTGCCGGCTTTTCCTATGCCGTCGTGACCGCCCATAACGGTTGCCTTCATCTTGAAGTGACTGTCCACGGGCGGTCGGCCCATGCCGCGATGCCATACACCGGCGTTGATGCTCTCGAAGCAGCCAATCACGTGCTCGCGCAGCTCTATGAGTGGCGACGCTCGCTGCGCGACCGCATTTCAGCAATCCCGGGGATCGGCTCGCCGCAGCTGACCGTGGGTCTCATCAGCGGCGGCATCAATACGAATGTGGTGCCCGACCGCATTACTTTCCGGCTCGACCGGCGCATGATTCCGGAGGAGGATCCCGTCACCGTCGAACAGGAACTTCAGGAGTTGATTGCCAAAGCGGCTTGTGCGTACCCGCAAGCTGAGGTCGAGGTCAGGCGCATTCTCTTGGCCGAGCCTCTAAAACCTCTGCCGGGCACCGAGCGGTTGGCGCAAATGTTGTGCGGCCATGCAAGCGACGTCATGGGCGAGCCAATTTCGTCAAAGGGTGTCCCGCTATATACCGACGCCCGCCACTATGCAGCGGCGGGGGTACCTATCGTGCTGTTTGGTGCGGGCCCGCGCACCATCGAAGAGGCCAACGCCCACCGCGCCGACGAGCGGTTGCCTTTGCCGGATCTGTTCAAGGCCACGGAAGTCGTTGCCCTCACCTTGGTTGATCTGTTGAGGGCGTGAAGCCATCGAAGGCGTGAGGTCCTCAACTTGGTCACTGTTTCGGAACGACCCTTAACCGACCAGCGCATGATGGGGCCATGGAGGAAATCGATTAAGAGATGGCGACCCACATTGCGCCGGATCGAGAACGGGAATTTCGCCGAGGACCAGGAACGCGACATTGCCGCCACTAGTTCGCGCATGCTCAGATGTCACGGAGCAAGCAATGAAGGCAACGCGATATTTCTTCAATTTCACCGGCGAGGGACGAACTCTCGTTGATGAAGGCGGAGTCGAACTCGACAATTTCGAGCAAGTGAAAGCCTACGCCTCAAAGCGAGCGGCAGTGCTCAGAGAGAATGCATATATGGTCGAGGACTGGACGGAATGGCATGTCGAAATCTTGGATTCGTCCTTCCGAGTCGTTTTGACGTTGCCGCTGACGGAGTGCGTGTCCGGGTAACCACGGGTTTGCGGTTGGCGCTTTTCCGCATTCACGTCCGCCGGACCACTCAGGGTCCTGCTTGCCGTTCTCCAGTGGCCAAACTCCGCTTTTGGCCAACAATTCGGTCTTATTTCAAGGCTGAGGATCCTTATTGTTTGGGCGGTTTGACAACATGGAAGGGCCAGTAGTGCCCTCCCCGTCTTACCTCCAGCTGCACTCGAACTTATCACTCTTGCCGAGAATGCTCGCAAAGATCGGCTGCGTGCGGCAGGTTTGCGCCAGCGGCGGCCAACACAGATACGGGCACTCGTAGCGGTTCAAAGGTTACCGTCTTAAGAAGCGGCGACAGGAAATGATAACCGAGCGGGAAAACTCGCAGAGCTCGTAGGAAATCGCAGGATAACTAGAGCATGTTGTTTTTGACTGGAATCGGGATTGAACGAAGCCGCTGGCGCGGCATGTAGGGAGGCGTAGCAAGGATTGCCTCCTGTCTGAGAGGATTGCGGGTTTTCGAAGCCCAACCCTTTAGACAGGAGGTTTTCCGATGGCTGAGATCAGCCCACTTCGCCGCCGCATGATCGAGGACATGACGGTCCGCAATCTGTCACCGGCGACGCAGCAATCCTACCTCAACGCCGTAGCGAAGTTGAGCCGATATTTCGGTCGTTCTCCTGACCGCCTCGACCTGGAGGATATCCGTGCCTTCCAGGTTCATCTGGTTGCGACGGGGATGTCCTGGCCGGCGCTGAACCAGATCGTTTGCGCACTGCGGTTCTTCTACGGTGTGACCCTTGGTCATGACACCGTTCCGGAGCGCATCGCCTATGCGCGTAAACCGCGCAAACTGCCGGTCGTGCTGAGCGCCGACGAGGTCGTGCGCTTCCTGGAAGCAATCCCAAGCCTCAAGAGCCGTACCGCGCTGACCACCGTCTATGCCGCAGGCTTGCGCGTATCGGAAGTGGTCCTCTTGAAGGTTGTCGACATTGATAGCCAACGGATGTTGATCCGGGTCGAGCACGGCAAGGGCGGCAAGGACCGTTACGTTATGCTCTCGCCGCAGCTTTTGAGGATTCTGCGGACGTATTGGCGGCTCACTCGGCCAAAGCGATGGCTGTTTCCCGGCCGAGACGACGAGCGTCCGCTCGTCCCCAACGTGCTGCACGCCGCCTGCCGTTCAGCCTGCGCTGCGGCCGGCTTGAGCAAGTCGGTGACAGTGCATACGCTGCGGCACACATTCGCGACCCATCTCCTGGAGAACGGGGCCGACGTGCGCATCATCCAGGTGCTGCTCGGTCATGCCAGTCTGGCCAGCACGGCGCGCTATACCCAAGTCGCCACCAAGACCATCAGCAATACGCCAAGTCCGCTTGACCGGCTCCGCCTGGAGGTCGTGCCGCCCGGCTGAGCGGACCTGATGGCTCCGGTTCTGGAAGTGGCGGATATCTTCCGCCGCCACGGCGAAGCGTTTCGGCAAGCCCGTGCCGAGCATCTGGGCCGCGTCGAGCGGCGCGTCATGGGCGCGATCACGGCATGCCGGACGGCTGTGCTCGGCGGCCACGTCGAGCAGTGCGATGACTGCGGCGCCACACGCATTGCCTACAACTCCTGTCGCAATCGGCATTGCCCGAAGTGCCAGGGCGCGGCGCGCGCGCAATGGCTCGCCGAACGGCAAGCCGAACTCCTTCCCGTACCGTATTTCCACGTCGTCTTCACCCTGCCGGCCCCCGCCGGAGAGATCGCCTTCCAGAACAAGGCCGTCGTCTACGCCATCCTGTTCCGCTGCGCGGCCGAGACGCTCGCCACCATCGCGGCCGACCCCAAGCATCTCGGCGCTCAGCTCGGCGTGACCGCCGTCCTCCACACCTGGGGCCAGACCCTGCAACACCATCCGCATCTCCACTGCGTCGTGCCCGGCGGTGGACCCTCGCTCGACGGCACACGCTGGGTCGCTTGCCGGCCCGGCTTCTTCCTGCCAGTACGCGTCCTCTCCCGGTTGTTCCGCCGCCTGTTTCTGCAAGAGCTGCAAGCTGCCTTCGCGGCTGGCCAGTTGGGTTTCTTTGGCGATCTCGCGCATCTGGCGGATCCCGCCGCGTTCACCCAACGCCTCGCTCAACTCCGACGGACCGACTGGGTCGTCTATGCCAAGCCGCCATTCGGCGGCCCCGAACAGGTGCTGGCTTATCTCGGCCGCTATACGCATCGCGTCGCCATCGCCAACAGCCGGCTGATCTCGCTTGCCGACGGCAAGGTCAGCTTTTCCTGGAAGGACTATCGGCAGAATCGCAAAGCCAAAGTGATGACGCTTAATGCCGATGAGTTCATTCGTCGCTTTCTCCTGCACACCCTGCCGGACGGCTTCCACCGCATCCGCCACTATGGTTTCCTCGCCAATGGCGGACGCAGCGATAAAATCGCCTTCTGCCGTCAACTCCTTACTGTCCGCAACCCTCCGACTGATCAAGAAGCCGGCGACGATCCCCTCACCAAATGGAAGATCCCCGTCTGCCCGCATTGTGGCGGCACCATGCGGCGCGTCGATGTCGTCCCGCGAGCCTGCGCCCGCGACCATCCGTTTCGTTGTGATACGTCATGACCAGCGCCTGCACCATCCACCTCCTCTGTGATCACCTTCGCGGTGGCAACGTCCGAAGTCGCCGCGGCCGCGCTCGTCACCGAACACCACGCCAATCGTTCGGCAACGCATCCCAGCGCAGCAAGTCGCTCGCTGGATCGCGCCCTTGGCCCTATCAAACGGGCTGCTCACATCCGATGAATGTCTCGCCGACGCGCGGCGACCACAGGAGCGCCTTCCCAGCAGCCGCACCCGCTGCACTATTCCCATAGCGCCCACAACTCCGCAGCTTCGTTCAATCCGGCTTCTATGAGGTCGCACGCACGACAGAGCGCGCGGCTCGCGCCTGCCACGCGACCTCACAGAACCCTCAAGATTCCCAGAGCGGGCGATTTCTGATTCAACCTCCACCCGGTCAGATCGGCGGCCACAAGAAGCGGGTTCTGTCGGATGCCAACGCCGACTGGCTGCGCAAGCGCATTCGCTCGGGGCCATTACTTTACGCAAGCTGACGCAGGAGCTGGCTGCACGCGGGATCAAGACAGACGTGCGGGCGGTGTGGACTTTTGTTCACACCGAGGGACTCAGCTTCAAAAAAACGCTTCTCCCAGCCGAGCAGGATCGCTCCGACGTCGCCCGTAAGCGGACCCGCTGGAAAGCACATCAAGGCAGGATCGACATCGCGCGGTTGGTTTTTATCGACTCGACGTGGATCAAAACCAATATGGCGCCGCTACGTGGCTGGGGACCCTCTGGGCAGCGCCTCCAAGCATCTGCACCTTTCGGCCATTGGAAGACCATGACCTTCATCGCGGCGCTGCGTCACGATCGGATCAGCGCACCTTGGGTGATTGATGGTCCCATCAACGGTGAGCTTTTCACGCTATACGTCGAAAAAGTATTGGCACCCACCCTCGCACCAGGCGAGATCGTCATTCTCGACAATCTTGGCAGCCACAAGGGCAAAGCGGCTCGCCAAGCCATCCGCGCCAGAGGCGCCCACGTATCTTCCTGCCGGCCTATAGCCCTGACCTCAACCCGATCGAGCAGGTCTTCGCCAAACTCAAACACCTCATGCGAGCTGCGGAACCTCGTGACGTGGAGGCAACCTGACGAAAGGTCGGTGAACTCCTCGATCTCTTCACCAAGGAGGAGTGCACCAACTACTTCAAAAACTCAGGCTATGTTTCCGTGTAAAAACATCATGCTCTAGCGGGGGAGCGACTCGAACCCCCGACATCATTCTTTGTCCTTACTGTAACCCGCAGAACTCTTCGCGGATGAGCCGGTCGCCGGTAAGCGCCCTGCCCTTGCGACCCAGCTCTCCCAGACATCCAAACTTCCGCGGATCTCACATACCGAAAGAGCGACGATTTGCACTTGCTCTCAATAGATTTTTATTGATCTCCCAGTGCACACGTCGTGCACACGACGCCTTCTAACCGCTTGAAAAACCAGAACTCTCGCTCCAATCCATCATGAGCAAGCTTAAGCTAGCTCCAGCAACCTAGGTCCAACTAGATCCCGCTCACAATGGCGTCATGTCGCATGATGTGAACTCTGAGGCTCGAATCGCCTTGCCCGAAGAGCTGTCGGGGGTTCGAGTCAGTGGAGTGCTACCGCCTTTCCCCACACCAGCGATACTGTCTTCGCCTCAGACATTCGCGCCCATGGCCGCTCACAGAAATACCAAGGATATCCAGGGCACGAACGTGATCAGTAACAAGCCGATGAAGAGCCAGGCGAGATAGATCCAGATGCGGCGCAGGCCGGCATCCGGCGGCACGCCGCCGATGATGCAGGCCGCGTAATAGCAGAGGCCGAACGGCGGCGCGAACAGGCCGAGGCCCATCGCCAGGATCACCACCATCGCATAGTGCACCCCATTGATGCCGAACGTTGCTGCCACCGGGAACAGCAGCGGGCCGAACAGCACGATCGCCGGAATCCCCTCCAGCACGCTGCCGAGCACGATGAAGGCGACCACCGAGATCAAGAGGAAGCCCCAGGCGCCGCCGGGCACGCCGGCCATGCGCGCGGCCAGTTCATGCGAGAAGCCGGACTGCGCCAGCGCCCAGGCCATCGCACTCGCTGCTCCCACGATGAACAGGATCGAGCCGGAAAGCGAAGCGGTCTGCACCAACATCGGCAGCACGTTCTTCCAAGTCAGGCTGCCGCGATAGATGATCAGGCCGAGCACGAGGCAATAGGCGATGCCGATCGTCGAGACTTCGGTCGCGGTCGCATAGCCCTCGACCACCGCGCTGCGGATCAGGAACGGCAGCGCCAGCGCCGGCAACGCCGCCCAGAACGTCTTCGCCATGACAGACATCGGCGCCCGTGCGACCTTGACCGCGGCATTCTCCTCGGCACCCGCCCGGTAGCGAGCAACGAAGGCGAGCACGATCGCCAGCACGATTCCGGGCAGGATGCCGGCGGTGAACAACGCGGCGATCGACACGCCGGTGACGGAGGCGATCGCGATCAGCACGATCGATGGCGGAATGGTCTCGCTCATCGCCCCGGACGCGGCCAGCAGCGATACCAGCTCGCCATCCTTCATGCCGCGCTTGCGCATCTCGGGAAACAGCACCGGCGCGATCGCCGCCATGTCGGCGGTTTTCGAGCCGGAGATACCCGAGACCAGCAGCATCGCGCCGAGCATCACATAGGACAGCCCGCCGCGGACGTGGCCGAGCACCGACGCCAGGAACGCGACCATCACCCGCGCCATGCCGGTCTGCTCGACCAACTGTCCCAGCAACACGAACAGTGGCACCGCGAGCAAGATCAGCGAGCTCATGCCTTCGTCGATCCGCCCGACGACGACGAGCAGTGGCGTCCTCGTTGTCGTGAGCAGGAAGGCCACGGTCGCAAGACAGAAGGAAAATGCGATGGGAACGCCAGCCATCACGGCGCAGCCAAGCAGGCCGACGAAGAAGATCAGCAAGTTCCAGTTGCCGAGCGGCTTCAGCGACGGCCCCGCGAGATAGAGCGCACCAGCGATCGCAGCAAACAGCAGCGCAACGGCCAGCAAATCCTTCGCCGAACGCTTGACCAGCGTCAGGCAGATGCCGGCCAGCGCGATGATACAGCCAACTGGGATCGCCGCAGCGCGGACCATGCCCGACCAACCGAGCGCTGGCGTCTCGACGAAAGCCTGGTCCTCCACATAGTCCAGTGCGGGATGCAGGATGATCGCAAGGAACAGCGCGACGGCCCCGGCAGCAAGCGTCGAGGTGAAGGCCTCGGCGCGCGGCGACAGATACGACGTGAAGAAGGTCAGGCGCATATGCGCCGAGCGCTGCACGGCGATCGCGCTGCCCAGTATCGCCAGCCACAGGAACAGGATTGACGCGAGCTCGTCCGACCAGATGATCGGCCGGTGGAAGATGCCGCGCGCGACGATACCGGCAAACAGGATGATGACCTCGGCGACCACCGCGATCGCGGCCGGGATCTCGACCAGCCAGCGCAACCCCTGCTCCAGCCAGCGTCCCCGCAAGGAAGCTGCCTCGCCGAGCGCCACCGTCTCCGGCATGCCGATGGCCGTGCTCATGCCAGCGCCCCGGCCGCGGCCTCCAGAATCTTCCAATTTTCCTCGCCGAACTTGCCGCGCCATTCCTTGTAGAAGCCGGCGGCGGAGAGACCCTTGCGGAACGCCTCCTTGTCCGATGCTTCGAAGGTGATGCCCTTGGCGATCAGTTGGTCCTTCAGCGTCAGATTGAGCTTTGCCGTGTCAGCGCGCTGCTCCATCGCAGCCTGGTCGAATTCCTTGCGGACCAGCGCCTGCAGATCGTCGGGCAGCGCCTTCACCGAGCGGCGGTTGCCAAGGATAAAGAACGGATCCCAGATGTGGTTGGTCTCGGAGATGTACTTCTGCACCTCGTAGATCTTGCCGGCCTCGATGGTCACGAGGCCATTCTCCTGTCCGTCGACCAGATGGGTCTGCAGCGCCGTGTACAATTCGTTGAAGTTGATCGAGGTCGGATTGGCGCCGAGCGACTTGAACAGCGAGGTGAAGATCGGCGACACCGGCACGCGGATCCGGTAACCGGCGAGATCGGCCGGCGTCTTGATCGGTTTTGCAAACGACGAGATCTGCCGGAACGTGTTGTCGGCGGGCTTGGCCATGACAAGCGCGCCAGTCTTCTCGATCTGCGCCGCGATCCGCTTGCCAAGATCGCCGTCCATCGCAGTCCAGACCTGGCTGTAGTCGGAGAAGGCGAAGCCGACATTGGCGATGCCGGCGACCGGCGCCACCGTCGACAGCACGGAGCCGGCGATATTGAGGAAATCGACTCCGCCACTGCGAATCTGCGTCAGCAGATCGGTGTCCGAGCCGAGCTGCGAGGCCGGAAAGAACTTGATCTCCAGCCGCCCGCCACTCGCCTCCTTGATCCGCTTCACGGCCTGATCGAGCTGCGTGTTGATCGGTTGCGTCAGCGACTGGCCGGTGGCGAGCTTATACTCGAATTCCGCCGCATGTGCCGGCCTTGTGCGGATCGCGACCAGAGGGACGGCCGCGGCAGCAACCATGAAACTGCGGCGTGAGATCGTATGGCGCTTGCCCGGCATCGGTCGTTCTCCCCTGGTGCGGCGCCTTTTGGCGCGCGTGTTCATTGCCGCGTCCGCAGGACTTGCTGCGGCGGTGTCGTCAAATGGGTTGTTTGGTGAAAGGGCTCTAAGCCTTGTGTTCCTTCCCCCGGGCGGATCGGCGGCCAGCGCCGTCCTGTTTCCTCGTCAGCCCCGTCTGTCGCGGGTTGCCTTGAGGGTGAAGCCTAGATCGCTGGTCATGCGCGACAATTGAATTATATTCGCCGTCACTTTAGCTGGCCTAAAAGGTTTCCTGATGCAGATACCCTTCCGCGCCATCATCGTCTTCCACGCGGTGGCGCGCGCGGGTTCGATTTCCCGCGCGGCGGACGAATTGCGGGTGACGCCCTCGGCGGTCAGCCAGCAGATCCAGGCGCTGGAGCTGCATCTCGGCACCGCGCTGACCTCGCGGATCGGGCGCAACATCACCCTAACTGAAGCCGGCGAGCGCTATTTCGAGATGATCAGCCGCGAGATCGAGCACGTCACCGACGTGATGCAGCATGTCCGTGGCATCCGCTCCGCCACCACATTGACGGTGCGCGCAGCCCCCAGCGTGTCGAGCAAATGGCTGTTGCCGCGGCTCGCGAGCTTCGTTGACGCCAACCCGGATATCGAGTTGCGACTCGACGGCACCAATGAGCCGACCGACTTCCGCAAGGAAAATGTCGACCTCGAGATCCGCCATGGTGAAGGCGCCTGGCCCGGCCTGTTCGTCGAGAGCCTCGGCAAGGAGCGATTCTTTCCACTGTGCGCACCGTCGTCCTTTGCGGCGGGCAGTCTTTCCGCCGCCGACCTGCTCAAGCATCGGCTGATCCATTCGGTGAAATCGCAGATGCAGTGGCCGCGCTGGTTCACGGAGGTCGGCATCGAGCCGACCGAGCGCTGGAAGCGCGTGCTGTTCGACCGCAGCCACATGGCGATCGACGCCGCCGTTGACGGGCTCGGCATCGGGCTGGAAAGCGAGCTGTTGGCCTGGCGCGAATTGCGCGACGGCCGCCTGGTCTGTCCGGTGAAGGATCCGCCGGCCATCGCGCTGACCACGCAGTGGATTGTCTGCCCGCACGGCCATCTGCGCCACCGCAAGACCCGCACCTTCCTCGACTGGCTGCGCAAGGAGCGCGACAGTTGGAACGAGCGAATAGTTTAGCGTGTCTACATCGTCGTGGCAGATAATCTGAATTGCCCTCGGATTCGCCGCTGCCTAACGTTTCCCGCGAAACGGCGGACACAGCCGTCGTCCGAGGAACGTCAAGGAACAATCTCATGAATCTCCATCGCATGCTGCTGGAGCGCAAGGCTGCCGGCAAACCGATTACTATTGGGCTGATCGGGGCCGGAAAGTTCGGCCTGATGTTCCTGTCGCAGGTGCGCCAGACCGACGGCATGCATCTGGTCGGCGTCGCCGACCTCAACACCGCCCGCGCTCGTTCGCAGCTCAAGCTCGGCTGCTGGCCCGAAGAGCAATATGCAGCCACCTCGATCGACGACGCGCTGAAGCACGGCCGTACCATCGTCACCGACAATGCTGACGCCCTTATCACCCATCCGGCGATCGAGGTCATCATCGAGGCGACCGGCGATCCCGGCGCCGGCATCCGCTTTGCGATGAAAGCGATCGAGAACGGCAAGCACATCGTGATGGTCAATGTCGAGGCGGATGCGGTCGCAGGCCCCATCCTGGCGCGCAAAGCGCGGCAGGCTGGCGTCGTCTACTCATTGGCCTGGGGCGACCAGCCGGCACTGATCGCCGATCACGTCGATTGGGCGCGCGCGGCCGGCTTCAAGGTCGTCGCCGCCGGCAAGGGCACTCGCTACCACCCGACCTATCACCAGTCGACGCCGGATACGGTGTGGGACATCCTCGACAAATACATGAAGATCAAGGATCGCAACTCGATCAATCCGAAGATGTTCAACTCCTTCGTCGACGGCACCAAGTCGGGCATCGAGATGACCGCGGTCTGCAATGCGACCGGCCTGCATGCGCAGAGCGAAGGCCTGTCGTTCCCGCCCGCCACCCGCTTCGAGCACGCCGAGATCTGCAAGCCGAGATCCGACGGCGGTACGCTGGAGAAGTCTGGCGTCACCGAGGTCACCTCGTCCGTCTATCGCGACGGCACCGACGTGCCACAGAGCCTCGTGATGGGCACCTATGTCGTGTTCGAGACCGACAGCGCCTATTCCGAGGAATGTTTTCGCGAGTACAGCATGCTGCCAGACAAGACCGGCAAATATGCTTCGCTCTACCGTCCGATCCACATGATCGGGCTCGAGCTCGGCATCTCCGTTGCGTCGGCGGCACTGCGCAAGGAGCCGACCGGCGCGCCTATCGTGTTCAACTCGGACGTGGTTGCGACCGCCAAGCGCAAGCTGAAGGCCGGCGAGATGCTCGACGGCGAAGGCGGCTTCTGCGTCTGGGGCAAGCAGACGCCGGCTGAGGCCTCGCTCAAGCAGGGCTATCTTCCGCTCGGCCTGGCCCACCACGTCAAGCTCAAGACCGAGATCGAAGAAGGTCAACGGCTGAAGTGGGAGGATGTGGAGTACGATCCGGATAGCCTCGCCGTGCGCGTCCGTCGCGAGATGGAAGCGGCCTTCCGTCAACCGAATGTCGCCTCGTGATCGAGCAGCGGTCCGCAACGCACGGACTGCATCGAAGCGGCGGCCCGCGAGAATCGCTTGCGGTCCACATCCCGTCGGCCGCCCTTCGATCCCTCAGTCAATATCTGCGATCAGTAGCCTGGCGCCGCTGCGTCCACGACCCCACTCGGACTCGCGACGCTGCCTGAGCGTTACAATCGGGCGAAGGAGTTCGTGAAAAATCGGAGTAAAGCGCTCAAAATCGTAGATTTGGCAGCGAGGGAGCGACTTGCCCCCCAGACATGATTTTGTGTCCTCACCGTAGTCCGCAGAACTCTTCGCAGGTCGATCATTCACTGATCGTGAGGCACGACCTCGGCTCCTGCTCCTGCGACCCCGCTCTAAACCACGCAAACGTCTTAAGACTTCACCTCACCTCAGTCGAAAGAGCGACCGCACTTGCCCACGGGAGATTTTCCTTGATCTCCCGGTGCACACGTCGCACACACGCGGCCTTCTAACTGATTGAAACAATTGCAGTTTCGCTCCAATCCATCGTGGGGAAGTCTGAGCCAGCTACCGCCAAGAAGATCGAGGTCGATCAAACGTAGACCGCATTGCGCCAGTAAGTTGCACGGCGCCGGCAGGCTGCCACCATCGCCCGCGCCGCGGAATAGTGCGGCAGGCGCATCGCTCCGCACCTTCGGTGCTGTAGCGAGGAATCACGCTGTGCCGCCAAGATAGAGCCGCTTGACGATGTCGTTGCCCCTCAATTCGTCGACCGACGCGGCCGCTACGACGATTTCACCGTGGACAATGATATAGCCGCGGCTGGCGATCCGGATCGCCTGATTGAAGTTCTGCTCCGCCATCAGCACCGTGAGGCCGAGGTTTTGATTGAGCTCGCCGATCTTGGTGATGGTCTGCGAAACGAGTAGCGGCGAGAGGCCCACCGAAGGTTCGTCGACCAATAATAGGCGTGGTGACGACATCAGGGCGCGCGCAATCGCCAGCATCTGCTGCTGTCCGCCAGACATCGTGCCCGCGAGCTGCTTCTGCCGTTCCTTAAGGACGGGAAACGTTTCGAAAGCAACCGCAAGATTGCAGTCGACGCTGCGCCGGGCCGCCTTGCGGAACGCGCCGAGCATCAGGTTCTCCAGCACGGTCAGCCGGGGGAACAAGCGACGGCCCTCTGGAACCATCGCTACGCCGAGCTCGACGATGTCTTCGGTCGACAGACGGGACAGATCGTGCGCCGTTCCGTCGATCGTGAGCGATATGGCGCCGCGCTGCGGCCGCACCAGGCCCGCGATGCACTTCATCAGCGTGCTCTTGCCGTTGCCGTTGGTGCCGAGCAACGCAACGGTTTCGCCGGCCTCGACATGGAGCGAAACGCTGCGCAACGCCTTCACGGCGCCGTAACCTGCATCAAGATCATTGATGGCCAGGCTAAGTGCCAAGGTAGGCCTCCTGCACCCGATGGTCGGCCATGACTTCGGAAGGCGTGCCGATTGCGATGATCCTGCCGGCGTCAAGACACATGACGCGTTCGGAAAAGCGCATCACGGCCTGCATGATATGCTCGATCATGATGATGGTGATGTCCCGGCTTGCAAGGCTCAACAGCAGATCAAGCACTTCGTCGACTTCCGAACTGGAGAGGCCCGCCATGGCCTCGTCCGAAATCAGGAGCTTCGGATGCGTCGCCATCGCACGCGCAAGTTCCATCTTGCGCAATTCCACCTGACCAAGCTGCGCGGCCGGGACGTTGGCCTTCGACCCAAGGCCCATTTGATTCAGGATCGACATCATGGTGTCTCGCCGCTGCGCCACCGAGACGTGCTCGTGCGCGGCAAAGTCGAGCGCGACCATGAGATTTTCGGCGACCGTCATGCTCCTGAACGGCCGCGGAATCTGGAAGCTGCGGGCAATGCCGCGGCGCGTGCGCACATGCGGTTGCAACTGCGTGATATCCTCATCACGAAACAGGACGGTGCCGGGTTCGGTGCGAAACGCGCCGGAAATGCAGTTGATCAGTGTGGTCTTGCCCGAGCCGTTCGGACCGATCAGGCCGAACCGCTCGCCGGGCCGAATGTCGACGCTGACATCGTTGAGCGCCGTGAACCCGCCGAAACGCTTGGTGAGCGCCGAAATGCGCAGCAGCGGCGGCTGGGTGCTGGAGAGCGTCATACCTCACCCTCCTTGCGGCTGCCGCGCAGCTTGCGGATCAGGCCGATGATGCCTTCTGGTGCGCCCACCACAAACAGTACCAGCATCAAACCGAGCACCAGCACATTGACTTCCGACGAGATCGTGACCGCCAGCAATTGCTGCGTCGTACCAAGCAGGATCGCGCCGATGATCGGTCCGGACCAATGCGCGGTTCCGCCGATCAGCGACATCGCCAGCGTCGAGACGGAATAGTTGAGATTGAACGCGGACGCGGGGTCCGCATATTGCAGGTACATTGCAGCGGGAGCGCCGACGGCACACATCAGCGCCCCTGAGATCACACAGGCGAGCAGCTTCAATCCCATGGTCGGCACGCCGGTGCACTCGGCCGCGAGTTCGTCGTCCCTGAGCGCCTGCAGGCCGCGGCCGATCCATGAGTTCTGGATGTAGCGCGAAATCGCAACCGCCAGCACCACGAGGAGAGCCTGGACGAAGAACAGCATCTGCACATAGTAATCGAACGGCGCCGTCACCGCCGGCCGTTGGATCTGGATGCCCGCCGCTCCGCCGACGTATCGCCAGTTCGTTATCGTCGTCTCAATGATGATTGTCAGCGCAATCGTCGCGATCGAGAAGAAGATTCCCTGCATGCGAAGCGTCAACAGGCCGAGCGCAAACCCCATGAGCGCGCCGATCGCGGCGGCGGTCAGGATCTGCAGGGGAAGCGGTGCACCAAAGGCATTGACCAGGAATACCGAGGCATAGACGCCAACACCGTAAAACGCGCTGGTGCCGAAATTCACATAACCTGCATAGCCGCCAAGGATACTCCATGCGACGGCAAGCGCGATGAACTGCATGATCACGTAGCCGGCAAAGAATGGATACTGGTTGGCGACGACCTGTGTCATCACAAAGACGGCGGCGAGAAAGCCGGCCGCTCCGATCCAGAAAGCAATGCTGTTGCGCTTCATGATCGCCTGCCAAACAGGCCCTGCGGCCGTACGGCGAGAATGCCGAGCAACATCGCAAAGGAAATCGCCGGTGCCCAGGAGGCGCCGAACATGGTGAGCACGATCGACTCGGCAACACCGAGAATGATGGCGGCGACGAGCGTGCCGCCCATACTGCCAAGCCCCGCCATCACCACAACGCAGAATGTGCGCCCAATATAGGCACGGTCGAGCGTCGGATCGACAGGAGCGACGATGATGAGCAGGGCACCGGCGACCCCGAGCACGGCGGTGGCGATGCCGAATGCCCGCTGCTTGATCTTGACCGGGTTGGTGCCCATCAATCGTAACGCCTCCTGGTCCTGCGCGACCGCGCGGATAGCGCGCCCCATGAAGGTCCGCGACAAATACAGCGTGAGCAGGACGGTCAGTGCGGTTGCGACAGCAAAGGCAACCAGAAGCCGGTACGGAATGCGGATATCACCGAGCCGCCACGCCTTGCCGATATAGTCGGCGGTGACGGAGCGCTGATCGACCCCGAATTGCAGGATGATCAGCACTTCAATGATGAATGCGACGCCGAAGAAGAAGGCGATGCCGCGCACCCCGGCGTCGCTGCCCCGCTTCTCGAACGTTTCGTAGTACAGGCGATAAGCCGCGAGCCCGAACAGGAAGAATACAGGTGTGATCAGGAACCCGGCGACCAGCGGATCAACGGCATACTGCTCATTGAGGAAATACACTGCGTACGACGCCAGCACCAGAAACGCCGGATGCGCCACATGGGGGACGTCAAGCAGGCCGAACGACACGGACAACCCAAGGCTGACCGCGCCGTAAAAGCAGCCGAGCAGCACCCCGATCACCACCGCATCGAGCAGCAGATCCAGTGAAAACAATTGAGGTCCCCCTTGACCCGACTTCAGCCGCTTCCCGATCAGCCCGTGCCGGGGTATCCGATCCCCTGCCCGATTTTTCCCGGGCAGCCTCACGATATCCAGCTTATTTCCGCGCGGCTTCAAACGGAGCGACCAGTTCGCCGGATTTCAGATTCTCCGGGAACAGGATCACCTGCTTGCCCGAGCTGCGGAACTGCTCGATGTTCTTGTCCACAACGCCACGGAACTGGGCCTGCAGCACCGCGGTTTCCTTACGCTCGCCATCAGGCGAAAACGCGATCGGACCGACGATAGTCTTGTGCGTGTTTTCGCGCAGATATTTTGCGAGTGCCTTTTGATCCAGCGAACCCACCGCCTTGATGGCCTGCTCGATGAGCTGGCCGCTGGCATAGCCGAACGGCGCCAGATAATAACCGAGCGGGTCGATCTTGGCTTCCACGGCCCGTTTCGTGTACTTGTCGAAGAACTCCTTGGTTCCCTCAAAATACATGCTCTTCTCCGGGAGCCATGTGTTGTAGTTGACGACGCCGTTAAGCAGCGAGCCCATGTTCTCCATCACGGCGCCGAACTGCAGACCGACCATGCCGCCGCCGAAAACCTTGACGTTGTCGCCGATGCCGATCTCGTTCACGGCGCGCAGGATGCCCGCCGAGTCCGGCGGATAAGACGCGACATAAACGATGTCGGGCTTGCTCGCCTTCAGCGCCCGGATGATGCTGGAGAACTCCACGGTATTCGGCGGATAGGCCTGGTCGAAGACGATTGGCAGGCTGCGCTTTGCTGCGACTTCGCGCGCGGTCTTCGCCAGATTCTGGGCAAATTCCTGGTCGGCCGCCAGCAATGCCATGGATTTGCCGCCGGCCTTCTGACCGATATCGAGAAACGAAGACGCCCAGCTGTCGGGCGGCCCCCACGGCGCATTGTTGAACCACATGTCATGGCCGACCTTACTGTTGACCTGGAAGGAGAAGTTGCCGATCAGCAGAAGCCCACGCTGCTTGACCATCGGCATGATTGGCGCCGTCGGCACGGTCGCGTAGGGCGCGAACAAGAGGTCGACCTTGTCGACATCAATCAGCTTCGAATAGATCGCCGGCGTCTCCGAAGCACTCGATTTGTCGTCATAGACGACCAGTTCGACCTTGCGGCCGCCGAGCAGCCCGCCCTTGGCGTTGACGTCGTCACGCCAGATCTCGATGCCGAGCAGCGACGCCTTGCCGCCGCCTGCGAGACCACCGGTTTGCGGCATGCTCATGCCGATTTTGATCGGCGCCTGCTGCGCCTGCAGCGGGTTGACACCGAGCGGCGAGGCAGCAAGCGCCGCGCCCGCGGTCGCCAGCAGGCGGCGGCGGGAAATCGATCCTGGCCTGGAGACCTTCTTCGACATTGGCAGTCCTCTCCCTAAGACAGTTGCTGTTTGGTGCGATTGTGTTTGATTTTGCCGGGGGCGTCCCTCGTCAGATTTTCCCCAAGGCCGTCAGGATAACCCGCGGCGTCAGGGGAATTTCGGTAATTATTGTCCCGAACGGTTTGAGCGCATCGTTGACCGCATTGGTGACGGCCGCCGCCGCCCCCGCGGTACCCGCCTCGCCCACGCCCTTGGCGCCGAGCTCGGACTCGCGCGTCGGCGAGACGACGTGGCCGACGTCGATGTCGGGCATTTCGCCGGACATTGGCACCAGGTAATCGGCCATGTTGGCATTGGTCAGCTGTCCACGGTCGTCATAGATGCACTTTTCAAAAAGCGCCGCACCAAGCCCCTGCACCACCCCGCCCCTGATCTGCTCATCGACCAGCTGTGGATTGATGATGGTGCCGCAATCCTCGACCACCCAGTGCTTGAGCAACTTGACAAAGCCGGTGTCGGTATCGACTTCGACCCAGGCGGCCTGAACGCCATTGGTAAAGGCGAAAGGATACTCCCGGGGCACAAAGTGCTTCGTCGCCATCAGTTCGGGCTGGATGCCCGGCGGCAGGGTGTCGGGACGGAAATAGACGATGCGCGCAAGCTCATTCAGTTCGATGCGCGGTGCACCGTCGCTGACATTGACCACGGCATTGTTGATGATATCGAGTTCGGCCGGGGTCGATTGCAGAATGACAGCGGCAACATCGAGGATATTCTTGCGTAAAATCTTCGTCGCCTGCAACGCCGCCTCGCCGCCAATGCCGGCGCCGCGCGAAGCCCAGGTGCCGCCGCCATAGGGCGTCATGTCGGTATCACCGAGGATGATGCGGACGCGATCCATGGAAACGCCGAGGACGCTGCCTACGATCTGCGCCGTGAGCGACTCCGAGCCCTGCCCTTGCTCGGTGATGCTGGTCTGGCAGATCACCGAGCCTTGCGCATCCAGCCGCACCGCCACGCCGTCCTGTGACGATATCCTGGCCCCGCCGACGCCGTAAAACGCCGCGCTGGGGTTGGTCACCTCGATAAAGCTTGCGATGCCAATGCCGCGAAGAACGCCCCCTTTGCGTAACTTTGCCTGCTCGGCGCGCAGTGCCCGATAATTCATCATCTCGACGATCTTGGCCAGCGACGCATGGTGCGACAATTGTTCGAACCGCAGCCCCGACGGCGAGACGCAGGGATAGGCGTCGTCAGCAATCAGATTGCGGCGGCGGATTTCCACCGGATCCATACCGATCTTCATGGCGGCGAGATCGACCAGCCCCTCCGTCACCGAACAGGCGATGGGATGGCCAACCGCACGGTACTGGCACATCACGTTCTTGTTCTGAAACACCACCCGCGCCCGTGCGCGGTAGTTCTTGTTGGTGTAGGGGCCGCCGACGAGGTTGACGACCTGGTTGGCCTCGATCGCGCTAGTACGCGGGTACATCGAATAGGGCCCGATGCCGGTAAGATCGTCGATCTCGAACGCCGTGATGGTGCCGTCGCGCGTGACGCCGATCTTTCCCTTGCAGCGATGGTCGCGGGCGTGAATGTCGGTATTGAAACTCTCGACGCGATCGGCGACGAATTTCATTGGCCGACGCAGCAGCTTTGCCAGCGCATAGGTCGCCATCTCATCGGCATAGATGTGCACTTTGATGCCAAAGGAGCCGCCGACATCCTTGCAGACGACGCGAACCTGCTGTTCCCGCAAACCCAGATGCAGTGCCGCGATGTTCTGCACCATGTGAGGGGCCTGCGTACCCTGATAGATCGTGAGCCGCGCTTCCGCCGCATTCCAGTCGGCAACGACCGAACGCGGCTCCAGCGTCACACCGGTGTGGCGGCCGAAGACGAAATCGGCCTCTACCACCGCATCGGAACCGGCAAAGGCTTGATCCACCGCGCCTGCATCGTGGATGCGTTCGAACGCCAGATTGTCACCAAGCGAAGCATGAATAACCGGCGTCGCCGGGTCGAGCGCTGTGCGCATGTCGGTGGCGGCTTCGAGTTCCTGATACTCGACCGCAACACGCTCCGCAGCATCCTCAGCCGCCGCACGGCTCGTCGCCACAATGGCGGCCACCGCCTCGCCCTGCCAGCAGACCCGATCGACTGCGATCGCCGATTGCGGCGCGGATTTGAGGCCCTTGAGATGCGACAGCACGCCGACCCAGGGCGTGATGACAGCCGCAAGCTCCTTGCCCGTGACAACCGCGCTCACGCCCGGCATCTGCTTTGCAGCGGCGGCATCGATGCTCACGATCTTCGCGTGCGCATGCGGCGAGCGCAGGAACACGACATGCGCCATTCGCGGCAGCTCCATGTCGCTGATATAGCTGCCGCGGCCTTGCAGCAGCCGGTCGAGATTCGGCCGCGGCACCGTCTTGCCGATATAGGAGTTCGGCCGGTCCAGCACCGACAACCTTTCGGGATCGATGCGGATTGAGCTCATGCTTTCAGCTCCATCCGCGACCGCGCGGTATTCTCGATCGCGTCGATGATGGCCTGATAACCGGTGCAGCGGCAGTAATTTCCCGAGAGATGCTCGCGGATTTCCGCTCGTGTGGGCGTTCGGTTCTCACGCAACAGATCCTGCGCCGCCATCAGCATGCCCGGCGTGCAGAAGCCGCATTGCAGCGCATTGCGGTCACGAAACGCCGCCTGCAGATCGGCGATCTCGCCGGAATCGGACAAGCCCTCGATCGTCTCAACCATGGCGTCGTTCACCTGCACCGCCAGCATCAGGCAGGAACGCACAATCTCGCCGCCGACACGCACCGTGCAGGCTCCGCACACGCCATGCTCACATCCGAGATGCGTGCCCGTTAGTTTTAGATGCTCGCGTAAGAAATCCGCGAGGTTGAGCCGCGGCACGACATGCGCTTCAACGCGTTCACCGTTGACCGTGAGCGAGATCGCCACTGGAGCCGTCACGCACTTCCTCCGATGTCGAGATCGGGACGGTTCAGGAGCGAAGCGACGCACCGCGCCAGCAACACTCTTGCGAGGTGCCGGCGCATTGCGGGTGTCGCCTGCTGATCCTCATGCGGATCAAGCTCATGTGAGAGCACGTCGGAGGCCTCCGCCAGCAGCGTTGGCAGGATTTTAACGCCAGTCAGTTTGCCGGCAGCCTTTGCCAGAACAGGCTTGTCGCCGACGGCGAAATAGCCGAGCCGGAGATCGGCGAACCGATCGCCCTGCAGCACTGCCTGCGCCGCAAGGCCGACGATCGCATAGTCGCCGTGCCGCCGCGCAAACTCCTGGAAGAAATGCGCCGAGCCGTGACGGGCGACAGGCAATTCGATGGCGACCAGCAAGTCCTGCGGTGCGAGCTGCGTCTCGTAAATTCCGGTGAAAAAATCCTCTGCAGCAATCCGCCGCTCACCGCCTGGGCCGTGCGCAACGATGGATGCACCCAGCGCAAGCATGCAGGCGGGCAGTTCGGATGCCGGATCGGCCTGCGCAAGGCTACCGCCGATGGTACCCCGATTGCGAATCGCGGGGTGCGCTACGTGCGCCACAGCTGCCCCGAGCAGCGGCGCGCATTTCACAATGTCGGATGATTTCAGGAGATCGGCATGCCGGGTCAGAGCGCCGATGACAAGCGTTTCGCCCTTGACCGCGATCCCGCGCAATTCGGCGAGTTCGCCGATATCGACGATCACTTCGGGCGCAACCAGCCGCAGATTCATCGCCGGGATCAGGCTTTGCCCGCCCGAAAGCACCCTCGCTTTCTCTCCATGCACGGCAAGCAGTTCCAGCGCATTAGCAACGCTGGTCGCGCGCGCGTAGGCGAAAGCCGAGGCTTTCATTCAGGCAAGCCCCTCCCGGCTCCTGATTTTCTGCTTTTGAGGGATTAGAGGGTGGGACCTTTGAAAGGTCAAGCTCCTTGATTTTGCGTTCTTTTCGACTTTCGGACTTGCCCTGATCGATCTGCCGACGCACGCTCTCACCAACTAAGAATGATCCGGGAGGCGCAGAAATCATGAAACTCGGGTTCTTCACAATGCCGATCCATCCCCTGGAAAAGGATTGGCGGCAATCCCTGAAGGAGGACCGGGAAGCCTTCCTGCTGGCGGATGAGCTCGGATTTTCGGAAGCCTATGTCGGCGAGCACGTCACCGACCGCGCCGAAAACATCACTTCCTGCATCGCTTTTATCGCCTGGCTTGCCGCCGCCACCAAGCAGATCAAGCTCGGCACCGGCACGGTCAACATGCCGAACAGCCATCCGGCTGCAATTGCGGCCTCCATCGCAATGCTCGATCACATGCTCGACGGCCGGCTGATCTTCGGCATCAGCCCAGGCGGCCTGCTGTCGGACGCCGAGCTGTTTGGCAATCTCGAGGCCGATCGCAATGCGATGTTTTTGGAGGCGATCAACCAGGTGCTGGCGATCTGGGACGGCAAGCCACCCTATAATCTTGCGGGCAAATACTGGAACATCTCGATCGAAAAAACCCTGATCGAGGACATCGGCCAGGGCTTTATCGCAAAGCCGCTGCAGCGTCCGCATCCGCCTATAGTAGTCACTGCCGTCGCGCCCTTCTCCAAAGGCGTCACCGAGGCGGCTGCGCGCGGCTGGGAACCGATTTCCGCCAACTTCCTGATGCCAGCCTGGGTGAAGAGTCACTGGCCGAAATATGTCGAGGGCTGCGATCGCGTCGGCCGTCCGGCCGCTCCCGCCAACTGGCGCGTGGCCAAAAGCGTATTCGTCGCCAAGGACGTGGCTACCGCCGAGGCCTATGCCACCGATCCGAACGGACCTTATGTCTATTACTACCGCTCGCTCTTCACCAAGCTGAAGCGAGGTGGCCGCATCGATCTGTTCAAGACCCGGCGCGACCAGCCCGACGAGGAGGTGACGCTGGAGTCGATCTGCGAGAAACTCACCATCTACGGCACACCGGAGAGCGTGGCCGACCAGTTGCTGGCTTTCCAGGAAGAAGTCGGCACATTTGGCACGCTCCTCTACGCCGGCAAGGACTGGCGCGACCGCGAACTCGGCCGCCGCTCAATGATTCTGATGGCCGAGCAAGTCATGCCGCGCATCAACGCTGCCTGTGCCCGAAGCCGCGACGCCGCAGGTTGAGTTCGATGTCTCTCTCCGACCGCATTCCCTATCTGGCGCAGGTCGACCGCCCGAAACTCAAGCTGCCCGGCGGCAAGCGGCTCGCCGTCTGGGTCATCCTCAACGTCGAGGAATGGCGGATCGAAAACGCCATGCCACGTACTGTGCTGTCGCCACCGATGGGGCAGCCGCTGTTACCCGACGTGCCGAACTGGTCATGGCACGAATACGGCATGCGCGCTGGTTTCTGGCGCCAGTTCAAGGCGCTCACCGAGCGCAACATCCCGGTAACGCTGGCCATCAACGGCAACGTGTGCAACTCCTACCCTCGCGTCGCCTCCGCCGCGCTGGAAGCCGGCTTCGAGTTCATGGGCCATGGCTTCCTACAGGGACCGATGCACAAGCTCGACAACCAGGCTGACGCGATCAAGCACGCGGTCGACACCATCGCCAAGTTCGCCGGGAAGCCGCCGCGCTCGTGGGAGAGCCCCGGCCTCACCGAAACCGAGGCAACGCTCGACCTGCTCCGACTCAACGGCATCGAATATGTCGCGGACTGGGTGATCGACGATCTGCCGCAGGATATCGCCACGCCCACGGCACCATCACCACCATCCCCTATTCGGTGGAGACCAACGATATTGTCATCCATGCGCTACAGCATTTGCCGTCCGAGCAGTTTTTGAAGCGCTGCACCGATCAGTTCGACCGCCTTTATCTCGAAGGCGCCGACAATGCACGGGTGATGGCGATCTCGGTCCATCCTTACATCACCGGCGTGCCACACAGGATCAAATATCTGGAAGCGCTGCTCGACCATGTCATCTACCAGGATGGCGTCGCCCTGATGACCGCGAGCGAAATCGGCGACTGGTACCGCGCCGAGATGGCGAGGAAATAGCGCTGCTCTATTTGCCGTCACCGCGGATGAATTTCCCAACGGCGCCGCGCGCGAACAGCAGCGACGCGTACCTGTTGTAGGAATAGGCCTCGACTGCGCCCAGGAAGATGAGGTGACCGCCGCCATAATAGCGGCTCGCCGGGCTGCACTGGAATTGCGCCACAACGCCGGCGCGTCAGCCCTGCACAGCTCAGATTAAAGATTGCCGTGCCCGCGAAACACGGCCAGTTTCAGGGAGGAAAGAAGACCGGGGTTTCGCGTGGGCCGTCGCCCGAGCCGACATTCCGCCCCGGGCGAATTCCGCGATCACTCACCAATTACCATTTCAACGCCGCCGTGCGTACGGGGTCGTCCCACAGCGCCGTCGTCTCGGCATCGAGCAAACTCACGGTGAGCGAACATCCGGCCATGTCCAGTGAGGTGACGAAGCTTCCGACCAGCGAGCGAGCGATACGCAAGCCCCGCTTCTCCAGCATCCGGCGCGCCGCATTGTACATCAGATAGAGCTCGATCGTGGGCGTGCTCCCAAATCCGTTGACGAGCAGGAGCGCCTCGGCCCCGTCGCGCGCACCGAGATCTTCCGCGATCGCCGTGGTCATCTCGTAGGCGATCCCATCGGCCCGCCCCAGCTTGACGCGGCGGCGTCCCGGCTCGCCGTGAATGCCGACCCCCATCTCCATCTCGTCCTCGCCAAGCGAAAAGGTCGGGGTGCCCGCCGCCGGAACCGTGCAACTCGTCAGCGCCACTCCCATCGAGCGCGTGCGCGCGTTGACGCGCTCACCGAGCGCGACGCAGCACTCGAGGTCGGCGCCCTTCTCGGCGGCCGCGCCGACGATCTTCTCGACGATCAAGGTGCCGGCGACGCCGCGGCGCCCGATGCTGTGGGTCGAGTTTTCGACCGCGACGTCGTCGTCCGTTACGATGGTGGCGGTGCGGCCCTCGGCGATCTCCGCCGCCATCTCGAAGTTCATGCGGTCTCCCGCATAGTTCTTAACGATGAAGAGCACGCCCGCCTCTCCCGCAACTGCCTGCGCTGCCTCGACGATTTGGTCCGGCGTCGGCGAGGTGAAAACCTGTCCCGGGCAGGCTGCGTCGAGCATGCCATAGCCGACGAAGCCTGCATGCAGCGGCTCGTGCCCACTACCGCCGCCCGACACGAGCACGACCTTCCGCGGGTTCAACTCGCGGCGCCGCACGAATTTCCGCTCCGCGCCGAGCGCGAGGATATCCGCATGCGCAGCCGCAAGCCCGTCAAGGCTCTCCGCGAGAACATCGTCGACCGAGTTGATGAATTTTTTCATTGTCTCCTCCCCGCTTCGTCTCTTTGGGACTCTCGCCTATTTTTCGCGGATGATGGCGCTCAGGCGCCGCGCGAATTCCTGGAGCAGCGCATCGAGTTCGGCGTTGCGCTTGGTGCTACCGAGGTCCGGCAGGTGCAGCGTCAGGGTCCGCTCATGCGCCCCTTCGGTCAGCCGGCCAATGCGGCGCGGATGCGCGCGTGCATAGGCGCGAAGAAAGGCAGCCTTCGCCTGCGGCGGAAAATGGCAGACATCGAATATCGTGTTGAGATGCTGTACGGGGATCGGCACCGGATAGGCCGGATTGCTGATCTGGCTGACGAAACTGCGATTCTTCCCCATGGCATGCGCGAGGCGAAGCCGCATTCCTGACGGACGGCTCTCGAGCACCTCCTTGAAGATGCGCTTGTAAACCGCAACAGCGCCGGCCTCGGCCGGTTCATCGATTGCCATATCAGCCAAGCTCGCCTCCGCTGCTCAGGCGGTCGATGGTCTGCTTGATCTGCGCGAGCGCCGACGCATTCACCGACAGCTCGCGCAGGCCACAGTTCAAAAGCGCAGGCAGGCAGCGCGGGTCGCTCGCCATGTCGCCGCACAGGCTGACGCTGATGCCGGCGCGCCGCCCGTGCTCCGCGGTCCGTGCGATCAGTTCGAGCACGGCCGGATGTAGTGGATCCATCAAGGGAGCGAGAGTTCCATTGGAACGATCGCAGGCAAGGACATATTGCGCGAGGTCGTTCGAACCGATTGAGAAGAAGGAGGCCCTGAAGCTCGTGACTGCCAAGGCTGCCGCCGGGACCTCAACCATGATTCCCAGCTCGGGGAGCATCGCGGCAACGCCGTCCGCCTGCAAGCGCTGCACGACGTCGGCGAACAGCTTGCGTCCTGCTTCGAGCTCGTCCGCCGCTGTGACCATCGGGAACATGACTTTGAGGTTTCCACGCACGGCGGCACGCGCTAGTGCGCGGAGTTGGACGGCAAAGATCTCGGGCCGGGCCAGGCAAAGCCGCAAGCCTCGAACCCCCAGGAAGGGATTGGCTTCGCCGTCCAGCGTGAATCCAGGCACCGGCTTGTCGCCGCCCGCATCAAAGGTGCGAATGGTGACCGGGCGCCGGTCGGCCCAGCGCAAGACCGCATCATAAGCCTGAAACTGCGCCTCCTCATCGGGCAGGCCGCCGCGTTCCGCCAGCAAGAACTCGGTGCGCATCAGGCCAATGCCGTCAGCATATTGTGCATCCGCGTGCTCGAGATCGTTGACACGCTCGATATTGATGAACAGCTTGATCCGCTCGCCGCGCCACGAAGCCGTCGGCCGTCGCAGGATTGCACGCGCAGACGCCCGGCTCTTGCGATGGCTTTCGCGCCGCTTCTCGAACAGGCGGACCTGCTCCGCATTGGGATCGAGCTCGAGCGTTGCGCCCTCGCCGTCGAGCAGTGCCGTGGCTCCGATCTCCGGAACGGCGCCGAGTTGCACGACCATGGGGATAGCCCGTGCCCGCGCCAGCATGGCAACGTGGCTCGTGGGGCTGCCGCGCACGAGCGCCAGACCGCCGCCACCGGACCAGTCGATCTCAAGGAATCGCGAGGGCGGCAGATCGTCGGCGCAGACGACGGCGCCGCTCGGAATTTTCAGGACCTGGCCTTCGCCTCCCCGCAGAATGTTGATTACGCGGTCGCGTAGGTCGGCAAGATCCGACGAGCGAGCCTTCAGATATTCGTCCTCTGCCGAATTGTAATCCGCAATCTGCTCATCGAGTGCCGAACGCCATGCGACGTCCGCGGGATTCCCCTCACCGATCGACACGAAGATCGCTTCGATGAAATCCTCGTCCTCCAGCAGCGCGACCTGGAATTCGAGAATCTGTGCGGCTTCACCGCCGGCGATCGCGGCGAGTTCCGCGATCTGACCACTTGCCGCGTCGATCGCCTTGCGAAGCGCGAGCGCTTCCTCGACCAGTGAGCCTGCGACCCGCTCGCCGCCTGCGTCCGCACCGACACGGACGAACGGACCATGGGCAAAGCCGATCGAGGCGGTCCTGCCACGGTACGCCAGTCCTGTCGCGCCTCCCTGCATGCTACGGCGCCTCATCCGGAAAGTCGGTTGCGATCAAATCGACCAGCGCCGCGACCGCGGCCTCCGCGTCACTGCCGGAGGCCTTGATCTCGATCCTGCTGCCGCAGCCTGCGCGCATCGCCATGATCTTGACCACGCTCTTGGCATTGATCCACTCGGCCGCGCCTTCAACTCGAACGGAAATCTGGGCCTGGAACTTCTTGGCCAGCTTGGTCAGCTTGACAGCCGGGCGCGCATGCATGCCCACCGCGTGCACCAACTGCACATTGCCGGTAAAAATCTGTCCGTCCGCTTTGTCCAGCATGCTCATCTTCCATTATCGCTTCGCCGGCCCGTCAGCCGGCAGAGAGTTCCTCGGCCACAGCCTTCACCTGGGCCAGTGAGCTGCCACCCGCCGCCTCGGTCGCGGCCATGACGGCGCCTTCAACGATCGGCGCGTTGCATACGACAACGAGATCGCGCCGTGCAGGCTCCAGCATTTCGACCGCCATCTCACTGTTTGTTTCGGCGCCGCCGAGATCGACGAGAATCGCGACGCCCTTCGCCGACCAGGCATCGTTGATGGCGTCGATTATCAGGGACACGCTCGTGCCGAGCCCGCCGTCGGGATTGCCGCCGCAGAATGCTACCCTGACCTCGCTGCCGACCATCTGCCGGACCATGTCGGCCGTGCCCTTGGCGATGTCCTTCGAATGCGAGACGATCACGATCCCCACGGTTTCGCTCATTGCTTTCCCTCCAGGCTCGCGCATACCGCCTGCACGAGAACACAGCTCGAACGTGCGCCGGGATCGACATGTCCGATGCTGCGCGGTCCGAGAAACGACGCCCGTCCCTTGGTGGCCTGCATCGGCGCGGTCCGCTCGACCGCCTCGGCGGCGGTGGTTCGGACCCGCGCGATCAGGTCCGGCTGGCCGGCAGCCGTCTTCAGCGTCTCCAACACGGGAACAAGCACGTCGAGCATGGTCTTCTCGCCGGCCTGCGAGCGGCCGCGCGCGCTGACGGCGTTCACGCCGCTGCCAAAAACGTCAGCGAGATCCGCGGGCAACTGCTTGTCGTGCGAGAGCGCCTCGCCCGCGGCGAGAAAGAAGCTGCCGTAGAGCGGCCCGGAGGCACCGCCGACCGTCATCACCAGGGTCTTGCCGATCGTCTTCAGGGCCTCGTCAAAGGGTTGCGCAGAGATGACGTCGAGCTTGCCCAGCACGGCTTCGAAGCCGCGCTTCATATTGGTTCCGTGGTCGCCATCGCCGATCGCCTGATCCAGGCTCGTGAGCTCCGGCGCGCTGGCGATGACCTGCTCGGCGGCCACCTTGACCAGCGACTTGAATGTCTCGGGTTGCAGCGACATCGGGTTGGATCCTCTAGTGAACCATCGCAGGGATACGTTGCCCCGCGCGATCGAAATAGAGCGGATGCACCAGGTGCAGTTCGACCTCCTGACCGGCCTGAAGCGGCTGATGCGGGTCCGCAAGCGTCACCAGGGTCTCCCCCTTATAGTCCAGGTGAACATGATTCTGCTCGCCGAGGTGCTCGACACGGTGGACGCGGCCGACCATCGACCCACCGTTGCGTGCGGCGAGTCGGAGATGCTCGGTGCGGATGCCGACGGTCTCCGTTCCGAGTGGCACCGGCACGTCGGACAACAGAGCCGCGGGAAGGAAGTTGATCTGGGGCGTGCCGAGACGCGAGGCGACATAGCTGCTGGAGGGACTTTCGTAGATCTCCCGCGGGGTGCCGAGCTGGAGAAGCCGGCCATCCCTGATCACACCGATCCGCGACGCCATCGTCATGGCCTCGACCTGATCGTGGGTCACGTAGAGAATGGTCGCGCCAAGCTCGAGCTGGATCCGCTTGAGCTCGAGACGAAGCTCGGCGCGCAGCTTCGCATCCAGCGACGAGAGCGGCTCGTCCATCAGATAGATCGAGGGGTCGCGCACCAGTGCGCGGCCGATCGCCACCCGCTGCATCTCGCCGCCGGACAGCCGGGTCGCGCGGTTGTTCAGCTTGCTTGCGATATGCAAGAGCTCCGCCGTCTGCTCGACGCGCTTGCGGATGACGGCCTCCGGCATGCGCCGCGCCGGAGAGCGCAGCGGAAAGGCGAGATTGTCGTAGACCGTGAGGTGCGGATACAGCGAGTATTGCTGGAAGACGAACGCGATATCCCGCGATCCCGGCGGATCATGCGTGACGTCGCGCCCGTCAATCATGACCGAGCCGGCCTCCGGGCTCTCGAGCCCGGTGATCAGCCGCAGCGTCGTGGTCTTGCCGGCGCCGCTCGGCCCAAGCAGGACGAGGAACTCGCCGTCATTCACCGTCAGCGAGAGCTCGCACACCGCCTCGATCGTGCCGAAGCGCTTGCTGATGTTGCGTAGGGCCACGTCAGCCATGGAGCGCGCCCCCCTCATTGGCGGTCCGAATCGCAAGGCCGCTGCCGACATCGAACAGCGCCAGTCGCTCGGAACAGAATTCAAGCCCCACCGTCTCGCCGATCCGCACCGGCGCGCTGGAAGGCAGCCGCGCGGCAACGCGCCCATGCGCGGTGTCGACGGTCACGATCTGAGTGGTGCCGAGATATTCCGCACCGAACACCTCGCCGCGAACCGGCGCCGCGTCGGCGAAGCGGATGTGCTCCGGGCGGATCCCGAGCGCCAGCGGTGCACTCGCGCGATCCTCGCGGATCTCGGGGACCGCGAGCCTGGTGTCGTGGAAGCTGATTGCCCAATCGCCGGATCGCAGGCCGCCCTCGAAGCGCAGGAAGTTCATGGGCGGCGAGCCGATGAAATCGGCCACGAACATGCTCGCGGGACGGTCGTAGATCTCCTGCGGCGAGCCGATCTGCTCGACGCGCCCCTTGTTCATGACTGCGATCTGATCCGCCATCGACATTGCCTCGATCTGGTCATGCGTGACGTAGACCGTGGTTGCACCGACGCGATCGTGCAGGTCGCGTAGCTCGCCGCACATCAGATGACGAAACTCGGCATCGAGCGCACCGAGCGGCTCGTCCATCAGGAAGGCCTTCGGCCGTCGCGCCATGGCGCGTCCCAGCGCAACGCGCTGCCGGTCGCCGCCGGAAAGCTTCGACGTCTTGCTCGACAACAGATGCTCGATCCGCAGCAGCCGCGCGGTCTCCTCGACGCGCTGGCGAATCTCGCCCCGGCCCATGCCCTGGCACTTCAGGGGAAAGCCTATGTTTCCGGCAACATTCATGTGCGGATAGAGCGCGAAGAGCTGGAACACGAACGCGATGTCACGGGCGGATGCACGGTCGAAGGTCACGTCCTCGCCGTCGAGCAGGATCTTGCCCTCGGTCGGCAACTCGAGGCCGGCAATCATGCGCAGCGTCGTCGTCTTGCCGCAGCCGGAGGGGCCGAGCATCGCAAAGAAGGTGCCGTCAGGAATCGTGAAGTTCGAGCCTTCGACGGCGATGAACTGATCGAACGATTTGCGCAGGTTTTCAACGCGGATCTGTGCCATCTCTGCCGCCCTATTCCGGAAAATGGCTCACGATGACGTAACCGAGCGTGCCGGCCAGGATCGTCACGAACGAATAGCTGTAGAGATCGAGCGAGAAGGGCTGCACCAGCATCACGATACCGCCGCCGATCAGGATCGTGGCTCCGGTCTCCCAGGGACCGCGCCGAAACCAGCGCATCAATCCACCATTGGCAATCGCAGAACCGCTCATTTGCGTACAGCTCCGAAGGTGATGCCGCGCAGCAGATGCTTGCGCAGCAGAACGGTGAACAGGACGATCGGGACAACGAACAGCGTGGTCGCGGCAGCAACCGCCGGCCAGTCCTGTCCGCCCTCGCCGATGATGAAGGGGATGAAGGGCGGCATGGTCTGCGCCTCGCCGCTCGTCAGGAGAACCGCGAAGGCATATTCGTTCCACGAGAAGATCAGGCAGAAGATCGCGGTCGCGGCGATTCCCGTGACGGCCTGCGGCAGCACCACCTTGCGCAGAGCCTGGAGCCGCGTATAGCCGTCGACCAGGGCGGCTTCCTCGTACTCACGCGGGATCTCGTCGATGAATCCCTTGAGCAACCAGACCGCGAGCGAGACGTTGACGGCAGTGTAGAGCAGGATCATGCCGAGCCTGGTGTCGGTCAGATTGAGCTGCCGGTACATCAAGTAGATCGGGATTGCGACTGCGACTGGCGGCATCATGCGCGTCGAGAGGATGAAGAACAGGAGATCATCGGCGAGCGGAATGCGGAAGCGCGAGAAAGCGTAGGCGGCGAGCGTGCCGAGAAAGACCGCCAGGAATGTCGAGCCGAAGCCGATGATCAGCGAATTGACGAAGCGCGGCACGACCTTCGACGGTCCGGCAATCACCATGTCGTGCTGGCGCACGAGCTTGTCGTACCAGGTCTCCGGCGGCGGCAGCTTGGCGATGAAATCCGGCGTCTGGCGGGTGCGCACGGTGAACAGGTTCACGTAGCCCTCGAGCGTCGGCTGGAACAGCACCTTGGGCGGATAGGCAATCGCGTCGCTCTGAGACTTGAACGCCGTGGCAACGATCCAGACGAGCGGCAGGATCGTGATGACCGCATAGAGGATGACCAGGCTGCCGGCCACCGCCTTTGCGCGCGGCGAGGCTTCGACGATGGAGTGGGCGGTGGATTTGGCGACAGCGGCGGTCATCGTTGCTTCACCTTGTTGAGCGCTTTGACGTAAATGTTGGCGGCACCGAACACGGTCACGAACAGGATGATGGCGAGCGCGGAGGAATAGCCGGTGCGCCACTTCTCGAAGGCTGCGCGCTTCAGCGTGATCGACACGAGCTCGGTGGTCGACCCCGGTCCGCCCGAGGTCAGGAGATTGACCATGTCGAACATCTTGAAGTTCTCGATCGCGCGGAACAGCACCGCGAGCATCAGAAACGGCACCGTCATCGGCAGCGTGATCGACCAGAATTGCCGCCAGGCCGAGGCACGATCGACTTCGGCCGCCTCATAAATGTAGTCGGGAATGGAGCGCAGTCCGGCGAGGCAGATCAGCATGACGTAGGGGGCCCACATCCAGGTGTCGACGAGCACGATGGTCCAGGGCGCGAGCGAGACCTGCCCGGTCATGCTGAACGAGCTCGGGGGCACACCCGTGAACAGGCCGATGAGATAGTTGAACGGTCCGATCTGCGGCTGAAGCAGCAGCGTCCAGAAGTTACCGACGACCGCAGGCGACAGCATCATCGGCAACAGGATGATCGTGGTCCAGAAGCTGTGACCGCGAAACTGACGGTTGATGAGCAGCGCCAGACCAAACCCGATAACCACCTGCAACGCCACCGAAGAGATCACGAACTGTGCCGTGGTCTGGAGCCGGAACCAGACGTCCTCGTCGGTGAGGATATCGCTGAAATTGTCGAGCCCGACGAACCGCAGCGGCAGATACGACATGCTGAGGTTGAGGCTGGTGAAGGAGAGCCGGATCATCCAGACCAGTGGAAAGATGTTGATCGCCAGCAACAGCGCGATCGTCGGCGCGACGAACAGCCAGGCGATGGCCCGGTCCGACAGGCCGCGGACTCGCCGGGCGGCGCGGGATTTGGCGGGCTCGCTCACGGCGGCCATCGTAGCATGATCAGGCTGAAGGATCGTCGTCATGTTGTCCGTCGGCTGGCTGGTTTGGTTTCCCCGAGGCCGATCCCCGGGGAAACCGGGTCGGTCGATGCGAGACCTGCGTCTATTGCGACGCAACCTGCTTGCCCTGCTCCTTGAAGACCTTGGTCCAGTCCTTGACCAGGAGATCAAGCGCCTGCTGTGCCGTGCCCTTGTCGGCGACGACGTGGTCATGCACCCGCTTCTGCATGTCGAGCAGCAGTTGGGCGTATGACGGCTCGGCCCAGAAGTCCTTCACGATGCCCATCGACTCCAGGAACTGCGGGGCGAACGCCGCGCTCTTCGGGAAGTCGGGCGCGTCGACGACCGCCTTCAGGGCCGAGTAGCCGCCGAGCTGCCACCACTTCTGCTGCACGGCCGGCTGCGCGAACCACTTGATGTAGGCGAGCGCGTCGTCCTTGCGGTCGGAGGTCGCGACCACCGAGATGCCCTGCCCGCCGAGCTGGGTGAAGTGACCGTTCGGGCCCGCCGGGTTGACGAAGAAGCCGATCTTGTCGCCGCCGACGTTCGGATCCTTGTAGAGGCCGGGGAAGAAGGCGAACCAGTTCATCTGCATCGCCACCTGGCCGGATTTGAAGGCGTCGAGCCCTTCCTGCATGTAAGCGTTGGTCAGGCCCGGCGCCGTGCAGCACTTGTAGAGCTCCTTGTAGAACTCGAGCCCCTTGGCCGCGTCGGCCGAATTGACGATGCCCTGCATCTGGTACGGCTTCTTCGGATTCTCGTAGCTGAAGCCGTAATTGTAGAGCACGTTGGTCACGCCCATGGTGATGCCTTCGGAGCCGCGCTCGGTGAAGATGTAGGCGCCGTAGACCTTCTTGCCGTCGATCTCGCGGCCCTGGAAGAACTCCGCGATCTGCTTGAGTTCGTCATAGGTTTTCGGCGGCGCCAGGTCGCGGCCGTACTTGGCCTTGAACGCCGATTGGATGTCAGGCCGTGAGAACCAGTCCTTGCGATAGGTCCAGCCGACCGCATCGGCCATGGCAGGCAGCGCCCAATAGTTCGGCGAGTTCTTCGGCCACTGCGAATAGCCCACGACCGTCGCCGGGACGAAGTCGTCCATCGATATCTTCTCCTTGTCGAAGAAATCGTTGAGCTTGACGTACCACTTGTTCTCGGCGGCGCCGCCGATCCACTGGCTGTCGCCGATGATCAGGTCGCAGAGCTTGCCGTGGGAGTTGAGCTCGTTGAGGAAGCGATCCGCGTAGCTCGTCCAGGGGACGAACTCGTATTTCATCTCGATGCCGGATTGCTTGGTGAAGTCCTTGCCCAATTCCACCAGCGCGTTGGCCGGATCCCATGCCGCCCAGCACAGAGTGAGCTGCTTGCTTTGAGCCACGGCTTCACTGCTGCCGAGCACCCAGAGCGAGGCGGCCGCAAAGACCGCGGATGCGACTGTACCGCTTAGCCGTTTCAATCTTGGCATATCCGTTTCCTCTCTATCGTTGAAGCACCTAACCCGCTCAGCGCGTGCCTTGCCGGAACGACGCCAAGACCCCTGAAACCGAGTTGATGAGCGATGATGAAGAGCGAGACGTTACCGCCTCCGGACAACGAGTCCGGATGACTGAAGCTCCTCCCACACATCGGCTCGATGCGCGATGTTTATCGTTTTTGTGGTACTAAACGTAGTACTAAATTCGAGAGGGCGTCAAGCGGGTTTCTTTTGACAGCGGGTGAAAAACTTCGCCAGTACTCGGACGTGCAATGAACCTGCTGCATTGCACTGGAAAATGGAAGATTTTATGGGAGTTGCAGACTTGAGGGCCCCGGACCCCAGCCGCCATCAACTCGCCTCGCTTCGGCTTGGTCTCGATGGGCAGCTTTGTTTAGCAAATCGGTTTACTGAACGTTCAATGCGAACTCGTGAAAGCGCGATTGGCTTTTGCCGGACGTCCTGCTCACACCGAACGGCCGCTTTGCGCGCCAAGAGCCGTTTGGCACGGGAGTCAACTCCCGCAAGGCAAAGAAACCTTCGTTGCAGCATTTCGCAGGGAACAGTTCGTGCCAGCATACTCCGACTGCTACCGTCAGGAGTGCAAGGTCAGCCTCACGAAGCCGACCTCTTCAATCCAGATCGTCGCAGTTCAGCTCGCGCAGAGCCTTGTCCACCCAAGAGGAATCGTGCGCCATTATATTCGCGATCTGCTTCTGCTCCGCCTCGTACTTTGCCGTAGCTCCCTTTAGCACCTCATCCACATCGTCAAACGGTACGCAGAGCAGTCTGTCATCGTCTCCGATGATGAGATCGCCCGGCTCGATCACCATGCCATCAATCGCGATCGGAACATTAATCTCGCCGGGTCCGTTCTTGTAAGGTCCGCGATGCGCGACGCCGGCGGCAGCAATGGGAAATTTCTGACCTCGGATACATCCGGCGTCCCGAACCGCAGCAGGCGCACCTCGGCCGCCATGCTGGTACGTCTCTCAACCGAGGCCACCGCAAGATGATCTAGTAGTTCGTCGCGGACTTCTCGTTCGGGATGCCGTCGATCGGACATTCTTCGGTGCCGACGGTCGGACGAGTCATCGCCTCGACCATCTCGCGCGCCCCTTCCGGATCGGCTATCCAGTTCTTGTAGAAATCATAAGGGCAGGCCGCGACGCCGCGCACGCCTTCGCCGGAATTGATCATGCCGGTGTAGCCGCGATGCAACAGCTTGAAGAGATGGTTCTGCGACTGGCCGTTGCGGCGCGCGTCCCGGATCAGGCTCTTCGACAGCCCTGCGTACTGGATGCCGTATTCCTCCTCGCCGGTCTCGCCCAAGGTGCGGCCGTCGAAGCCGACGATCGCGGAATGACCGAAATAGGAGTAGACGCCGTCAAAGCCGGCGGCATTGGCGACAGCAACATAGACGTTATTGGCCCAGGCCATCGCCTTGGAGATCATCACCTGCTGCTCCTTAGCAGGGTACATGTAGCCCTGGCAGCGCACGATCAGTTCTGCGCCCTTCATCGCGCAGTCGCGCCAAATCTCCGGGTAATTGCCGTCGTCGCAGATGATCAGGCTGATTTTCAGGCCCTTTGGTCCATCGGAGACGTAGGTGCAATTGCCGGGATACCAGCCCTCGATCGGCACCCAGGGCATGATCTTGCGATACTTCTGCACGATCTCGCCCTTGTCGTTCATCAGGATCAGCGTGTTGTAAGGCGCCTTGTGCGGATGCTCCTCATGGCGCTCGCCGGTCAGCGAGAACACGCCCCACACCTTCGCCTTGCGGCAGGCTTCGGCTAAGATCGCGGTCTCCTCGCCCGGCACCTGCGCGGCGGTCTCGTACATCTCCTTGGAGTCGTACATGATGCCGTGGGTCGAATATTCCGGAAAGATCACAAGATCCATCCCGGGCAGACCGAGCTTCATGCCGACAACCATGTCGGCGATCTTGCGGGCGTTGTCGAGCACCTCGGCCTTGGTGTGGAGCCGCGGCATCTTGTAATTGACGACGGCAACGCCGACCACGTCATTGCTGGAAGAGATGTCACCGTGAAGCATTTGAAACGCCCTTCTGATCTGGTTTGAATTTTTCAATCCGCAACGTCAGTGGCTGATCATCCAGGGCCGCGCGGTCGGGAAGCCGACGGCGCCGCTCTTGCTCTTCGTCACCAGCCGCCCCGGTTTCTTCTTGGTGCCGGTCCCACAGCAGCCGCAGCCCGGGCCGTGCGCGGCCTTGTACTGATCGAGCGTCTTCGGCGCGTGCCGGCTCTTCTCATTGGTGGCGTGCGCCTTGCGCTTGTCCGACGGCATGCAGAAGAACGCCGGCGCGGTCAGGATCACGCGCGGCGATTCCGTCTCGCAGCGCGGACAGTCCTGCGGATCATCGCATTCGGCCATCGGCCGCATGTCGGTGAACGGGCCGCAATCATTGCAGAGATATTCGTAGACGGGCATCGTCGCTCCCTTCGCTATTGCAGGTCCGATGCGGGGCTCCGCGCCCCGCATCCATCTCGCAATGGGACTACTTGTCCGGCGAGATCGGCATCTGGATGTCGCCCGTGATGTGCTTCACGGGACCTGCCGACGACGGCATCACGTCGAAGTCGAAGATCTCGGTCGGCAGCCACAGCGTGGCGCAGGCATTGGGGACGTCGACGACGCCGGAGATGTGGCCCTGGCACGGCGCGGTGCCGAGGATCGAATAGGCCTGGGCGCCGGAGTAACCGAACTTCTTCAGATATTCGATCGCGTTCAGGCAGGCCTGGCGATAGGCGATGTGGACGTCGAGATAGTGCTGCTTGCCGGCTTCGTCGACCGAGATGCCCTCGAAGATCAGATAGTCCTTGTAGTTCGGCGTGATCGGCGACGGCTTGAACACGGGGTTCTTGATGCCGTATTTCGCGACGCCATCCTTGATGATATCGACCTTGATGTGCAGCCAGCCGGCCATCTCGATCGCGCCGCAGAACGTGATCTCGCCGTCGCCCTGGCTGAAATGCAGATCACCCATCGAGAGGCCGCCGCCAGGCACATAGACCGGGAAGTAGATCTTCGAGCCGCGCGACAGATCCTTAATGTCGCAATTGCCGCCATGCTCGCGCGGCGGCACGGTGCGGGCGCCCTCGAGACCGATCTTGGCCTTGACGTCGCCCTTGGCCTGGCCGGCATGCGCGGTCGGCGCAAACGGCGGATTGGCCAAGCCCGGCACTCGGGTCGGGTTCGTCGCAATCAGCTCGGCTTCGCGCGCATTCCAGGCCGCCAGCATCTTGGCGTCCGGCAGACAGCCGATCAGGCCGGGGTGGATCAGGCCGGCGAAGTTGACGCCGGGCACATGACGCGACGAGGTGTAAAGGCCCTTGATGTCCCAGATCGACTTCTGCGCCAGCGGGAAATGATCCGTAAGGAAGCCGCCACCGTTCTGCTTGGAGAAGAAGCCGTTGAAGCCCCACAGGCTTTCCTTCAGCGGACCGACGTCGAGCAGGTCGACCACGAGAAGATCGCCGGGCTCGGCGCCCTTGACGCCAATCGGGCCGGACAGGAAGTGCACGATCGAGAGGTCGATGTCGCGCACGTCGTCGGCCGAGTCGTTGTTCTTGATGAAGCCGCCGGTCCAATCGACGGTCTCGATGATGAAGTCGTCGCCGGGGCTGACCCACTCGACGATCGGAACCTCTGGATGCCAGCGGTTGTGGATCTTGTCGTTTTCATAGGCCGACTTCGTGAGATCGACCTTGATCAGTGTATCTGGCATCGAGATGCTCCCCTTCGTTTTGCTGGTTAGACGGACAGGAATTTCGAGATCTGCGCGGCATCGACACTGTCGCGCGGATCGTCACGCACGATCTCTCCGTTCTCGATCACGAGCACGCGGTCGGCGATTTCGAGCGCGAAGCTCAGGACCTGTTCGGAGACGACGATCGACAGTCCCCGCTCGTCGCGGATGCGCTTCAACGTCTTCGCCATGTCCTTGATGATCGACGGCTGGATGCCCTCGGTCGGCTCGTCCAGCAGCAGCACTTTCGGTTTGGTGGCGAGCGCACGCGCGATTGCCAATTGTTGCTGCTGCCCGCCGGAGAGATTGCCGCCGCGGCGGCCCTTCATCTCCAACAGCGCCGGGAACAGCTCGTAGATGTCCTCGGGCACTTCAGAGCCGCCGGATACGACGAGACCGGTCTCGATGTTCTCCTTCACCGTCATGGTCGAGAAGATCATGCGGCCCTGCGGCACATAGGCGAGCCCCTTGGCGACGCGGTCGTAGCTCGGCAGCGAGCCGAGCTCGGCGCCGTCCATGGTCACCGAGCCGCTCTTGGTCGGCACGATGCCCATCAGCGACTTCATCAGCGTGGTCTTGCCCATGCCGTTGCGGCCCATGATCGCGACGATCTCGTTGGGCGCGACCGACACATTGAGGCCGTGCAGCACCTCACTCTGGCCGTAAGCGACGTGAAGATCATTGATTGCCAGCATTGATGTCGCTCCTTAATGGCCGAGATAGACTTCGATCACCTTCGGATCGTTCTTCACCTTCTCCATCGTGCCCTCGGAGAGGATCTGGCCCTGGTGCAGCACCGTGACCTTGTGGGCGATGTCCTCGACGAACTTCATGTCGTGCTCGATCACCAGCACCGAACGGTCCTTGATGATGCGGTTAAGCAGCTCGGCGGTCTTGGCGCGCTCGGACACGCTCATGCCGGCGACGGGCTCGTCGAGCATCAGCAAGTCCGGATCCTGAATCAGCAGCATGCCGATCTCGAGCCACTGCTTCTGGCCGTGGCTGAGCAGCGCCGCGCTCATGTTGAGGCGATCCTTCAGGAAGATCATCTCGGCGACCTCGTGGACGCGGTCGCGCACCGCCGCATCACGGGTGAAGGTCAGCGCGCCGAACACGGTGCGGCCGCGCGGATAGGAGATCTCCAGATTCTCGAACACCGTGAGGTCGTCGTAGATCGACGGCGTCTGGAATTTGCGGCCGACGCCGGCCTTGACGATCTGATTCTCCTTCAGCTTGGTCAGGTCCTTGCCGCGGAATTCGATCGAGCCTGAGGTGGCCTTGGTCTTGCCGCAGATCAGGTCGAGCACGGTGGTCTTGCCGGCCCCGTTGGGGCCGATGATGACGCGGATTTCGTTCTCCTCGACATAGAAGGAGAGATCGTTGACCGCCTTGAAGCCGTCGAAGGAGACCGTGAGACCTTCGACCGAGAGCAGGAAGGGTTTTGGCTGGTATCCGACAAGCATGCTGTCCTCCTCACTCTGCCGGCGCGCCGTCGGCGACCGAATTGTCGGTCCAGCCGGCCTTCGGCTTGCGCGCGCCGATTAGTCTGCTGATGCGCGGCTGGACGTAGTCTCCCCAGATGCCGGCGAGGCCGTTTGGGAATGCGAGCACCACGGCGATGAACATGCCGCCGAGGCCGAACAGCCAGAGCTCGGGGAACGACTCGGAGAGACTGGTCTTGGCGAAGTTGACGAGGATCGTTCCGTAGACCGCGCCCAGGATCGAGATCCGGCCGCCGACCGCGGTGTAGATCACCATTTCGATCGAGGGCACGATGCCGACAAAGGACGGTGACATGAAGCCGACGTTGAGCGCGAACATCGCGCCGCCGATCGCAGCGAACACCGCGGCGATGCAGAAGGCGAAGATCTTGAAGTTGGCGACGCTGTAGCCGGAGAAGCGAACGCGGTCTTCCTGATCACGCATCGCCACCAGAATGCGGCCGAGCTTCGAGTGACGGACGAACTGCGCGATGAAGATGCAGGCGAACAGCAGGCCAACCTCGAAGAAGTAGAGCACGACCTTGGCGTGGTCGGGACGGATGTCCCAACCCTTCAGCGTGCGCAGGTCGGTCATGCCGTTGATGCCACCGGTGTAGCCCTGCTGTCCCACGATCAGGATGGTCAAGATCGCGGCGACCGCCTGCGTGATGATCGCAAAGTAGGTGCCGCCGACGCGGCGCTTGAACATCGCGGCACCAATGATCAGGGCGAATATCCCGGGCACCAGGATCACGGCCGCGACGGTGAAGGTCAGGCTATGGAACGGCTTCCAGAAGAACGGCAGCGCGGTGATCTGATTCCAGTCCATGAAGTCGGGGATGCCCGGCGTCGACTGGATCTTGGTGTTCTCGACGCTCGACGCCTCGAGCTTGAGGAACATCGCCATGCAGTAGCCGCCGAGGCCGAAGAACACGCCCTGCCCGAGGCTCAGGATGCCGCCGTAGCCCCAGCAGATCACGAGCCCCAGCGCCACAAAGGCGTAGGTCAGATATTTAGCGACCAAGTTGAGGCGGAAGACGTCGAGGCAGAGCGGCAAGATCACGACCAGAAAGACCGCGAGCACCAGGATGCCGATCAACTCCGAACGCGTGGCAAAACGACTATCGTTCATGGGTTCAGCCCCCTGCACTTTCGTTATTTGCGGACCTTGAAGGCGAACAGACCCTGCGGCCGCAGCATCAGAATTCCGACGACTGCGAGCAGCGTCAGCACCTTCGCCATCGAGCCCGACATGAAGAACTCGAGCGTCGACTGGGTCTGCGAGATCGAGAAGGCGGAGGCGATGGTGCCGAGCAGGCTGGCGGCGCCGCCGAACACGACGACCAGGAAGGTATCGACGATGTAGAGCTGGCCGGACGTCGGCCCGGTCGAGCCGATCATGGTGAAGGCCGAGCCGGCGACCCCGGCGATGCCGCAGCCGAGCGCGAAAGTGTAGCGGTCGACCTTCGCAGTATTGATGCCGACGGCGCCCGCCATGATGCGGTTCTGTACGACGGCCCGGACCTGGCGGCCCCAGCGCGAGCGGAACATGATGTAGGCGACACCGATCGTGATCAGCACCGTCAGGCCCATCACGAAGACGCCGTTGATCGGAACTTCGATGGAGTCGGTGACATGCAGCGAGCCGAGCATCCACTGCGGCAGCTCGACGCCCACCTCTCGCGCGCCGAAAATCGAGCGATAGGCCTGCTGCAACATGAGACTAAGTCCCCAGGTCGCAAGCAGCGTATCGAGCGGACGCTTGTAGAGGTGCCGGATCAACACCCATTCCACCAGCATCCCGAGTGCGCCGGACGCCAGAAACGCCAGAATCATAGCGAGGAAGAAATAGCCGCTGAACAGGCTCGGCAAATAGGACTGGAAGACGTTCGATGTCATCCAGGTCACATACGCGCCCAGGATCATGAACTCGCCATGCGCCATGTTGATGACGCCCATTTGGCCGAAGATGATCGCGAGCCCCAGCGCCATCAGGACGTAGACGGAAAACAGGCTCAGTCCGGCAAAGCCCTGCATGACGAAGATCGAGCCCAGGTCGCCAATCGAATAGTCGCCGAACATCTGATTTCTCCGTCGAGCACAGCGTCTCGCGTCCGAGGGGACAGGGTCCCGCGTCGCGAGCGACGTCGCGACGCGGGGTCGTGAAGCGCGGATTGAGGGTCCGCGCCAGGGAGCTCTTGCTCGGGGAAAGATCGCGGAAGCCTTGCGCGCTTACTGGTAGCCCTTCGGGAACGGATCTGGCTCGACCAGATCCGCGGTCTCGTAGATCAGTTCGAACTGACCATCGAGCTTGGCGCGACCGACGCGTGTTTTCGACCAGAGATGATGGTTCTCGTGGATGCGCACATAGCCCTCGGGTGCGCCCTTGAATTCCACGCCGGGCGAGGCGGCCGCGATCTTGTCGACGTCGAAGCTGCCGGCCTTTTCGACCGTCAGTTTCCAGAGCCATGGGCCGAGATAAGCCGCCTGCGTCACGTCACCAATCACGGTTTTCTCGCCCCAGATCTTCTTGAAGGCCGAGACGAAGGCCTGATTGTTGGCATTGTCGAGCGATTGGAAGTACTTCATGCAGGCGTAGGCACCCGCGATGTTTTCGCCGCCGATGCCGTCGATCTCGTCCTCAGTCACCGAGATTGTCAGCAGCGCCTGCTTGGAGAGGTCGATGCCGGCTGCCTTGAGCTGCTTGTAGAAGGCGACGTTCGAGCCGCCGACCACGTCGGTGAAGATCACGTCGGGCTTGGTCAGCTTGATCTTGTTGATCACCGAATTGAACTGGGTGCTGCCGAGCGCATAATACTCCTCGCCGACGACCTTGCCCTTCAGCACGTTCTCGACGTGCTTGCGCGCGATCTTGTTCGAGGTGCGCGGCCAGATGTAGTCCGAGCCGATGAAGAAGAACGACTTGGCGCCCTTCTCCTTGGCGATCCAGTTCAGGCCGGCGAGGATCTGCTGGGTGGCTTCCTGGCCGGTGTAGATCACGTTCTTGGACTGCTCGAGACCTTCGTAGAAGGTCGGGTAGTAGAGCATGCCGTTGTACTGCTCGACGACCGGCAGCACCGCCTTGCGCGAGGCCGAGGTCCAGCAGCCCATGATGGCTGCGACCTTGTCGTTGACGAGGAGCTTCTTGGCTTTCTCCGCGAAGGTCGGCCAGTCGCTGGCGCCGTCTTCCTGGATGACCTTGATCTTGCGGCCGAGCACACCGCCGGCAGCGTTGATCTGCTCGATCGCGAGCTTCTCGGCTTCGATCGAGCCGGTCTCCGAGATCGCCATCGTGCCGGTGGCCGAGTGCAGGATGCCGACGGTGACTTCAGTATCGGTTACCGCGAGGCCCGTGGTGTTGACTGCCGAGGTCGCCGGAGCCTGCGCGAAGGACGCCTTCGGCAGCATCGTGATGGCCGGCACAGCAGCCATGCCCATCAATAGTTTGCGCCGAAGCGGCGACAACAACCCCTTGTTTGCTTCGTCTGACATGGGCACCCCACTGTTTGTTCGAGGACACGCGTTTGGTGCCGTGAGGATGGCTCTAATTTGTGCAGCGCGAGCATACGCAAGATCGCGTATACTGCACCGCAAAATGCCGACGTAGGCTTTTGGTACAGGATTTGCGTGGGCTCCGGGTCCGTATCGGGAGTGGGGTTAAGTGGCAGGGCGGCAGCAAATAGACCGCGTCAGGCGCCAGTACAACCAATGGGTTGCCAATCAGACGCTGGAAGACTACGCGCTGCGCTTCACCGCCAAGAGCGCGCGGCGCTGGTCCGCCGCCCGCGTCGCCAATACCGCGCTCGGCGCAATCTCCTTCCTCGCGCTTGAAGCAATCGGCGGTACCATCACGCTGAATTACGGCGCCAGCAACGCAACCGCAGCGATCCTAGTCGTCAGCGTCATCATCTTCCTGTGCGGGCTGCCGATTGCCTATTATGCCGCCAAATGCGGCATCGATATCGACCTGCTGACCCGCGGCGCCGGCTTCGGCTATATCGGCTCGACGATCACTTCGCTGATCTACGCCTCTTTCACTTTTATCTTTTTCGCCTTCGAGGCGGTCATTCTGGCAGCGGCGCTGGAGATGTGCTTCGGCATTCCGCGACCGCTCGGCTATCTCATCAGCGCCATCGTCATCATCCCGCTGGTGACCTACGGCATCACCCTGATCAGCCGCTTCCAGCTATGGACGCAGCCACTCTGGGTCGTCCTTCATCTCCTTCCGTTCCTGGCGATCGCCTGGGCCAATCCGCATTCGTTCGTGGAGTGGCGAAAATTCGCCGGCGAGCACGGCGACACCAGCGGCCATCTCGATCTGCTGCTGTTCGGCACCGCGGCGTCGGTGGTGTTCTCGCTGGTGGCCCAAATCGGCGAGCAGGTCGACTTCCTGCGCTTCCTGCCGCGCGACCGCCGCACTTCCAAGACCTCGTGGTGGATTGCGCTGCTCTGCGCCGGTCCGGGCTGGATCATCTTCGGCGCGCTGAAGCTGTTGGTCGGATCGTTCCTCGCCTATTTCGCGCTGAGCCACGGCGTCGCGCTCGAACAGGCCGCCGAGCCCGCCGACATGTATCTCGAAGCATTTCGCTACGTGCTGTCGCAGCCGGATCTGGCGCTGGCGCTGACCGGCACCTTCGTCATCCTCTCGCAAGTCAAGATCAACGTCACCAACGCCTATGCCGGCTCGATCGCCTGGTCGAACTTCTTCTCGCGGCTGACCCACAGCCATCCCGGCCGCGTGGTCTGGCTGGTGTTCAACGTGATGGTGGCGCTGCTGCTGATGGAGATCGGCGTCTACAAGGCACTGGAGCAGACGCTCGCGCTTTATTCCAACGTCGCGATCGCCTGGGTCGGCGCGCTGGTCGCCGATCTCGTGATCAACAAGCCACTCGGCTTGCGCCCGCCGCAGATTGAGTTCAAGCGCGCACATCTCTACGACATCAACCTGGTCGGCGTCGGCGCCATGACCATCGCGACCATCGTCTCGATCTCGGCGTTCTACGGCCTGTTCGGGCCGACCACGAAGGCGCTATCAGCCTTCGTCGCGCTCGCTGCGGCCTTCATCGCGGCGCCGCTCATCGCATGGGCCACCGACGGCAAGTACTATATCGCCCGCAAGCCGAAGCGAAGCTGGCAGAACGTCGAGGCGATCAAGTGCTGTATCTGCGAGCATTCGTTCGAGCCAGAGGACATGGCCTCCTGCCCTGCGTACGCCGGACCGATCTGCTCGCTCTGCTGCTCGCTCGACGCCCGCTGCCACGATCTCTGCAAGCCGCACGCACGGGCCGGCGTGCAGGTGGCGGCGGCGCTCGGCAAGATGCTGCCCGAGACGATCCATGCGCGGATCAACTCGCAGTTCGGCCAGTATGTCGGCGTGTTCGCGGTCTCGGCCGGGCTCGTCGCGCTCGTGCTCGGGCTCATCTATTTGCAAACCTCGGCGACCGTGCATGCGGACGCGCTGCTCGCAGACGTGCTATGGAAGGTGTTCTTTGCGCTGATCATCATCATCGGCGTGGTCGCCTGGCTGTTCGTGCTGGCGCAACAGAGCCGGCGGGCGGCCGAGGAAGAGACGCGGCGGCAGACCGCGCTCCTGATCCAGGAGATCGACGCGCACAAGCGCACCGACGCCGAGTTGCAGCGCGCCAAGGAGGTCGCGGAGTCTGCCAACCTTGCCAAGAGCCGCTACGTCGTAGGCCTGAGCCACGAGCTGCGTTCACCGCTCAACGCGATCTCCGGCTATGCGCAGCTCCTTGAGCAAGACAATGGTTTGCAGGCGCGGCCGCGCGACCAGGTTCGGGTGGTCCGCCGCAGTGCCGACCATCTGTCAGGACTGATCGATGGCATTCTCGACATCTCCAAGATCGAGGCCGGACGGCTCTATCTGTCCCGCGACGAGGTCCGTCTGAACGATTTCCTCGACCAGCTCGTCGGCATGTTCCGCCTGCAGGCGGCGGCAAAGAGCATAGACTTCGTGTTCAAGCGGCCGGACGTGCTGCCGGTGGTGGTCTATGCGGACGAAAAACGGTTGCGGCAGATCCTGATCAATTTGCTGTCGAACGCAATCAAGTTCACGCAAAGCGGCAGCGTCAAGTTCGTCGTGCACTATCGCAGCCCGGTCGCCGAGTTCGAGGTGGTCGATACCGGGCCCGGCATCCAGCCGGACGATCTCGAACGCATCTTTGCGCCCTTCGAGCGCGGCGCGCTCGGCGTCGCGCAGCCGCAGACCGGCACCGGCCTGGGACTGACCATCAGCCGACTGCTCGCAGGCGTGATGGGCGGCGACATCAAGGTGACGAGCACGGTCGGCGCCGGCGCGACCTTTAGTGTCAAACTGCTGCTCTCCGAAGTGACAAATCCGCGGCGCGATGCGCCGGTAGAGGCGCCGGTCTACGGCTATCTCGGTCCGCGCAAGACCGTTTTGATCACCGACGACGATCCGACCCATCGCGACCTCCTGCGCGAGGTGCTGGCGCCGCTCGGCTTCATCCTGCTCAGCGCGCCCGACGGACCCGGCTGCCTGGCGCTGGCGCAGCACTGCCGGCCCGATCTGTTCCTGCTCGACATCTCCATGGCCGGCATGGACGGCTGGACGGTGGCGGAAACTCTGCGCGCCAACGGCCATCACAGCGCGCGCATCCTGATGGTGTCGGCGAGCGCGCTGGAAGCGCACGGCGCGCCGCTGGCGCAGCCGTTCCATGACGGCTATCTCATGAAGCCGATCGACATCCCGCGGCTGCTGGAGACCATCCGCCAATTGCTGAAGCTCGAATGGCAGTACGAAGCCGACCAGGCGCCGGTGCCGCTGTGGAAGCCGGAGAGCGGTTCGCGGCCGCCGGCGAAATTTGTCGAGGAGTTGATCGGCCTCGGTCGGCTCGGCTATGTCCGGGCGATCCAGCTCAAGCTCGACGAGATCGGCGACGAGCTGCCGGAGCATGCTGATTTTGTCACCCATATGCGTGCACTGGTCGACCGCTTCGATCTCGACCAGTACATGGCTACATTGAAAGCCCTGCACAGCTATGATCACTGACCCCAAAAAGCGCGATGTTGCCCTCATCGTGGACGACTCACCCGAAACGCTTCGGATGCTGACCGACGCACTCGACGGCGTAGGAATGACGGTCATGGTTGCGCTCGACGGCGCATCGGCTATGCGGATAGTCGAGCAGATCACGCCTGATATCGTCCTGATGGACGCGGTCATGCCCGGCATGGACGGCTTTGAGACGTGCCGGCGGCTGAAGCGCGACGCCGGCCTCGACAACGTTCCAATCATCTTCTTGACCGGGTTGGCCGAAACCGAACACATCGTGCGCGGTCTGGAAGCCGGCGGCGTCGACTATGTCACCAAGCCGATCGTGATAGAGGAAATGCTGGCGCGCATCCGCGTCCACCTCGCCAATGCGCGGCTGACGCAGAGCGCCCGCGCAGCGCTCGACGTTTCCGGCCGTTATCTACTCGCGGTGAACGACGCCGGCAAGATCAAGTGGGCGACGCCGCAGGCGCAGAAGCTGCTGGCGGATGCGCTTGCGGTCGATTCCAACGATGACTTCGTGCTGCCTGACCCTATACCGCAATGGCTCGATCAGACACAAAAGGGCAAGGCCAGCTCGAAGGCTGCCTCGATGGTATCGTCTCCCGGCAACGAGCAACTCCGGCTGCAATATGTGGGCAAGCTCGGCCCGAATGAATTCCTGCTGCGGCTGGCAAAGGATTCAGGCGCAGACTCGCTGGCGGAATTCCCCAGCGAACTCGGGCTGACGACACGCGAGGGCGAAGTGCTGTCGTGGCTGGCCAAAGGCAAGACCAACCGCGACATCGCTCAGATCCTCGGACTCTCGCCGCGCACGGTCGACAAACATCTCGAGCAGATTTATTCCAAGCTCGGCGTCGAGAACCGCACTGCTGCAGCGGCGATCGCGGTCAACGCAAACCGTCACAACTCGTAGCAGCTTCTAGTGACGCATTGCTTCTGAACGGCGGGATGCTGTGGTGACCCGAATTGACCCGTTGCAGAGCGGAACGAAGCGCTGATTTTGCGCCGCATCATTCCCAGTGCCACGAAACGCTCAATTTTTGAGCGTGCAACCATGGCGGAGCTCAGGCTTAATCGCATCAAGGTACGAATCGTGCCCACCAACGGATTGGCACGTATGCAAGACATGTGGTGGAGGATCGGATGCGACGGCTCGCGCAGACCGCTCTACTTGCGTTCGTCTCCACACTGACCGGCACGGCGCTCGCTTTCGACAGCGGACAATACGACAACGTCTCGCCCGACATCCGGGCATGGTTCAAGTCCGTGATGGCGCCCAACGGTGTACCGTGCTGCGACATCTCCGATGGTCATCGCACCGACTATGAATATCGTGAAGGCGCCTATTGGGTTCCCATTGAAGGACAGTGGATGGCTGTACCCGAGCGGGCCATCATACGAGATCGCGGCAATCCGGTCGGTCAGGCCGTGGTGTGGTACGTGCATCACCGCGGCAACATCATCATCAGCTGTTTTGTACCGGCTGATGCTGTATAGATTGTCGGAATGTCAGTCGGCCAGCAATACTGTTCCCTGACTGCGCTGCTACAAGCTTTTCGCCGAGCTCATGTGTATCTGCCCATGACGGTCAAGGACGGGCGCGATACCGTCATCGCTCGCACGTAAAGGTGCTTTCCTTCGGCGAAACCGAGCAGTCTTTCCGTGTGTACTGACCAGCTTGGCTGCTCGCATTCGTATGCTGGCGGTGATGAGCTTTTTCTTGATCTCCCGGTGCACACGTTGTGCACACGCCGCTCTCTAAACCATTATAAACCTTTAACTCTCGATCCAATCCATCATGGGCGCTGTAGAAAACTTGCGATCTAAGTCATTCATTTTGCTGAGATCTTTCGACTCCGATCAGCCCTTTATGTTATTTGGACCGATTGAGAAATCTGGTTTGACGAGGCTTCCGCAGCTTGGCTCTTCTAGGACCATGTATGCATGAATTGGAAGCGGAAATCGCTTCTTCGGATTCTCAGTGCACACGTGACGCACACGAGAGCGAGAGTGCACACATCTTCAAATCGTGCGTCCTCAGAGAACGGAAGTGACCTGCACATTCTGATAACGCTGGGTCAGGTGCGATGACGGCACCACGATGATCTTCTCGTCGCTTCCGCCGTGATTCTCAATCTTCACGTCGATCGGCCGCACATTCATGACGGCGCCTCAGCGAACTCCATCAGCGATTCCGTGGCGCGAACGTACGCATCCGGCGACGGCCCTGGTTAACGAAATCAATCCGAAAGCAGATCACGTTATCGCCAGATCGCAAGGTATCGCGCTGGAGGATGATGCCGCGTGGGGCTTATATTCGGCTCCCTGCGCGGGCAAGTACTCATCTGCAACTTGACTTTGGTCAGATTCCCAATTGCATCGTCCACATAGACTGCCTTTGCACGTGCGGGAGAACTCACCCCGCTCATGCTTGTCGGCGTTACGCGAGGGATTTTGCTTACGTTCGGAGCGATGGGAGCGGAGCGTGGCGCATTGCTCAACGGAGACCGGTCGCCATGCCGCTTCAACCAGATCCTTCCGAAGAAATCGTAGTTGATCAATGTTCGGGCGTACCGTTCGCTATGTTTGACGGCAACAAGCGGGGGCTCTGCGAGATCAACTCCGGGGCGTTGGCCGATCGCGCGACGGCTGACGGCGCCGATGAGAATGACATCCGCGCAACCTTTCACAGGCACCAAAGAACCATCCAGGCCATAGCCAGCCAGAACCATGATGCGGGGCAAGAACGGCCGATCATTACGACTTACCAGCTCACGCCGCTTCCCTAGTCTCGTGATACTTTCACCTCAGTCGAACATCTCGGAGGGAGCATGACACTTTTAATACAGCCAACGCCAAAGCGTCACACTGCGCCGCCGTGGAGTACTGAGGAAATCGAGCAGCTACGGTGCCTCATCCTGGAAGGTAAGAGCGTGCATGCGGTCTCAAGGCGCCTTCGACGAACGCCACAAGCCATAAGAAAAGTTGCAAGCAGACTAAAGCTTCCGCTTCGGATCATCTGAGCTTCAGTAACCGCTTCCATCCTTCATCCTCGTTCATCGCGCGACCGACGGAGAAACCCTTGGCGCGATGCAGCGCGCAGCGAACGGGATCAAGCTCCTTGCAGTGGGCGCGCTTCGCTGCGCGGGAGCCCTTCGAACTCAAGCCGAATTTACGTACCTTGGGCGGGATTGGCGCAATTACCCGCCTTGCTCGTCCATCGGGAAGACGAACATCCAGGGTCGTGTCCCCAGTGATGGTGTAGCTCGGTAGAGCAAAGCCGTCCGCACGCGCGCCCTACAATAGCGCCGTAGCGGGCGGACGGCTTTGCGGTGGTCACCGGCGATTCGCCGGTAGGGTCGGGTTGCTGACACCAACCTGATTCGAGGAACCACCGATGACCGACGAGATGATGAACCTGCGGACGCTCGTGGAGAAGACCCCTGATGCGGATCTGCTGCGCGAGATGATCGGCTTTGCCGCCCAGCGCCTGATGGAGCTGGAAGTGGAAAGCCAGACCGGAGCCGCCTATGGCGAGAAGAGCCCCGAGCGCCTGGCCCAGCGCAACGGCTACCGCGACCGCATTTGGGAGACCCGCGCCGGCGCGGTCGAACTGCGCATCCCCAAGCTGCGCAAGGGCTCCTACTTCCCCGGCTTCCTGGAGCCCCGTCGCATGGCCGAGAAGGCGCTTACCGCGGTGGTGCAGGAAGCCTACGTGCAGGGCGTCTCGACCCGCTCGGTCGACGATCTCGTGCAGGCCATGGGCATGAGCGGCATCTCCAAGAGCCAGGTGAGCCGGCTCTGCGCCGAGATCGACGATAAGGTGAAGGCGTTCCTCGCCCGTCCGATCGAGGGCGACTGGCCGTATTTGTGGATCGACGCCACCTACGTGAAGGTGCGCCAGCAGGGCCGCATCGTCTCGGTCGCGGTGATTGTCGCGGTCGGCGTCAACAGTGACGGCCGGCGCGAAGTTCTCGGCATGGATATTGGCCCGTCCGAGGCCGAGACGTTCTGGACCGCGTTCCTGCGCAAGCTCGCGCGCCGCGGCCTACGCGGCGTCAAGCTGGTCGTGTCTGATGCCCATGAGGGCATCAAGGCCACCGTCGCCAAGGTGCTCAACGCCTCCTGGCAGCGTTGCCGCGTGGGGTCGTTGAAAAAGCTGCAATTGGCTGATTTCGTTTTCGTCGGCGATTCGCGATCGGCGGAGCAAACGAGATGCTGGGGCGCAAGGAGCGGGATCAGTTGGAGCTCTTCATCACTGGCTCGCTCAAACAGCTCGTCCCAGATGAGCACGTGCTGGCGCGGGTCGATCGTGTGCTCGACCTATCTTGGCTAAGGGAAGAGGTCTCCGACTGCTATTGCGCGAACGACGGTCGGCCAGGCATCGATCCAGAAGCCGCGGTACGCCTGATGCTCGCGGGTCTGCTCACCGGCATCGTACACGATCGCAAGCTGATGCGTGAGGCTCAGGTCAACATCGCCATTCGCTGGTTTGCTGGTTATGGCCTGCACGAGCAGCTACCGCACCATTCCAGCCTGACGCGCATCCGCCAGCGCTGGGGCGAAGAGCGATTCCGTAGGATCTTTAAACGCACGGTCGAGGCCTGCCTGAAGGCCAAGATCGCAACAGCCGAAGTGGTTCACATCGATGCGTCGCTGATCCGCGCCAACGTGAGTTGGGACAGCCTCACCGAGCAGCATGTGGTGGATGTGCTGAGCGAGAATCAAAGCGAAGATGAAAGCGAGGCTGAGAGGAAGGGCCGGCAAAGCGGCAAGTACAAGAAGATCTGCACCACCGATCCGGATGCGACAATGGCCACCAATGCCCGAAACCGGCGGCTGGAGCCCGCTTACAAGCAGCACACTGCCGTCGATGACAAGGTCGGCGTTATTCTGGACGTCGCGGTCACGACTGGACAAACGAACGAAGGGGAGATGATCGAGCCGCAAGTCGATGAGGTTGAAGCGATTGCGGGCATCGACATCAAGGTGGTCACCGCCGACGCGGGATATGCCTACGCTAAAGTCTACGGTGCGCTCGAGCGGCGCGGCATCGATGCCCTGATCCCAGCTAAAGCCGAACCAATCAAGAGTCGCGTACCGCTCAGACGCTTCCGGTACGACGCCAAGAACGACATCTTGAAGTGCCCGCGAGGACGTATCTTGCGCCCCGCGCGGCCCATCAAGCACGGCCGTTTCTTTTACTCGAAGGCGAAGGATTGCGCCCGGTGTCCGCTCAAGGGCGATTGCCTATCCAAAGGGCGAGTTAACAAAGCGGTCGTTGTCGGTGACGATTATCCGGCACTGCTCCGCGCCCGCCGCCGTCGCGAGCGATGGAGTAAGCAGGATCGACGGCTCTATCAACGCCATCGCTGGCGCTCAGAGGGCTTCCACGGCGAAGCCAAAACCTGGCACGGACTAGCGCGCGCCATACGGCGCGGTCTACCGAACATGAAGATCCAAGCCTACCTGACGGCCGCCGCCATCAATCTGAAGCGGCTGGCAGCCGCTCTGCTTGCGCTTATTCTGCCTTGGATTGTCCTCATAGTGCGTTTGCGGCTTCAGATCGCCCCGTAGCGGGTTTTGATGCGAGGGCCACGACGGGGCCGGTCGCTGCATCGCGCGAAATCTATTGGCCACTTCTTCAACGACCCCCGCGTCCACTTCATGCGCAACGCGCTCGCGCATGCCGGCAAGAGCGGCCGGCGTGTCGTCTCCGCCTTCATCGCCACCGCGTTTGCCCAGGACGATGCCGAGGCCGCAAAGACCCAATGGCGAAAGGTCGCCGACCAGCTCCGCCCCAAGCTCCCCAAGCTCGCCGGCTTCCTCGACGAGGCCGAGACCGATGTGCTCGCCTACATGACCTTCCCGCCCCAGCATCGGACCAAGCTGCACTCGACCAACCCGATCGAGCGCCTCAACGGCGAGATCAAGCGCCGCACCGAGGTGGTCGGCATCTTCCCCAATGAGGACGCCATCGTTCGCCTCGTCGGTGCGATCCTGCTCGAGCAGAATGATGAATGGGCCGTCCAGCGCGCCCGCTACATGACGCTGGAAACCATCGCGCCGTTGAGCGATGATCCCGCCGTCAGCTTCCCGGCAATCGCCAGCTGACCTGTCCGGCCCTCGCCGGCGAACGCGGTGTCCCACCGCCAGTTACACCACGCCTAGGGACACGATCACATCCAGCCGTTCGACCGTTCCGGCCCAACTGATTTCCGCCCCAATCTGTCAGACTCTCCGGTTCTTGCGGAGTAGGCTTTGATGCCGCACCTCGACCGGCTCGTAGCAATTGTCGGAGCGTGTAGTCGCTCGATGGCTCCCTGAGACCCGCGCCGTTCCCGACTTCACAATGACGTGTTGGCAGAGAGAATCCAGGCCGAGCGGCCTAAGCCTGTGTGCGGAAAGGCGAAGGTGGAACGCCTCTTTATGGGGCACACTGCTCGTTTGGCCAATGAAGTTTGCCTAATCCGCCGGAGTTCACCGCGACTGTCGCGGCCCTGGCCAAGCCATTTTGCATACTTCCAGGCACAAGCTGCATGAACTGAATTCAGTCGAAGCCATACCAATGGTTGTGAGCCGAGATCACGGCACGTTATGACCAGGAAACGACCGGGCAGACGCGGACTAGCTGAACGGGCTCTTTTTTGGTACCGGCCCGCTATCCTGTCGCTTTGCGTATGTCCTGGGACTTTTCCATCGATGAACGCCGGGAGGCACTTTGGCGATTGGATCTGTGGTTTGGTTTAATAGATTTAAGGGTTACGGGTTCATAAGACCCGATGGCGGAGGCAAGGACGTATTTGTTCACATGTCGGCCGTTGAGCAAGCAGGCCTTGAGACGTTAGTCGAGGGGCAAAGGCTGAGCTATGAACTCGTGTCAGTTTCTGGGAAGATGACTGCTGGTCATCTGCGGATCAGCACGACTGACCTCTCAAAGGGATGAAGAGATTTTGAGCCTTCGGCGCCACCCGATTTCTGGTCTGCGCCACCCATGCACAGTCCCCGCCGCGCCGTTTGCAGTCCTGGTATCACGTCCCGCCATGCGGGGCTCCGAAATTCCCGATCATGTCATTGCAACGCCCAATCAGATCTGTCAATTCGTCGCGGTGCTTCACTAGAAAGTCGGCAATTCCGGCAGCGACCGTTCGCATCATTGCATCAATCTGGCTCAACAGCTCGCGCCGGGCCGTCTCATAGTGATCCGAGAAGGGGCGAGCGACGTCGGACCATTCGCTCGCCACTCTCATTGACTCAAAGATGGGCGGTTCCGATTGTGGGGCAACTGCGTACCAGCGATCCGATCGCGCGCCTCGATCGCCGCCTTTTCGACTGGCGCTGCCGCCAGCCGAAGGAGCGATTGCTCGCTCGACATCGATAGAAAGCAGCTCCAGCGTTTCGTTGTGAAGACGGTCAATCTCCAAAATCAATTGATCGTACATGCCGCTCAGCCGTGTGAGCTGCGACCACGCAAGTCTCAAATGTTGGTAGTGCGACAACTCGCCTTGAGCCCACGGATATCCGCGCGCGACAATCTGGCAGGCAATCAGGTCGCCGTATACGGTCCGCAACTCCAGAAGTGCACGCACTTCCGCCTTTAGGCGCTGATGGACGGTCGCGATTCCCGCCCTCGCTCCGTCCGGTACGAATTCGAATGAAGGGTCGGAGGAGCTCATCAGATTGGCACCGGCCAGGTCGACAATCGTCGCGATCCGCCGGTCAATTTCGCTTACGGTTGGCTCGTCCACCCTGGTCATATCCCCAAATTCCAGCAACGCCATGGCCGCCCCGGCGGTCTGAACCGTCCCTTCGCGGGCGCGCCAATCCCGATCCGGAGCCTCTCAGCCTTCAGCCGTTTTCGGAAGCCTAATTTGTGCTCAGAATCAAGGCAGGGGTGGGATATCAAGCTCGCGGCGCTGGGAGGGGACGGGGCACACGGCCGCGAAGCTGCTGTTTTGCAAACGCTCACTAGGGCACATGGGCGTGGATGCGGCGGGCCCCGTCAAGTCGAACAGGGAGCGGCTGAAGCCTCCCGCCTCTCGGGGGAAATGATCGCAAGCCGCGTCCGGGGAGACCGCCCCCAGTGCGTTGACGAACCGATGGCCGCAAATGGCGAGACACCGAGAGGATCAGGGGAGTCGTCGTTCGCCTGTGCCGGCGGTTGCCGAGTGTTTTCGCGACTATTTCAGTTTCACCTCTGCCGGCGGTGCTCCAGCGAGCGGCTTTGTCAGGCTGTCGTTGACGCTGCGTGGAAGGCCGTAGCGACCGGCTACCGGCTTCGCAAACCCCAGTTGTTGCACACTTCTGCTTGCCCCGCCCGACCGTGCAATATTACCCTGTGGCCGTGTCCGACCCAGCAGATCGTCATACACCTTCAGCGTTCTCCGGGCGATGTCGGACCAATCGTAGCGCAAGGCACTCTCGCGGCGCACGGCTTCACGATCCTCCGCGTAACGTGCAACTGTCAGCGCCGAAAGCTTTGTGCTCATCTCCTCGCAATTCCCGACCCGGAAAATGTGCTCGGGATCGCTTACGACCTCGAGGTTGGGAGCAATATCACTCACCAGCACCGGCAGGCCGTAGCTGAGCGCTTCCAGCAACACGATGGGCAGCCCCTCATGGGACGAGGGCAACACGAACAGCGCGGCGTGAGCATAGAGTTGTCGCAGCGCGTCGCCGGTCTGGAAGCCCGTCATAACGACATTCCGGTGGCCGGCAGCCTCTCGAACCAGCCGATCTGCGTATTCGTTCTGGTGATCGATCCTGCCAACAATGGCCAACTTCCATCCCGGCAGCGCCGCGGCCGTAAAGGCACGCAAGAGATCGAGCTGCCGCTTCTCGGGAACCAGTCGACCGACGGTCAACACGTATCGTCCTGGCTCCAATCCGAGCTCGACGGCCTTTTCACTCTGTTGCGGAATATCCGCAAACACGACGCCGTTCGGTATCACCTCACAAGGCTTGCCATACTTGGACCCAATGAGATCGCCTATGCTGCGGCTGACAGCGATGCGTTTGTTGGCGTAACGCATCCCCATCGCTTCCCCGATCCTGAGCACCATGCGCGCCGCCCAACCCCATTTCTCCCGGTTGTAGTCCTCGCCGTGATGGGTAACAACCACCCGCAGGCCGATGGCGCGCAACAATGGAGTTACGATTGCCGGCCCTATGCCGTGAATGTGCACGACGCCCGGTCTTCGAACCGCCGCGACGATCGCACAAATCACGGAGTGAAGCAGCGTTTCGAAATACTTGTTGGGTACGGTCCACAGCCGCAGTATTCGGACGCCCTTCCATGTCTTGACCGTACTCGGCTGGACGTAAGGGGACCGCATACACACCGTCACTCTTCTACCGAGTTCGACCACCCGTGGCGCGAGATTCTCTGCGTGCGTTTCGATACCACCCTGAACTTGCGGGAAACCTCGGAAGCCGAACATATAGATTTCACGCCTGCTCATCTGGATTTCCTCCACAAATCTAATTGTTCATGAAAGTTCGCAACGGATAATGTTCGTCGGGAGTGATGCGTCCTTTGACCAGCCGTGCTTTGACGTTCTTGGCCAAGAAGGACGTTCTTGGGACGTGCGGAGATGGCCTCACGTCGGAGTAATCTATGTAACTGTCAAAGCAGATGCTCTTGCCGATCGACACCTTCAGCTTGTTCTTGAAGACCCAGAGCAGCGGGCCGGCTTTTGGCAACTGAGGAACGAGATTGGATCGCATGGCAGTTCGTGCCGTGGTCACCATCCAGCAATTCTGACCGCAGCCTGCGACTTTCTTGCGTGTCTGCTGCGCCACTTCGCTCTTCATGATCTCGTCCCACGACTGTCGTGCAAGATTGCCCATCGGAAGATCGGAGCGGACGTTGCATGCCCATACGTCGGACCAAGGATCGATGAACGCGAAGTCCTTACCTGCGCTACAGGGTATCAACCGGTCGTGCCCGAGGATCTTCTCGATCAAACCGAGGTTCAGGTAGGCTCTAAACCAGTTCTTTGGCTTCGGACTGCGCAGCATCGCCGAGATCAGTCCTTCGACCTTTCGCGCGACGGATTTCCGATCATAGAAATAGTTGTCGTTCTTGTAGAACTGCCAGGCATTGTGGAGCGTGGAAGTTGCAAGCTCAAACCGCTCCTTGCGGGCGAACTCGTAGACATCGACGAGCTGATCGACATTTTCGTCCTGAATGACCATCGCAAAGCCGAGATCGGTGCCACCCGCCTCGCGAAGCATGCGCAGTCCCGCGACCTTGGTGCTATAGCCATCCTTCTCGCCGCGGATCCTGTCGCTCGTCTCCTGATCGCCCTCCAGCGAAAAGCGCACCTTGATATTCGGATACTTCCTGATGATCGGAACCAGACGCTCTGGGTGAAGACCATTCGACGAGATCTCTGTCACTCTTGCCTTGGGATAGAGAATATCGATCATTTCCCCGAGGTCTTTGCGAAGCGTCGGTTCACCGCCTGACACATTGAGGTTGTCGAATCCGGCAGGAAGTTTCGATAGCGTCTCGAGCGACACCTCTTCCCTGGGCTCGGTCGGGTTCTGCCAGATGTAGCACATCTGGCACTTTGAGTTGCAGCGGAACGTCGAAATGACAGTAAGGTCCATTTTACAATCCGACTCTCTTTGAGTTCGCCGATCCAACCAGGCTTTCGTACAACGACAGCAACGCGGCACCGTGCGCCTGAAGTGAATACTCGGCCTCGACGATGCTTCGTGCACTCCGGCCGAGCGCCGCGCGTCGATTGCGATCGGCGAGAAGCGCCCTGACGCCTTCTGACAGATGAGAAGCGCTGCCAGGACGGACCAGGAGTCCCGTCGTGCCGTCCCTGACCAGCTCCGGGATTCCGCCGATACGTGACGCAACAATCGGCTTTCCGTGGGCCATCGCTTCAAGAATCGAGAGCGGATTGTTTTCGTGCCATTCCGAAGGGACCGCGATCAGCGCCGCACCTGCGATCGTCCTCGCCAGGTCGACACCCGTCAAATGTCCTTTAAACTCTGCAGCCGGGTACTTTCGCTGAAGCTCTTCCAGCAGCGGCCCCGTACCGGCGATCACAAGCCGCCAGGCTCCGTGGTCGGCCGCATGCGCTCGGAGGAGCGTCTCAACGCCCTTTTCCGCCGACAACCGTCCGAAATAGAGCACGTACCCCTCATCGTGCGTAGCAACCTCGATACGAGAGGCGTCTATTCCGTTCGGTATATGAACCACCTTGTCTGCAGCAAACCGGCGAACGATGGCCTGGTACATGAATCTGCTCGGCGCGATGAACTTGTCGACGCGATGGTAACTTCCCGCCAACGCGTGATAGCGCGCCTCCGCCCAGAGCAATGAGCTACGGCCGAGTGACCCGTCGGCGCAGCGTTGCGCGAGAATCGCCTCGAAGCCACCATCCGCACATCTCGTGCAAACCTTTCCATTGCTGAGCTGCGTATAGACAGGACACACGGGCTTGTAGTCGTGAAGCGTAAGGACGACTGGAACGCCCAGCCGGGCTGCAGCCGTAATGATAGAGGGAGTGAGCTGGTGGTAGATGTTATGGCAATGCAGGATGCTCGGATTTTCGTCCCGGATCAGACGAGTGATGTTTGCGACAGCCTCAGGCGAGTGAAGAAGGGAGAGCGCAGACTTCAGCTTGTCGCTTCGCGATGCAGTGCGGTATGATTTTTGCGATACGAAATAGGACCGAAAGCGCGACGGAACGTTTCGGTCGTCGTTCATGGAGAATTCCACTACGTCGACGTTCCGCCTTCGCATCAGCTCCATCTCGTCGAACATGACGACTTCCGAACCGCCGTTGCGAAAGAGGAATTTATTCGCAAACAGGACTTTCAGGGTACGCCGATCCGGATGGCCGACCTGACGCAGGCTGGCGTGTTGAACATCTTGTTCGCGCCTTGATCGCTCGGTCGAAAAGGCGACTTGCCCTTCCGCGCTGAAATTGAATGAAGATTCCGTCATTGCCGCGTTCCCAACCGAGAGGTCAGAACGAGCCAAACTGCGGTGCAAATGCCAAGTGCAGTTGGCTGGCGTTCGGTTGAGCGGTACGCGGCTGCTCTCGTTATGACTGTGACCATGCAAGAAATGATAAGCGACCGCCTTCTGCCAATATTGACAGCCGTCAACTCGCTTTCGAGGCGCTGCATTAAATGAGGTGATGGCCCGTTATCGCGTCGGATTGCTGCCCTAATCGGCAGATACCGGATTGCGTCTGGCGCTACGCGCAACACCGGAACGACGCACCTCATGATGGAAATGCTCTGCTACAGAGATTGCCGGGCCGCAACTGCGTGATGCAGCGCGGGGTGCAAATGCACGAGCAACCTGGGCCAATTGGCGCAACCCCCGATCAGGGATTGATCGCACTGGTCATGATCCTCCGATTTCACGGGGTCGCAATAGATCCAGAGCGAATCCGCCATCAGTTCGGGGCGGTCATCAGGATTCCCGAGATCCTGCGCTGCGCCAAGGAGCTGGGACTGAAGGCCCGCGTCCTTAGAACGCATTGGTCCAGACTTCCCGGGCTGCCCATGCCGGCACTCGCGATCCTGCATGGAGACAAGTTCCTGATCTTGGGAAAGGCGGGTGAGGACAAGGTCATCGCTCTGGAGCCTGGCCGCCCACAGCCGGTTATGATGTTGCGGGCCGAGCTCGAGACCACTTGGGACGGCTCGGTCATCCTGATGACTCGCCGGGCGTCTCTTTCCGACCTTGCACGCCGCTTCGACATCACGTGGTTCCTCGGTGCGATTCACAAATACCGCCGATTGCTGACCGAGGTACTGGCCGCATCGCTCGGGCTCCAGCTCTTTGCGCTGGCATCGCCCCTCTTCTTTCAGGTGGTGATCGACAAGGTCTTGGTTCATCGCAGTATGAGCACATTGGACGTGCTTGCTGTTGGGCTCGTCGCGATCGCGTTGTTTGAAACGATACTTGGCATCCTGCGCACTTATGTATTTTCTCACACCACGAACAGGATTGACGTAGAACTTGGCGCCCGGTTGTTTCGTCACCTGTTGGCGTTGCCGATTGGATATTTCCAGGCACGGCGGGTCGGCGACTCCGTTGCAAGAGTGCGGGAGCTGGAGAACATTCGCAATTTCCTGACGAGCTCCGCACTAACGCTCGTCATCGATCTGCTTTTTGCGACGATCTTCATCGCGGTGCTTTTCTTCTACTCGCCAGCTCTGGCATGGATCGTTCTCCTTTCGCTTCCCGTCTATGTCGCAATATCCGCAGGCGCCACCCCCCAGTTTCAGCGGCGGCTCGACGAGAAGTTTCAGCGCGGGGCCGAAAACCAGGCTTTCCTGGTGGAAAGTGTGACTGGCATAGAGACGCTGAAGGCGATGGCCGTCGAACCTCAGATGCAGCGCCGTTGGGAGCAGCAGATCGCCGGATACGTCGCCGCGAGTTTTCGGGTCACCAGCCTCGCGAATGTGGCAAGCCAATCCGTTCAATTTGTGAGCAAGCTGGCGAGCGCAGCAATCCTCTATTTCGGCGCGAAGCTCGTCATAAGCGGTGACCTTACCGTTGGAGAACTTGTTGCCTTCAATCTGATCGCCGGTCGCGTGAGCGCGCCAGTGCTTCGATTGGCTCAAACTTGGCAGGATTTCCACCAAGCCAGGCTCTCAATCGCGCGCCTCGGCGATATCCTGAATACGGAGACCGAGCCGCTGTACAGTCCCAGCAAGATGGCGCTGGCTGCGGTTCGAGGTCACATCACCTTCGAGCACGTGACCTTTCGCTACCGAATCGACGGCCCTGAAGTGCTGCGAGACGTCCACCTTCATGTTCCAGCGAACCAGGTCATAGGAATAGTGGGGTCCTCGGGATCCGGAAAGAGCACGCTGGCAAAGCTCGTGCAACGACTTTATGTACCTGAACGCGGCCGGGTGCTGGTCGACGGGATCGATGTGGCCCAGGTCGATCCTGCCTGGTTGCGCCGTCAGATCGGCGTGGTCCTCCAAGACAGCATTCTCTTCAACTGCTCGATCAGGGACAACATTGCATTCGCAGACCCCGCCACATCGACGGAACGCGTGATCGAGGCGGCCACAATGGCCGGCGCACACAACTTCATTTTGCAACTCCCGAATGGTTATGACACGACCGTGGGGGAGCGCGGGAGCAGCCTGTCGGGCGGACAGCGTCAGCGCATTGCGATCGCGCGCGCGCTGGTCACCGACCCCCGGATTCTCATTTTCGACGAAGCCACCAGCGCCCTCGACTACGAGAGCGAGAGCATTGTTCAACAGAACATGACGAAGATCTCGCAAGGCCGAACCGTACTGATCATCGCGCATCGACTATCAGCCCTGCGAATAGCCGATCGCATCATCACGATTGAAGATGGCCGCCTGATCGAGGACGGCTCCCACCAAGACCTGATCAAGAGCGGCGGGCGGTATTCGAATCTCTATCGTCTGCAGGCAGGATTCCATGACCTTCGATAGCACGTCCTGCTTTCACGACCGTGCCAGGACGCGATGCGACCTCGCCCATTCGCCTCCAACGCTCTATTGGAGCCAGTGAATCCCAATGGAGCGGACAGCGCCGCAGTATATCGAGGACCCGGGGCTTTTCGTCCTGGACGTGCTGCTTCGCTTGCGCGGCGCCGAAAGCAATCTCGATCAAATTCGCCGGTGGTCAGACTACACTCCGATTGGCATTTCGGAAATGCTTGCTTATGCCAGAGAGGTCAACCTCTCCGCGCGCTGTGTGCTGACCGATTGGGACGGATTTTCCAAGCATCCACTCCCCGGCATTGTCCCGCTTCGCGGCGGAAGCTTCGTGGTGCTTGGAAAAGTGCACGGCAATGAAGCGGTAGTTCTTGCTGCCGGCGCCGAACGACCCTCCATCATCCCCAGGTCTGAACTGGAGGCCAACTGGGACGGACGGCTGATCTTGATCGTCCAACGCCGCGCGATCACCGCCTGGCTCCTGCGCCTCTCTCGGAACTGCCCACGCCTGGTTCGGGATCTCAGGGCTTACTCGCGAGCCTCGACCTCTCGACTGGCCGATTTGTTGTCCAGTCAGGCCGGTCGAGTGCTTGCAATAGCCAAGCGGTGGTCGGCGGAGCCGACGGAGGCGGCGCCGAGCGGCAGCACCGGAAATGCGGTGATTGTCTTCGCAGATCATGCACGCAAGCTCGGACGTTCGGTTGCAAGGCTCGGGCCGACCGATCGGGTCCGCCCGAGCGACGAGCTTGCTTTCCTTCCCGCCGCGCTGGAGATCATTGAAACTCCTCCTTCCCCGGCGGGGCGCGCCATTGTCGTCAGCATTCTGGCGGGGCTGGCTATCGCACTGGCCTGGGCCTGCGTCGGCAAGGTCGACATTGTTGCCATTGCTCCCGGCAAGATCATTCCAAGCGGCCGTACCAAGACCATTCAGCCCTTTGAAACCGGCGTTGTCCGCGCGATCTACGTCCGCGACGGACAGGCTGTAACAGCCGGCGAGCACTTGATCGATCTGGACGCGACCATATCGGAGGCCGAGCTGAGCCACTTGAAGAGCGATCTGATGAGCGCGCAGCTCGACGTTGCACGTTCCAAGGCGCTGCTCGCAAACAAGACCGACCCCGTCTCGGCCTTCGAACCGCCAACTGGTACGCCGCCTGCCATGGCCGAGATGCACCGTCGCTTTCTTCTCAGCCAAACGACCGAGCAGAACGCGAAGATCGCCGCCATTGATCGCCAGATCGCGCAGAAGGAAGCCGAGCGAGCAACCTCCAAGGCGTCTATCGACAAGCTGATGGCAACCATTGGGCCCCTTCAGCAACGCGTCGAGATACGAGAGCAACTGTACCAGAGGGAGTTGGGCTCAAAGCTGCTGTACTTGACAGAATACCAGGAGCTGCTCGGCCAACGTCAGGAGATCCTCGTTCAGCAGAGCCGTTTCGGCGAGGCTGACGCCGCCATTGGCGTTCTCGTCGAGACCCGGAACAAGACGATTGCCGAGTACGAGCGCAACCTGTTCGAAGAGTTCGCCAAAGCGGACCAGAAGGCCGCCGGGTTAACCCAGGACGTCATCAAAGCCGAACGCCACACTGGTCTGCAGAGCCTGACCGCTCCAATTGGCGGGGTCGTGCAGCAACTCGCCGTTCATACGGTTGGCGGCGTCGTCACACCTGCGCAACAATTGATGCTGATCGTGCCAACCGACAGCAACCTCGAGGTCGAAGCGATGATCTCGAACCAGGATATCGGTTTCGTCGAAGCAGGCCAGGAAGCCGCGATCAAGATCGACACCTTCAACTTCACCCGCTACGGGCTGCTGCACGGCACAATTATCAGCGTCTCCCAGGATGCCATCCCCCGCAACAAGCCTCCGGACAGCAGCAATACAAAGCCTCTGGGCGCGGACACAACCAGCAGCGAACCAAAAGGTCAGGAGCTCGTGTACGCCGCACGGGTATCGCTCGACAGCAGCTACATGGACATCGACAACAGGCGTGTCAATCTTTCCCCGGGCATGGCCACCACTGTTGAAATCAAGTCGGGTTCGCGCAGGATCATCAGCTATATCCTTTCACCAATCATGAGGTACAAGCAGGAAAGTCTACGCGAGAGGTAGCCGGAAGCCTGCCTATGCCACCCGAGACTATGGCCGGCGCTGATGGAAAGGTCCTTACGATCAGCCAGGAGGCTTCGCCAGCAGCGCAAGACGGACTTCGATCCGATCTAGCCAGCTCGCGGCCAGGCGGCTGAGGCCGACGCCGCAGACTCCTCCGATGGCCTTCACAGATGCATCGAGCACGCGGGCATGCCGATCCGGTGTCAGTAACTGCAGGCTTTCGAGAACGACGGCAGCCGTGATCGTCATGACAGCGATGGCTATCGCATGTCGCCGCGCACCCGAGGCGAACGCGAATCCCATGAAAGCGAATGCCGCGAAATGCTCCAGTTGCAGACCGGCAAGCGCTGGACGATTTTGGATCGGAGACAGCGTAACAAAAGCGATGAAGGCAAGAGCCAGCCAACCGACAGTGAAAAACAGCCGCTGGATCATGACTACTCGCCAGTCTGTATCCGTTTCAATTCAAGCCTCGCAGCGGCCACCTCCTCGACGATGGTAGCTCGCCATATCCTTGGGAGTCGCATTCTCATCACTGTCCGATCCAGCAACGAGCGTGACTTTCGAAGCGGTTTATCCCCCACGGGTCTGATCGCACCAATCGTCCGTTCGCTGGGCTAACGTTCAGGCGAATATTTTCGACTATGGAGACCGCGGACGGATCGTCGCCCGTCAAATCCGTGGCCTAGTACGTTCCGGCCCCAAGCGCGCGTGTGCACACCTCCATTGCACCCCATCTAGTTCGGCTGGCTCGATCTTATGAGGCCAGCTCCGCTCAGCGCGTCCGCCGCTTGTTTGATCGTTCCCCAAGGTAGGCGAGCCCGCGCGGCGATATCGAGAAGCGAGTTCGCTCCGTCAGACATATTCAGAACCCACAGCAACCCCATCTGGAAGTCTCCGGCCGCAAGTCCGCCGAGTCCACTGTAAAGGCCGTAGTCGCCCAGCCTCGGCTCGCAAAATGGCTTCTCGTTCTGGTAGTACACATTGTTCTCGATGATATCGATGGTCGCAATTGCCTTCGACAGCGTGTCGCGCAGGGAACGGGGACGAACGAAGTCCAGGTTGTCTGCCGAGCTATGGTACTCCGCGAATTTGCCAAAGGGCGTTCGCATCACGGTCCCGATCGGAAGGTCGAAACCAGGCGAACAGTACTGCCGTTCGTCGTAGCCATAGGGTGAGAAGTCCTCGATCTCATACGGCTCGCCACTCTGTTCGAGGACGTAAGACCATGCCCTGTCGATCTCCGTGTTTCCGCGGCGGCTCCTCTTGTAGGTCATCGTCCCCGGATCTCCGACGCAAGTCAGTACAAACCCATGTTTCACTCGCCCAACGCGGGCCTCGTTGAGCGCCAGCCAGGTGATCGAACCGATCGTGCCCGGGACAAAGACGAAACGATAGGTGTACCTGAGTTCCATCTTCGAAAGGTATTGCGCAAGTGCCGTTGCAACCGCAATGCCGGACAGATTGTCATTGCACATCGACGGATGACAAATGTGACAGGAGATCAATACCTCTTCCGAAGTTCGACCAACGACTCTCAACTCGCCGTATGTAAGATGACCCGGACCGAGACTGGAATCGACACGCACCTCATAGTCGTCTTCCTGCATTGCAAGCAATTGATTGTGCGGCATACAGAAGCCCCAAGTCGCCTTGTAGTAGCTCGTACGATAGGGCGTCCAATCGGGCTTCTCCGGATCCGTGTAGAGATGCGGCCTGAGCTCGTCGAGCGTCATCTGCGCCCGTACAGGAATGCTGTAGCCGAGGAGATGCAGGTTCGATTTCTTGAAGTCGACCACGCGCTCTCCAGCGCTATTTTTGATGTATGCGTCCCGAACATTCCATTCCGGCGGAACGGTCCAATCGAATACCTGCAGGCCCGATGGCACCTCACAGGTCGTCAACGCAACGTGGTTTCTGATCAAGTCGATCGTTCTCCGAACCCCGTCGCCCGTGATGCTTCGACAGATCGGATACATTTGAGCAACGAACTGATAGAGCGCCTGTCCGCTTTCATCAGCCGATAAATCTACCACTGCCTCGCTTTCCCTGAGGCTTACGACGTCTACATTCCGCGCAATGTCGTCCATATCTCGCCTCGCCGAAAGACTTCTATCCGGTCATTCCACAAGCCTTGGCTCCGGGATCGGCACCACGAACTGAGCTCCCCAGCCGCGGGCGAACGACAGTTGGTTGACAATCTCCCGCTTCAAGTTCCAGGGCAAGATCAATATGTAATCTGGTTTTGTCACATTGATCCTCTCGGGCTCGAAGATCGGAATATGGCTGCCCGGCAGGAGACAGCCCTGCTTGTGCGGGTTTCGATCAACCGTATACTCGATGAGGTCGGTCGTAATGCCACAGTAATTCAAGAGGGTGTTGCCCTTGGCTGGAGCGCCGTATCCCACTACTCGTTTGCCTTGACGTTTTGCCTCCTCGAGAAACGCGAGCAGCTTGCGTTTGATTTCCAGCGCACGTTCTTCAAACGCATTGTAATGATCAAGATTGGCGTACCCGGCGCCGATCTCGCGCGCCCTGAGATCGTGCACCCGGTGCGAGATTGGATGCCATCCCTTGTTGCTATGCTGAGCATAGATCCGCAACGACCCACCATGCGTCGGAATCTCTTCGAGATCAAACAAGGTCAAGCCGTGGGCCGCGAAGATCTTCTCCGCCGAGACGAGCGAGAAGTACGAGAAGTGCTCGTGATAGATCGTGTCGATCTGACATTCGTCAAACAGCCGCATCAGATGAGGGAATTCCATCGTGATGACGCCCTGGTCGTCGAGCAGGATGCTCATGCCTTTGACGAAGTCGTTCAGGTCCGGCACGTGGGCCAGGACGTTGTTTCCAATCAAGAGAGACGCCCGCAATCCTTCACGTCTCAAGGTACGGGCCGTGCGTTCGCCGAAGAACTCTACGCGGGTCGGAATCCCCTTTGCCCGCGCCACAGCGGCGACGTTTTGCGCTGGCTCGATCCCCAAAACTGGCACCTCCGCCTCGACCAAATATTGCAACAAATACCCGTCGTTGCTCGCGATCTCCACAACCTTGCTGTTGGGGCCAATTCCAAATCTGTCAATGACTCGGGCAACGTAAGACTTGACGTGTTGCAGCCACGACTCGCTATACGATGAAAAATACGCGTAGTCGCCGAAGATGTTCTCCGGCGCTTCCCACTCCTCCAACTGAACAAGGAAACATTCCCCGCAAACATACGCACGCAAGGGAAAGAATCGCTCGTCCGCTTTGGCTCTTTCATCACGCAGATAGGAATTGGCCAGCGGCGACAACCCGAGATCGAGGAAGACGTGCTCGAGAGGCGTATTGCAGAAGCGGCAGCAGCTCGGCTCCGCCTGTGCGGATGGTGCTGCGGCGCTGAGGGGGTGAGCGGCTTCCTTCAACATTTTACGGCTCCTGGCGGGTAAGCAACGATGGTTGCCTACACGCTAACTTCCGGCGGCGCCGAGCTATTGACGATCGTCAAGTTACGTTTGAGCTTTCGGTGCGGCATCTCGTTGAGCAAGTGGTGCGACTTCGTTTTCAAGAACTCGAGCCGCCGGTCTAGACACCCTCACGCGCGGCGAGGCTCATTCGCGCCTTCAACTCGGCGCCGATCTCGCTATGGCGCTTCCATCCCCTGTCGCGCTTCGAGATCACGCGCACCGCGACCGGCCAAGTGATTGCGAGCGCCGGATCATCGTGCGGCAGCCCGCCCTCCGCGCCCGGTACGTAGTAGTTGCCAATCAGATAGGTCAGCTCGGTATCGTCCGTGAGAGTGATAAAGCCGTGCGCAAAGCGCTCCGGTATGTACAGCCCGCGCCCATTGTCAGCCGACAGGTTGACGGTGATATGGCGCAAATAGGTGGCTGACTCCGGCCTTAGATCAACAATGACGTCGACGACCGCGCCCTTAGTGCAGCGCACATACTTGGTTTCCGCCGCCGGCGGATACTGGAAGTGCAGGCCCCGTAACGTGCCGCGTTTCGCATTGTAGCTGACACTTCCTTGCGCGACCACCGGCTTGAGACCGTGCGCCAGAAATGTATCGGCGCAGAACATTCGGGCAAAGTACCCTCGGTCATCCTGATGCCTGTCGATGTCCACGGTGTAGGCGCCGGGAAGGATCGTTTCCAAGAATATCATGCGGGAGGAACGGTTATGGGTCCGGCTTTCTAGAAGAGCACGATTCGGCAAAGTTGAACTGCAAGCCACAGTAGAACGAGATCCCACGCGAGCACGCAAATCAGCGCAAGCGCGATACCGAGAACGGGCCAGCTAACGGCTTGCGTCACCGTTTTAGCGGTGCCGATTACCGATATGTATCTTGCGGTCCTGAGTTGATCGACTTCGGACATTGTTCGCCTTTCAACCTGAGACAGTGACGCCTCTCAGGCTAGCTGACGCCGCATTCAACAATCTGACGAATCTCAATAACGACGGTTGCTCTCCTTCGCCCGCGCCTCGAAATGATTTCGCAAACGTTTGCAGCGCGAGAGCCCGAAATTTGAGAATCCTCAACTATGCGGCATTTTGGCATCATCAAATGAGCTAGCACGCACCACGCAGGTGCGGGCCGTTGATCCTTAGAAGTGCGCACAGAGAGTGTTGGTCATGAGGATGAGTTCTCGTCGTTTAGGTGGGACTGTGCGGGCGGGTCTCGAGACGTTCAAGATGTCCGATGAACTGCGATTTCGAGCACGCTGCGCAATCCCTGGTGGAGCACACACCTACGCGAAGGGCGATGATCAATATCCGCTCCGAGCGCCTGGCTTTATCTCGAAGGGCCTAGGCTGCCACGTCTGGGATGCGGATGGCAACAGGTTCATCGAATACGGAATGGGATTGCGTGCGGTGTCGCTGGGGCATGGTTTTCCCGCCGTGGTAAAGGCCGCAATCGAGCAACTGGCGCTAGGGACGAACTTCACACGGCCCTCACCGCTGGAAGTCGAATGCGCGGAGCGCCTGATCGAATTGGTACCCGGCGCCGAAATGGCAAAGTTCACCAAGGACGGATCGACGGCGACGACGGCTGCAATCCGGCTTGCCCGTGCCTTCACCGGCCGGGACATGGTGGCACTATGCTCCGATCACCCCTTCTTCTCCTACGACGATTGGGCGATCTGCACGACACCGATGGACGCCGGCATCCCTCAGGATGTGGCGCGGCTGACGCTCGGCTTCCGGTACAACGACTTGGCTTCGGCCGAAGCGCTTTTCGCTCGGTATCCCGGCCGGATAGCAGCGCTGATCCTCGAAGCCGAAAAGGATGTGCCGCCCGCCGTCGGCTATCTGACCGGCTTGCGCGAGCTCTGTCATCGCAACGGCGCTCTCTTCATTCTCGACGAGATGATCACGGGCTTTCGATGGCCGAAGTGCTCTGCGCAGCGCTATCACGGAATCGAAGCCGACCTCTCGACGTTCGGCAAGGCGCTGGGCAACGGCATTGCCATCTCCGCACTGCTGGGCAAGCGTGAAATCATGCAGCTCGGCGGCCTCGAGCATAATCGTGACCGTGTTTTCCTGCTTTCAACCACGCATGGAGCCGAGACCCACGCCTTGGCCGCAGCATTGGCGGTTATGCGCACCTATCGTGACCAGCCTGTCGTCGAGACGCTTCACCGCCAGGGAAAGCGCCTGAAAGTTGGGGTTGACGCTTGCGTACGTCGTCGCGGGCTGACCAAGCATTTCAAACTGGCAGGCCGTACGTCCAACTTGATCTACACGTGCTACGATGGCGACGGCGTGCCGTCGCAGATCCTTCGCACGCTGTTTCTCCAGGAAACAATCCGCCGCGGCTTGCTGGCGCCCTCGCTGGTCGTGAGCTACTCGCACTCCGACGATGATATTGACCATACCATCGAGGCCATTGATGGCGCACTCGACGTATACAAGAAGGCTCTGGAGGACGGACCAGAAGCTCACCTGATTGGGCGACCGGTTCAACCGGTATTCCGTCGACGAGCCACCGGATCGCAGAAAAGACCGGCGCGTGCATCAGGCGACGCAAAAGCCAGTGAACCGATCAAAACCTGACGCTTGGTACGCAAACAAACCTCGTGCGATCGCCAGTTCACCACGAGCAGACCCGCCGCTGGCTGACAGGGCAGTCACAGCGAGACGCTCGCAAGGTGATATCGAATCAATCGATAGCCCGCCCGTTGGAAACCCGCGCCAGACCTTCCAGATTCGTGAACCTGATGGTCTTGCGATTTGGAAGATCAATGAGCTTCTTCGCTTTGAACTCGGCGAGCGTGCGGCAAACCGTTTCGAGCGACGTTCCGACGTGATCCGCGATATCGGCTCGGGGCAACTGAAGCCGAAGCGCCTCCGGACGTTTGGAGTCGGCCGGCAGGTGCGGTCGAATGCGGAGTAGGAGCCATGCGATACGCGCCACGCAATTCTTTTGGCTCATGGTCATCACCAACGTGAGGGTGTCCGCCAAGACCTGGTGCGCTCCGCAGGGTTGGTCGCTGCGGCACACTCCGGACACCTTCGAACGAACCACGCGGCAATCTGTCACAGCCTCTGCTGTAAATTGCTGGTGGGTCGAATGAGTCGGCATGACCACATCACCAGGCCAATAGAAGGCCAGGATCTGGCGATTTCCGTTCTCAAGAAGTCGGACTGCCCGAACGACGCCTTGGACAATTTCGATCTTATGAGCTTCTTCCTCTCCCTCCCAGAAGAGGGCCCTGCCGCGAGGTATGAAGGAAGCGGAGGGTCGTCTGATTTCAGAAACGTCGTTGCGGGTTAATCTATTGTTTAAAGAAAGTAATTTACCCTCATCGAGGGAAGCAGATTCCGTAAGCATGTCTGATCACCTCAGCACGTAATCAATACACCGAAGTGTAAGCGCTCCGGCTCCGAGCGGTATTCAGGCTCTTGCGTTAGGATTTTGCGAGTTCCGAATAAGCCGGCCGATCTAGTCCATCTGACGACAAAACTATTCGCTGCACACGCCGCGCCCAACCGGGCAAAATATTCGTGCAAACTGTTGAGCAAAATGCTCATGCGGCAGGCGCCCTAGTTCTGCATCAAAGGTCCGTTCGCGATATCCGCGATAGCATCGGCCCACCACTCGAGGTGGATCATGCAGAAATGCAACCCTGCCAGTAGATCTTGACGGACGAGGTGTCCAGATGGGCTCGCGGCACTATCCACATCAATGGGGAGTGATCCTGCGATGCCGCGCATCCGGAAGAGCGGGGCTCCAGACGCATCCATGAGGCCTTCGTCTCGACAGCCGTGTGGGCGCGCTTCACCGCAGCGTCACCTCGGAGGCTGTTCTTGCCGACGGCTCACACCCGGACCAGCTTCAGCTTCGGAGAGTTCCGTTGATGCTTCCGGGCGCAGGGTAGGTTCATCTGCGTTCACTTCAGGAGACGGCGATCGCTCCGCAAATCGTCCAAAGAATGGTTCGACCAACGAGGGCTGGACAGATGACTCAAACCTTGGGCGCCATTGGGTCCGTCTATCACGAACCTCTTGCTCTTAATTCTCGTCGCCAACCGGTCCTTGGACCCGACCAGTTTCGCGGCCATGAATGCCGCCTCGGTTCGATTGCGAGCACCGAGTGCGCGCAGAAGCGCAGCCGTATGAATCTTGCTGGTTCCCTCTGCGATATTGAGTTCGCGCGCAATCTCCTTGTTCGACATCCCCTGAGCCAGCAGCGGAAGAATCTCGTTCTGCCGGCGCGTCAATCGCAGCGCTTCAAGGTCAAAGTTGACCGACTGAATAGGCTCCGGTTGCCCAACATCGTCATCAGCCAGCCACCGCGGAACGTAGATTCGTCCCGATAACAAATCCCCAATCGCGGACAGCAATTCCTCATCTGATTGAAGCTTGGGGACGAAACCATGGAAGCCGGCTGAAAGACAGCGCAACACGTCCGCACGGGTGTTCGAGGTCGACATCACGGCAATACGAGTTGTAGGCCTTATGTCGAACAGTTCGGCAAGGACGCCAAGCGAACGCTGAGTGAGACAACCATGGTCGATCAATATCAGATCGAAACTTATCGCCAGATCGAAACCTTCGAGCCGTGAGGCATCCAAAACTCGAGACTTCTTGAACCGGCTTTCGATCACATCTCGTAGGCCGCTCCGATAAACACTGTGCTCGTCGACTACTAAAATAGCAGACACTGCTCAAACCCCGAGCAATCCCGTACTCTTACCCCGGGATTCTCATATCCTGGCAGCGAGACAGATACAAAAGCGAGCAAACATCGCTCGTAAAAAGCTTCTCGATGTTGCTCTTCGTTATCGCCGCCGGGCATTTTGCCGCTGGTACAACCAATCTGAATATCGCAACGCAAAAAAAGATATCGCGGGCGCTGGAAAAGTCAACAGTTTGAAGCAATCTAGAATGGTTCTGCGGTGGGGGTCGCAGCCCAGGAGCGTCACACGGGCGACACATCTTGCCGCCGCTTTTCAGCGGCGGCCAACGATTACGCGTTGGCAATCGCTGAAATGAATTCGCGAATTGGCGTCCATCGTAAGTGGGAATCCAACTGCTCCGTGTTCTGCAAGTGGCGGAGCTCGGAAAGGCGGGTAAAGGGCGCAGCATTGAACGTGGCTTCATCCAGCCGAATGCGCTCGAACACAGTCCTTAGTTGCCCAGCGCCTCGCTCTGCATTCCATTGGCAGCGGAAGCTCGGCATGTGCGCCTTGATCTTCGCGAAGGACACGCGGTAGCTGCGGTTGTCGGGGCCGCTCTGGCCGAATGACAGCTCACAGCCCGGGAAGGTGTCGTTCACGATTTCTGCGATTTCACGCACCGTATAGTTCTGAGTTTCATCGCCGACATTGAACGCCTCGGCACAGACCGCCTCGCGCGGCGCCTTGAGGGCGCACAAGATGGCCTGGCAGATGTCCTCGATGTGAACCAGCGGACGACAAGGCGTGCCGTCGCTCATGACGCGAATCTTCCCGGTCGTGAATGCCCAGCCAGAGAGATTGTTAAGTACAAGGTCAAAGCGCTGTCGCGGCGATGCCCCAAAGGCCGTCGCATTGCGCAGAAACACCGGCGTGAAGCGGGAGTCCGTCAACTCGAACAGATCACGTTCGACCAGCACCTTGCAGCGCGCGTAGGCGGTTTGAGGATCGCACGACGACGTTTCGGATTTCAGCTCGGCACCGCCGGCCGCACCATAGATACTGCATGACGATGCATAGACAAATCGCTCGATGCCGGCCGCCTTGCATTTGCGTGCGAACTCCACCGAACCGCGATGGTTGATCTCCATTGTAATCGCGGGATCGTTCTCCCCGAGCGGATCATTCGACAATTCCGCCAGGTGAACCACGGCATCGAAGCCCACCAGGTCGGATCGCAACAGTTGCCGCGTATCACGCGACAGCACCATGGGACGCGTCCTGACGTCATCAAACAGCCAGCCGCGGCGGTACAGACCGGTGTCGATGCCGATCGCATCGTATCCGTTTTCGAGCAGTTTCGGGCCGAGTACCGCTCCGATATAGCCGTCGGCTCCTGTGAAGAGAACGCGCATGTGATCATCTCCTCAAAGCGTGGCTCGACCGGCAAAAGCTGGCTCAGGTGCCTTGGCGATCGCGCCCGCCGCAACGCCATCCTTGCTCCACACGCACCAGGGCGGATCTCCCCTGTCCCAGAGCTCCTGCAGCACCGTCTTGTCGCGCAGCGTATCCATGTTCTGCCAGTAGCCGCGGTGCCTGTAGACGGCGAGCTGGTCCTGCTCGGTCAGCCGCGCGAGTGGTTCGCTCTCCCAGCTCGTGCCGTCGCCATCGACCAGATCCAGGGCTTGAGGCTCGATAACAAAGAAGCCTCCATTGATGATCTGGCCGTCACCCGCGTCCTTCTCGCGGAAGCCCGCCGCTCGCGGCCGGTCCGAGGAGAGATTGATCGCGCCGAAGCGGCCGGGCAACTGGACCGCAGTGACCGTCGCGAGTGCGCCCTGCTGATGATGAAACCTGATCAGTTCGCGGATGTTGACGTCGCTGACACCATCCCCGTAGGTCATGCAGAAGGTCGAATCCCCCAGATGCTCGCGCACCCGCTTGAGCCGGCCTCCGGTCATCGTCTTCTCGCCAGTATCGACCAGCGTCACCTTCCATGGCTCGCAGCCGTTTCGATGCATTTCAACGCGATTGCGTTGAAGATCGAGCGTGAAATCTCCCTGGTGAGACAAGTAACTCATGAAATAGTCCTTGATCACCGTGCCCTTGTAGCCACAGCAGATGACAAACTCGTTCAAGCCGTGATGAGAATAGAGCTTCATGATGTGCCACAGGATCGGACGACCGCCGATCTCAACCAATGGCTTTGGAACCACCGAGGTGTGCTCGCTCAATCTCGTTCCGTAGCCGCCGGCGAGAATGACAACTTTCATGGGACTCTCCTGTCACAAGGGCACCGCTGGCTATCCACATTCACAATTTGCGGATGGGTGGGTCACATCGAACCGTAAGCCGCCGCTGCAGGACCAAGTTGATAACCGTCAACTCGACTAGGTGCATTTAGCGAGCGGCCGCCGCGCCATCACGAGCGCTCGCGTCGACGATTTGACACCTGTCAACTTGCCTGATCCTCACCGCTCATAATCAACGATCAAACGCGTCTGACCGTGGCGAGACCGAACGATGACATCGATCGATGACAAGTGGAAAGCGTCGAACGGCAGGCCCGCAGGTTTTGACCTCCTGCGCATCACATTGGCGATCGCAGTAATCCTCTGGCATTCCGTCGCGGTCTGCTATGGTCTGCCTGCCGAGCAGTGGTTCTATGGCGGCTCTCTGAAGCCGCTCGTCTGGCTGATCGTCCCGGCCTTCTTTGCACTGAGCGGCTTCCTTGTGGCGGGAAGCCTGGAGCGCAACGATCTTCCGTCATTCGTCACGTTGCGCGTCATCAGGATTTTTCCCGCCTTGACTGCGGAAGTCGCCATTTCCGCAATACTGATTGGTCCGTTCCTTACGAACCTTCCACCGGCGCGATATTTCTCGGATCCGGACTTCTTTCGCTACTTCCTCAACGCGATCGGCGACATCCACTTCTACCTGCCGGGCGTCTTTTCCGATCTGCCCGTGTCGAACATGGTGAATAGTCAGCTCTGGACCGTCCCACATGAACTCGAATGCTATCTGGCGATAAGTTCCGCCGCGTTGATCGGCCTGGCCAAGCGCCACCGGAGATTCTTTTTCGCGGTACTGTTCATCATTCTGGCGTTTGCGATACGCGACATGCTCAGCGGCAAGCCAGGCGCGCCGGCGGCACCGCCGGGCCGCCTGCTCGTACTCGCCTTCCTGTGCGGGGTCGCGCTGTTTCTCAATCGAAGCCGGATCGTGTACTCGCACTGGCTCCTCCTGATCAGCGTCACCGGCTTTGTCGTCGCCGTGCTCACATCAACCCGAGCCGGCGAGGATCTCGCCGCCATCTTCATCGCCTACCTCACGGTGTATCTCGGACTGCTCAATTTCAGCATTGGACCGATCACCAAGGTGGCCGACTACTCGTATGGCGTATATCTCTACGGATTCCCCGTTCAGCAGACAGTGGCTCAACTGATGCCGGGCCACCGCATATGGTACATCAACTTCGGGATCAGCCTCGCCGTGACATTCGTCTTCGCGATGGCGTCCTGGCATCTGCTCGAATCCAAGGTGATGACGAGAAAGAAGCGGGTTCTCGTTTTCGTCGCCGCGCTCAAGGTTCGCTTGCGAAATCTCGTTGCGCTCTCTCGGGGCCCGTTGGTTCGTCGCTCCGCGGAAGCGCGCGCAGCGCCTCCTAGGTGAAGCAGCGCCTACAACTTCTCTCCCGCAACAAGGTCCGTGCCGTTCGACGTCCAGCGCAAGGCTTGAGGCCCATCGCGCGGCGGTCGAACGTCGCTCAAACTCTCGAGAAGTGACGGGCCAGCCGGTGCAGTAAGCGCATCCGCCCGTAGGCGGCCGGATCGGGGCCAATCCGTCCATCAGGGCGGTCCAGCCCCGCAATGACGGCGTGGTCATGGCTGGTCAACTCAAAACCGAACAGACCGATGTTGTCAGCCATGCGGGTCGGGTTAGCCGATTTCGGTATCGCGATAGAGCCACTCTCGAGGTGCCAGCGAAGAATTACCTGCGCGGCGCTGCAGCCACAGCGCTCGGCAATGGCCTGGATCCTCGGATCGTTGAGAGCCCTGCCCTGCCCCAGCGGGCTCCAGGCTTGGGTCGCGATACCATACCGCTCATGGACGCTCCGCAGCGCGCGTTGCTGGAACGCGGGATGTAGTTCGATCTGATTGACCGCGGGTACGACACCTGTCTCGCGCACGATGCACTCCAAATGGTCGGCCGTAAAGTTGGACACCCCGATCGACCTGACGCGCCCCTGTTTCTGAAGTTCAATGAGCGCACGCCAGGTCTCGACGTAGGCTCCACGTTGAGGGCACGGCCAATGAATTAGGTACAGATCGATGACGTCCAACTGCAGCCTGGTTGCGCTCGCGTCGAAGGCGCGCATCGTCCGATCGTATCCTTGATCTTCATTACGGAGCTTCGTCGTGACAGAGTACTCGCTTCTCGGCAGGTTCGCCCTCTTCAAGGCCACGCCAAGCCCGGCTTCGTTCCCGTAGTTCGCAGCTGTATCGAACAAACGATATCCCGCATCGATCGCGGTGGCGACGATGTCGGGTGCATTGGCATTGTCGATCTGCCAGACGCCGAAGCCAAGTTGGGGCAATGAATGACCGTCATTCAGCAGCACCATCGGGACGTTTGCAGCGGCCGCCCCATGTCGCGCCTGCAGAGACGCGACTTGCATCGTCAAAGGGCTGCCGGCGTCGGAAGACTGCAAGAGAGGCTTTGCTCCTGCACCTGGAATCGTCATCGCTGGATCTGATGTAGGCGAAGGTCTCATGGCGGTGCCGGCAATCGCTTCGGGACGAAGCATGCGACCGCGTCCCGCAATGTCGCGCAACATGGTGCCGTTCAACCAATCACGCGCCGCCGACGTGCGGCTTTCGAACACGAAATAGAAGACGCAAGCGGCGCTCAGGCAAACAAGGATGAAGCTCGCGTCGAGTCCGACCGACGCGAGCGTGAAATCCTGACGACCGCTGGCAACAGTAACGTTGAGAAGCAGCAGGATCGGATAGTGAATCGCGTATAATGAAAAGCTGAATTTCGCAAGCTCCCGGCCGGCGCGTAGCCATGAAGGTAACGGCACCTTCATATAGTCTATGCCGACGACGAATGCGGCTGTGACCAATCCAATGGCCAGACTGGATGCCGCCCACTGAGGGGGCAGGCCCTTGGACATGAGAACATACAAGCCAGCTACGCTCACGAGAAAGCCGCAACACCACGCCCAGATTGGTGCAATCACGGCATAGGCGATCACACCAAGAGACCAGATGGCAAAGAAGAATAGGAGCTTCATGCCGATGTGCGTGCCGCTCCTGTCATGAAGTTCCGCCAACACGAACAATCCGAAAACTGCGACGATCAGCAGAAGATAGGCCGGAGTCCTGCGGACCGAAATCAACGCAAAGAACAGCACGTAGTACCAGAACTCGTTCGATAGGCTCCATAGGGCTGCATTGCCGGCGAATTCCGGACAGACGATGGTCTGGAGGAACAGGCTGTTGCAGATTGCGGTGACAGCCCCGATGGGCGCGTGGAAAATCGCTGCGCCATCGTAGAGGTCCTGATGAGAGGACACATAGGGCTGCCAGCCTGCAGATTGCCGCGCTGAAATATAGATGCAGAACGAAAGTGTCAGCGCTGGCAGGAGCACAACATAGAGGCGCGCCAACCGCGCCGAGAAATAGTCCACCGCATGCAGCCGTCCACGCAGGCTTCTGACCAGCGCGGGGCCACCCACCAGGTACCCGCTCAAGACGAAGAAGACCAGAACGGCAGCGGGACCATGCGCGCTCAATGTCCAGAGGATGGAAAAGACCATCCTGGTCGCCGGGCCATGGCTCTCGTCCGGGAGCTTTTCCATGAACATCAACTGATAGGAATGGAAAGCCAGAACCTCGACGGCGGCAAGTCCACGCGCGAGGTCGAGCCAATCCGACAAAACGGTAGACACTCCCGTGTCTGCGCGAAAAGCGATCACGACATACCTTCCGTTTCGATCAACCGGTTAGCCCGAGAGAGGTGAAGTCTTGTGCTTAGTCTTGATTTCCGCAGTCGAATTGACGCCCCTCAATAATGCGAGTGCAGGACGTTTAGCGACGAGGTGCTTCACAGGCGCTCATTGATGTCGCGCGGTTGCCGAAGGGACTGAAACGCCGATCCGCAAGATCGTAGTCTCGGCGACGTGCACACTTCCGACGGCAGCGGGACAATTCGACGCAAGCTGCCGAATGCATGATCACTGCACCAGAGGCCAAAGCAAAATATGCTTACAATTCCGAGCTGTAGCGATTTCTGCGACCAAGTGACTTTGCTTTTCGCAAGGGCAAATGTGTTTCATCCTCCGCTTTCATCGAAGAACGCCGCACTCTCGTACCATTCGGCAACTTCTCAATCACATTGGCGACAAATTCTGTTGCAAGCGTCGGCTCTCGTAAGGGGACGCTTGCACTGCACCGGTCGTCTCGATCGACGGCCATCGCACAAAATTCGCGCAAGTCCGCAGGCTCTATAACGAGTTCGATGCAACAAGGTCGATTGAACTTTGCGTTGGCATGGTTCATCTTTTGGGGAGAGGCGCAAACGTGATTCGACAAGCTTGATTTCGGTGGCGCTCGGATGCTGGCTGCATGACGCGCAGCCCATACTTGCGAGTATCTCGTCTTAGCAGAAATTGCGTTCAGTTGGCGTGAGCCGCATGAAGTCGGTCATGCTTCGAGGGACTGGGCGATGGCCTCGCCCAGTGAGCGCTGACTGCTGTCTCACGACATCAACCCATACTGATCACCAGGAAAGTGAAATGGCAATTTCGTTGTCGGAGCTGATCAAACAGAACACGCTTGGGCAAAGCGAGGCATTCCCTGCCGGCGTGCCGCATAGCTATAGCTGGTACCAGGGCTGGAATCCCGGCGGTCAGTTGACTCCGCCTGCGGACTTCACCGCTCTCGAGGGCTGGGGGCAGGTCTACACAGAGGAAGGGGCTCCGGCCTCCCCGAACGCAGACGTCGAGGTCGCGAACGCGAAGACCTATGTACACATCAAGGAGACCGGCCAATGGGTGCTGGTTCAGGACCAGTCGAAGCTCGGACTGGGAGGGGGGCATTTCGTCGCTGATTTCGCAGGCAATTCAGCCTATCCGATGTCAGTGACCAATCTGTCAAATGGGACCGCGAGTTTTGATGCTCCCGTGGACGGGTACAATGATCATTTCTGGTATGGGGCACGAGGGACGTACGCCGCAGGAACGGTCGACGGCGTCTACGTCCAAATGGACATGAGGACGACAGATCCGAACGCGAAACTGGTTGGCATGGTCGGCGTCGATTGGTGGCGCAACGCGACGGCTCCTTTCCTCGCTGACCACAGCAACAATCCGGGCGTCGGCGGAAGCAACTGGGTTGAGCTTTCAACGCAGTGGAAGACGATTGGCTACTATTCCATGAGCACTGCGGCCTTCACGGCAGACTTGCCTCCGCCGCTGCTCGGATCCTCGGAAACACCTCCGGTCGTGCCAGCGGATACGCTGGCGCCAGCAGCACCCAAGATCACGGCGTTCACACCGGATACCGGTACTGTCGGTGACGCGACCACAGACGCTCAGCAATTGACGTTGAGTGGCACAGCGGAAGCGGGCAGTACAGTAAAGGTATTTGAAGGGACCACCGTGATCGGCACGGCGAAGGCCAATGCGAGTGGCACCTGGAGCGTGACCACGGCGCAACTGCCGAGGGGGGCCCACGCCTTTACCGCAACCGCCACCGACGCTGCAGGTAACGTCAGTTCTAAATCCGCTGCCCTGAGTGTGACAGTGAGTTCTCCCGTCACCACTCCACCGGCACAGGGCGAGAACCTGTTGGTCAATGGATCGTTCGAGGCGACGACCTTGGCACCCTTCGCTGACGGCCGCTGGGGAGCCTACCGGTCCGTCTCCGGCTGGACGGCGATCACCGGCGGCATGATCGAGCTTTGGAACAACCTTGACGGAGTCAAGGCCAGCGATGGCGGCAATTTCGGCGAACTCGACTATGCCGGAGCTCAAGATGGATTTTATCAGGACGTCAAGACTGTTGTGGGACAGGTCTACAACTTGTCTTTCGACGCACGCTCACGGCCCGGCTTCACCGCTTCAACCTGCTCGATCCAGGTGTTGTGGAACGGCTCAGTCGTTGCCACCGTCCCTCCCGGCGCAGCATGGGAAACCTACGACTTCAAGGTGGTCGGGACCGGTGGCCAGGATCGCCTAACCTTCCGCGAGGTGGGGAGCCAACGTAGCGACGGACTCGGCGCCCTCTATGATAACATCGAATTGACCGCCGCGACATCTCAACCCGTCACGCAACCACCGACGGCAGGCAGCAATCTGCTCACAAACGGGTCCTTCGAATCGTCATCGTTGGTACCCTTGCTGGACGGTCGTTGGGGGGCCTTCAATTCCATTACGGGCTGGCACGCCATCAGTGGCGGCACCATCGAACTCTGGAACAACCTCAACGGCGTGAAGGCCAGCGACGGAGGAAATTACGGCGAGCTGGACTATGCCGGAGCTCTCGATGGCTTGTACCAAGATGTAAAGACCACCGCCGGCCAAGAGTACGTACTCTCCCTCGATGCCCGTTCGCGACCGGGATTCACAAGCTCCACCTGCTCAATCGAGGTGTTGTGGAACGGCTCGGTCATTGGCGTGGTTCCACCAGGAAACACCTGGCAAAGCTACGATTTCAGCGTGGTCGGCACCGGCGGACAGGATCGCCTGACACTTCGCGAGGTGGCGAGCCAGTCTAAGGACGGGCTGGGTGCGCTGTATGATAACGTTTCGCTGGTCGCCAAGCCAACAAGCGCCGCTTCGGCATCACTGCTGAGTGTTGCAAATCAGGCGGCGGCACTGATGACACAATATGCGGCAACGGACGTCACCAACACCGGTGCAGAGACCAGCAGAGTCGTGGCCAGTGATCCCAACTCTTCTGCAGGTCAAACGCTTTCCTTGCCGGCACAGCACTAGCCCACCGCGATCGAGGGACTACAGCTTCAGGGTGTCGCGCAGCGGCACCCTTTTTCGTCGGCCACACGGACCGCGGCAATCCCACGCACGCACACAAGTGCACGCAAGAGGCAGACTACCGCCCTCAACCAGGTCGCCTGACGTGGAGAACAGCAAGCGGAAATTGATAATCGTCAACTCGGGTCGGCTCGGGTGGCACTAGTTGACATTGGGCGTGCCCCAACGATGCCACTCGCCGTCCGTGCGCGCCTTTGGTGCGATCAATTGTGGAATGGAGACGGTCGTGCACGCCATCAGGTCCACTTCTGATCAGGTACCTCGGAATAGTCGGTCGAATGGCTGGCGGCCGCCGCGATTGCTGCCGCGCGACGTCCGGTAATCCTGATCCATGACAGCTTCGGCGAATATCACGGAGAGCGCGCCCCTGAATGGCGCCCAAACGGTCGCGAACCGCTACTTTTCAGATGATCAGACCTATCCTTTCGTAACGATCGCCATTCCTACGTATAATCGGGCTGCGCTCTTGAAGGGCTGTATTGCGTCGGCGTTGTCGCAGACCTATCCCCATTTCGAGATCCTCGTCTCGAATAACGCCTCGCCGGACGATACTAGCCGGGTCTTGAGTGCCTTCAGCGACTCGAGATTGCGAGTCATCAATCAGGCGACGAATATCGGCTTGCTCCCCAATTGGAATGCCTGTCTCGCAAACGCCAAGGGCGACTATATCGTCTTCGTTTCCGATGATGACAGGATCATGCCATGGCTGCTCGAGCGATGCGCGGCTCTCATCAGACAGCAGCCGCAACTTTCGAGCGTGATCACACTGAGCAATCTTCACGCAGCCTCACTCGGGCAAACAAGGCCCCCCCGCGCCAGCCGTCTCTGCAATACGGGCGTTCGGGACGGCGCGATAATTCTGAAGGACTTCTTGACCGATCAGATCACCGTCAACATGTGTGGCGTGGTGATGCGTACCGAACTGCTGCGGGAGCGAGGAGGCATTCCGCTTGATCTTCCGCACACGGCCGACGTCGCCGCTTGGGCACCGCTTCTGCTGTTGGGCCGAGCCGGGCTGATCAATGAGGCCTGCGCAACCTATACCTATCACGATGATTCCGAGACGGCTCGGTTGGGCGTCGAACAGCTTCTGGACGACGGGCGCCGGGTGGCCGACTTGATCGCACAGACAGCAGAAGCTCACGTGCAGGACTCAGAGCTGCGCACGACCATCCAAATCGAGGCCAAGCGCTGCTTCGCCCGTCGCGGACTGATCACGCTGTCCGATTTTCGCAAGAGCGGCGGCACTCTTCAGGAGATACTGGAGGTGGCCTGGCGATTTCGTCACGACCTTTACGGCGCGAGCCTGAACGCCGTTTTCCGCTTCGTCGTTCTCTCCCTTTGCCCGCGATCGCTCGCCGCCCGGCTGCGCCGACTAAGGCACAGCACACCGGAGCAACTTGCCTGAACGCGCGCTTGGCCGCGCTTATTCACTATCGCCCGGTCGCACTCCCTTCTCAGCCACGCCATTATTGATACCCCTCAAATTCCGGACCTCCTGCATATGTAGGCTTCTCAGGGAAAGAGAGTGCATGATCATCAGTTTTCATAGAAGACCTGTTCCTGCCGATCGAAGGCCTGGAATCGGGATGCGTTATGGCAGGGTGACCGCAGGAGGCACTGGTGGTTCATTGTGCCTGATTCATCATCTGCATTGTGAGCACCGCACGCATGTCCGCTACACTCAATCAATTCCTCACCGCTCTGATGGTCATCGCCATGCGGGCCAGCATCATGAGCTGCAAATTCGGCCTTGCCCTTTTTATTGCCCGCTATCTCGATCTGTCGTCGCTGGGCTTGTACGGGCTTGCCGCAGGCGCCATCGCCGCCGTTCCAATCGTCGTCAATCTCGGGATGAATCATCTGCTGATGCGCGACGCTGTTACGGCCTCCGCGGCGGAAATGATCGACGGCATGCGCCACTATTGGAGCTTCGTGATCTCGGCGTACGTCGTACTCTTGCTGATCGTTGCTCTGGTCACCATCGCCCTTGGCACTTCCACCCTCTGGATCCTGATCGTTGCCGTAATCATGTTCGAACATGTCGGAAACGACATCTTCTATCTACTTTCGAGCCTGCAGCAGCACCTCTCGGCGAACGCTATCGGCTTCCTACGTGGTGCGGCGTGGATTCTCGCTTACGTTCCACTCGCCATCTGGGATTCGAGCCTTAGGGCACTCCCCTATCTTTTCGAATTTTGGCTGGCCGGGAGCATCGTCTCGGTAGCGCTTTTCGTTTTCCTGAGCTGGTCCTGGCCGTGGCAGGCATGCTTCTCCCTTCCGTTTAGGCCCTCAGTGATTACCCAAGCGATCCGGAAGTCCTTCCTCATGCTAGTAAGCGATCTCGGCTTCATTGCGAGCCAATACATCGATCGCTACCTTATCACCTTGTTCTTGGGCCTGAGGGTCGCGGGCATCTACTTCCTGTTCTGGACCGTAGGCAGTTCCGCAACTACCTTCCTTGCGTTGGTCCTTCAGCAGAAACAGCGTCCTCTCCTGATCAGCGCGTATCGGACCGGGGGGCCCTCCGCACACCGTGAGCTGGCTTGGCGCTTCATGCAGACGACGGCTCTTGCCACGGCGGCGCTCAGCATTGCGATCGGCCTAGCGTTCCAGGTGCTCCTGCCGTGGCTGGAGCAGCCTGCTCTCGCTGCGCAGTGGTCGGCATTTTGGTTGATCGTCACCGGGCTAGCGGCTCGCTACATGGCCGATTTCGGTGCCCTCAGCCTGTTTACGGCACATCGCGATCGGTTGACGACGGTCACGAATGTCGCTTCGGTGTGTGTGTTGGTCTTGGCGCAGTTGGCGCTGCTGCCTATTGCCGGCCTCCATGGAGCTGGCGGAGCGATCCTGCTGACCTCTCTCATCATAGCACTTTGGCGCTATTGGCTCTTGTTCGGTCTCTCGCTCAAGAATGTCGAATCCGGCCGGGTGAGAGTCTAGACGCGACCGGAAACCTTTCGCGCTGCCCGGGTCCGGCAAATAGCTCACATCCGGCCGCCGACTATTCGTAGTGTCGCCGCACCGAGAATCGGATTGCGGCGGGCAGGATGGCGAACGCGACGAGCGCGCAGACCACGATCGCAAACGGGACGATCGGGAGACCGTAGCCCGCCAATTGGAGCGCCCGGCCGATCCAGGATCCGCCCCTGGTCTCATCGAAGTCCCCCGAGCGGAGCGGGGCGATGGGGCCACCGCCGACTGGCGCGATTCTCCGGTGCTCAACATCCGCGATGAATTTTCCGTTCAAATCGATCTACGACGAGAGGCCTTTTGTCTCCCGTTCCGCAGTTGATTGAAAAGACTTTGTGTCCCGAATGTCAGTGGTACTTGATCTCGTCGGAGGCCTCAGTCCGTTTGAATATGCAATCGACCTCGAGCAGCGAGACAGGATCCTGAGAATAGTAGGTCACAGGTCGCATCTGGCTTAGCGTGAATCCGGCCTCGCGCATGAAGAGGAGCGCCTCGTCAAACTTCCAGGTGCCCTCGTAGAGGTGGACGAGCGGCAATTCCAGTTGGACGCCAAGAAGGCGACGAAGCGAGTTCCCGCCACCTCGCAAAACGTGCTGTTCGAATCCCTGGGTATCGACCTTCAGAAACACGCGCTCGTCGGCAAACTCCGAGTATATCGAATCGAGGGTCGCGATGCGCACCTCTTCGACGCGGATCACGTCCGTCGCATAGATGCTCTTACGACCGATCTCTGTCTGGTTGGCGATCGAGCTCATCGCCGTATTCTTGCTGACGTTGATCTCGATAGTGCCGATCGTCTCGCCGAGAGCCACGTTTCGACAATGCCAATTCTTGTCGGTTGCGCAGTTCTTCTCAAGTCGTTCGAACACGTCGGCGACCGGTTCGAAGGAGACTACCTTGCCTGTGTACCCTTTTGACCTGATTTCCTGCACGAACTGGCCCTCGTTCGCGCCGACATCCAGCACCAAGTTGACAGACCGCGAGTGGAGAAACTCCACCAAATTGGGATGATGACGGCGGATCTCGTACCCCGCTGACTTGATGATCGATTTAAGCCGGTCCTTCACCATCATGTCTGTGCTCCCGTGAGTTCTGGTTTTGCCGCTGCCAATGCGGTGCGCGTGGAAGACAATCATCGTCGCCAACCGAACTGGCGCCAATGCCACCTGAGCATCGGTGACAATATCGTCCGCCCCATGTGGGTCCGCCGCAGGCCAACCTTGACCAGATCGACGGCCGCCGATGGAAGTGCAGGCATTAGATCGTCGCGCGTGGGAAGAATCCCGTCTCCCCGATCTACATCACATTCGGTGGCCTCTCTCACGCGATCACGCCAAGAGGCTGTCTCATGCATCGGGGCCGGGCCTTCCTCTGCCCAGTCGGGCTGCAAACCCTTCGCGAGCATTCGATTGGCTTCGTGCTTGAATAGCGCGGGTTGCCTTTGCCTTATTTCCAGCCGGTTCGCTATCTGCATCGGAGAACGATACGGGAAATGCTTCAGCCGGATCCGTGACGGATATGTCCGGCTGCGATTATGAGGCCATATCAGCCCGCCCCAGCGGAGATCGCTCTGATGGCGGACGAATCGCGGCTCACTCCAATTGTTCTGATAGTACTTGAGCCTGTCTTGCACTGGTCTTCTTAGCCAATCCGATGGACTCTGTTCGTAATCGCGCAGATCAACATCGGTGAAGTAGAAATTGAACGTCGCCGAGAGGACGAAGCCGTAGCTGCCGGGCACCCGCGCGAGAAAGCGAGCTGGGTCGTCAATGTAGATCTCATCGGAATCGAGCCTGCACCACCAGTCTCCCGGAGACGCTATGCTCCGACGCGTTTCGAATATCTCCCCGCGGAGTTCGTCAGTGAACGTGCGGTCATCATGACCAACGATCTCGACCTTGTCACTGCGGCTCGCGAAGGACTGAACCGTCTCCCAAGTCCCATCGACGCTGCCATTGTCGAAGACAAAGATCTTATCGCTCCAGCGCAACGCTGCCTCGAACGTCTCGCTGACGATGTCGTTCTCGTCCCGAACGCAACAGATGCTGAAAATCTTCATGCGGATGTCACACTCGTTTGGCACCGATGCCGCCGCGCCCCTAGAATGCAAGCCGGTCGCTTCAGGCTCACCCTGTCAGCGGAGGCATTCTGGGCGATCTGGCTACCGGGCCTATGGCGGCGTCTTCCCTCAGGTCTGCCCATCCGGCAGGTTGAGGGTCTTTCACCGCTTCCTTTCTTTGCCGAGCGACCAGCAGCAAATTCACTGGATCGTCCTCCCCCGCGCTCGCTTCGGAACTTGGCGGGGCGTGCATTGTGCCTTTTGCCAGTTCCGGCCCGAAAACGCCTCCGAGGCCGAGCAGAAAACCGCCGGCAAGCGCCAGGGCCACGAGGTGCGGGACTTGAGGAAATACGGGCGCCGTTGGCGTTATCGCTCTCTGCACCACTCTGAGGCTGGAGAGCTGGCTCTTCTTGGCGACCTCCGAGCTTATCTGCTCCTCGAGGATCCGGCCTGCATACTGTGCCGCGGCTGCCGACGCTGTCGTGAGAACGCGCTTCAATCTGCCGTATTCGGCCTCCTTTGCAGAGAGCGATGCCAGCTCCTTGTTCACATTCTCAAGCTCGGTGCCGAGTTGATTCAGGAGCTCGGTCTGCCCGTTGAGATCGGCATTCAATTTCATAAGGGACGCCATGTTGTCCTGATAGACCTTGATCAGCAGCAACGGCGGTTGCTCCTCAAATTGATCCGGCGCCTTGGCAGACGCATCAAGGGTCCTTCGAGACTCCTGCCCGGCGAGCGTGGTCACCATGCGATTCACCGTTTTGTTCTGCGTAACCGGCCGCAGGACCGCCAATTGGTCTGCGATCGCAAGCTTCTGCCCCCTCTTGTCCTCGATTGCACCCCGTGTGGTGGAGATCTGTGCGGCCAGATCACTGGCGCGCTTGAGCAGGAGTTGGCGCTGATCGTCGACGGCATAAATCGAGGCCTCGACAGAGAATCGCTTCAGATTGGCAGCCGCCACTTCGGACTCCTCCTCGAGGCGCTTCGTCTGCTGCTGGAAGAACTCCTGCGCGCCAGGCATTTGAACGTCCAGATTCTGAACGGCGACCAACGCGTTGGCGAGCTCGTTCAAATAGCTCGCCGCGATCGATGGATCCTTGTGGCGGAACGTTATCCTCAACAGATCGGATCGGCCCTCCTGCTTGGCATTGATGCGATCCCGCAAACTGAGAATGCCGGCCTGATTTCGCTCGATGTCTTCTTCCGCCTCTGCCTGCTCCTGCGGTTGCGCGTTCGGCTGTGACTTCGGTTCCGGCCGTTGTCTGCCGAACACGTCCCGGAGATCGATTTCCTTTCCCCATGCCATAGCTCTTGCCAAGAGCGTCGGATTTGAATCGGAAGAGAGTCTGTCGTAGCCGACGTTCTTTGCGGCCTCCAAGATAACTTGGTCGATCTTGGCGATGCGTGACAATGATTCCATACGGCTTTGCAGGTCGACGCCCTCTCCGAAAGGCGAGGCGGCGGCGCTGGATGAGCGCTCCTTGATCCCCTGCCCGGCACGTAGCAGCACATATGCTTCGTAGCGGTCGCCAACAGCCGCGTAGTAGAGAAATGCTACGCCGGAGGTCAGCAACATGCACAGATAGATGACCCACTGCCGTCGCCATAACAGACCGAACGCTTTAGCGAATATAGTGCTTTTGCCACGTTCCACCGCCGACTCCACTTCTTCTGACGCTGCAGCGTCCATCGAAGCGAACCGACCGGTATTGACGGACGTCAACTCGGATACGGCAATCGTTGACATGTTGACCGCTCGGTCTCCGGTCGACCAGGGCTCAGCGCGTTCGAGCAGCGCGTCGCAGGAACCGCACAGCCAAGGGATGTGAGTAAGTTTGCCGTGAAGGATCTAACTTTAGGACGAGAGAAGACATCGGAACTCGTCTACGCGTCGACGACCGTCCAGGGACGGTTCTTCGTGGTGACCTGTTCTGGCCTCGTATTCCTGAATTGCCTTACGTTCATCTACCACTTCACCGGGTCGAGCGTATTCAACGTCCTGAGCAATTCGATAAGCCTGTTGCTCATCTCGTGGTCCGCCTATCACGCGCTCGTAGCGACGGAACGCAGCGGCCCTTACACGATCCTCCTGATGCTCGCCTGTGCGTTCACGGGCACGAGCTACCTGGTGAATTTTGGCGCGTTCGAACTTCCGGATGCTTTGAAGCTTCTGTCAATCTACTCGTTCTTCCTAGCAGGGCGGAGCACACCGGAACGGCTCCACCGGTCCGAGAAGCGGTGCATCTATGCGCTCGCCGCCCTGCCTCTATTGTTCAAGGTGGTTGGCCAGACGAAGGTCTACACCGGCATCGAATATCCAGACGTGTTCTCCTATTTCCCGAACACGAATACGGCAGCACTCTACTTTTCTGCGCTGTTCTTTGCGTTGTCGCCGTGGTTCGGAACCAGGGTCCTGATAGCGCAATTCATGAATGCTGCAATCATGAACCGGGTTGGTCCTGCATTGGCGACCATCATCTCCATTGGTCTCTGGTCCTTCTTCCCGTTGAGGCCGCAGGTATTCGTCGCTCTTCTCCTATTGGCGATCGCCAGCTTTGCCGCCTATGCGATCGGCGCACTGGATCGACTGATGACCGGCTTGAACGCGATAGCGCTCATCTGGAGCCTCGACCCGAGCACCGTTGCGCGGATGTCAACTAAGCAATTGATCGACCTGACCGGTACGACGGACATGTCGGCATTCTTCCGCATTACCCACTGGACGAACATATGGCAGATCTATTCGTCGCTGGGGATCGGAGGAATATTGTTCGGCTACGGGGCAAGCCAGACCGGCCTACTGACCGTATTGCCGCTGCCGCCACACAACGACTACCTGCGTGTCCTCGCGGAGTATGGACTGCTGAACGGCGTCGTCTTTGTGATTTTCGTGTTCAGCATTGCCTTTTCACTGAAGGAGCGGTCGGCGAAAACCATGTACACGGTGCTGCTCATCTACTTTCTGTCCGAAAACCTGATCGACAATTTCACGTCGATGACGCTGTTCTTCTCCTACGCGGGCCGATTTACATCGCCGAAATGGATGATGCGTAGCTCAACCACGGCGTGAAAGGAACGGCCAATGGACTTCTCACTGTCCGAGCTCCTCACACAGAATACCCCCGGAAATAGTGAAGGATTTCCGGCGGGCGTACCTCCGAGCTTCAACTGGTACCAGGGTTGGAATGATGGCGGACTGTGGTCGCCGCCTGCGGATTTCAGTGCGGTAGAAGGCTGGGGGCAAGTCTATCCGAAAGTGGGAGCACCGCCGTATTCGAATCCGAATGCCGCGATCGAGGTTGCCAACGCGAAGACCTATGTTCGCCTCAAGCAATCGGGCGAATGGACGCTGGTTCAGGACCAAGCGAAGGTCCAACTGACCGGAGGACATTTCGTCTCGGACTTCGCAGGGAATGTCGCCATTCCCATGAGGGCGACCTCTCTGCCCGGCGCAACCATTTCCTTCGATGCGCCTCCGGTCGGCTACAACAACCATTTTTGGTACAAGGCGCGAGGTGTCTACCCGGCGGGAACTGTTGATGCCGTCTACGTCCAAATGGAAATGCGGGTAACCGACCCGAACCTGCATCTTGTAGCTATGGTAGGTGCCGACTGGTGGCGCCACGCCACAGCTCCCTATCTTGATGATCATAGCAACAATCCCGGCGTTGGCGGCAGCAACTGGACAACGCTCTCAACGGAATGGAAGACGATCGGCTTCTATTCCACGAGCGCCGAGGAGTTTCGTGCAGGTCCCGCCCCGCCGCTTCGCGGCTCCGCGCCCAAAATGCAGCCCCCGAACGCACCTTCGTCCCCTCCGACGCCGCCGCGCAGCGACTACAATCTCATGAGGGGTGGTTCGTTTGAGCCGACACCTGGTTCGGACGAGGGGAGCATTGCGATCGGCAATGACGGATCCCATCAGACGGGCAAAGGCCACCAGCGGATGGATGCTGGTTCGGGGCCCGCCGCCCCTGCCCGCCCGATCACGGTGACCGACGCCTTTTCGAACGACTCTCTCGTGATCCTCGCATTGGCCTTGGGCGCGCTGGTCAAGATTCGTCGCGAAGGCCCGTCGGTCCGAGCAAGAAGGCGTTGGAGCGACCCGTTATGACGACAAATTCGTGGAACGTGCCTGCGCTTCGCGTTGCATCCGACAAGATGCTCCACTTGGATCTGCTGCGATTTGTTGCCTCAGCCGGTATCGTCGTTCGTCATTCTTTCGAGTTCTTTTTTCCACCCGATGTTCGGTCCGCGCTGCCGAGCGGCCTCGCATTGTTCGTTGACCTCTTCTTCGTGATCTCCGGATTTGTGATCGCGCACGTGTATTGCGCAAAGGTCGATTCCCTCTCGGGCTATGGTTCATTTCTTCAGAGGCGCGTAGGGCGGCTGATGCCGCTTCACTGGCTGACGCTTCTGGTCTCCATCATCGTTTGGTCCGGATTCGTCGTACTTGGCAGGGCCGGCAACCACGAGCCGTCGTTCGAATTGCGATGCATCGCGGAAACTGCGCTCCTCCTGAACGCAATGGTGACCTGTGGTAACGGGATTTCGTTCAGCAGCGTATCCTGGTCGATTGGCGCCGAAATGGTGATGTATCTGATATTCCCGCTTTTCGCCTGGATCGGCATGAGATCAAGGCTCGGACTGCTTCTGGTAACAGTCCTCTCTCTCATCGCTGCCATCATTGTAGATCTAGCTCAGAACGCCATCGATCGCTCGTGGGTCGACCTGTCGCCACCCTTCAGAGCGCTACCGTCGTTCATGATTGGCGTCTGCCTGCTTTACTTTCGGGACAAGGTCCGCATGATTTCAGCGACGGGGCCAGTCTTGCTTTTTTCGCTGGTTCTCACGCTGGCTTCCATGATCTCCTACACCCATCATCTCTTTACGCTGGGGCTCGTCTATATCGTCGCAATCACCGCCGTCGCTGCCGATGCCCGGCAGATCGTGCCTGTTTTCGTGAAACGCCTTGCTCCGCTTGGGCAACTTACCTACTCGATGTACATGTGGCATCCCGTCATCGTCTTGATCCTTATGAATGTCGTGGCCGACAAGCTGGTCCACGCCTCCCCTGGCTTGATGTCCGTGTTCTGCGTGATTTGCTATGCCATTATCTTCGTCGTCGCGTACCTCTCGTACTTCTTCATCGAAAGCCCGGCACGGCGCTACATCGATAGTCTTGGCTCCGGGCGCGCATTCGGCTCTACCGATGCCGCGGTATTCGGTCACGAACCACTTCTACGCATCCGACAAGCCGAGAGCGACACCACGCAACTGAGCAATGACGCGCAATGGCCCGATAGCAGTCGAATTGACGCTCGCGTCTGTGCTTTCCGAGCGCGCCTTGGCTTGCCGAAGAACTCAATGCAAGACGTCCAGCCTCGCAACTCCGATTGGCCGACGGCATCGTCATGATCTCAACGCCGCACGGGCTATTTTGAGGTTCGTCAAGTCTGGCCCGCCCCCAAACTCCTACAGTGCAGGCGGAGAGGCTCAACTGGTTATGGGTCGGTGCCTATGTCTGACGCGCCCTGTTCTTCCGCTCTGTGCTTGCTGCTCGCAGCACCCGGATACGCCGTGCACATCGTCTTGCGAACACTCCCGCCCCTGCTCTTGCCAATGGGAACGGCGGCGATTCTTGCCGCCGCTCCAGAGAACGTCCTTGCGGCGGGCGAGCCATCAAACGGAGCCACTGCGCTGAGCGTAGTCGAGCAAAACACCCCAGGTTACAGCCAAGCGTTTCCGGCCGGAGTTCCCAACACATCCTCCTGGTGTAACGGCACTTCGAAGCCCGAAGCCGGCGAGCCTCCAGCGGGGTTCACAGCCGTCACCGGATTGGCTTCAGTCTTTCCCAAATTTGGCACGACCGCGTCCGCCAATCCTAACGGGAAGATACTCGTGTCAAATGGCAAGACCTATGTGCGCCTCCGCGCGACAAAGGAATGGATCCTCGTACAAGACCAGAGCGAAAACGAGATCGCAGGAGCCCACTTCGACGCTATGGCTCCCAAGAATCTAGCTACCCAGATGAAGTCGGAGGCGCAAGCCGACGGCGGCACTCTTGTCGATGGTCCTCCGGCCGGTCGCAACGATCTGATGTGGATGGTGAGACGAGGCAGCTTTGCTGCCGGAAGCGTCGATTCCGTCTATGTGCAGATGGACATGAAGACCACCGATCCGAACATGAAAGTTGTCGCCAATGTGGGAGCCGACTGGTGGCGCACCCCGGACTCGCCGCACAATGGCGCCAACAATCGAGGGGCCGGCAATAGCAATTGGGTGGAATTGTCACCAGACTGGTCCACGCTCTATTTCTTTTCAGGCAGCACCACCCAATTCGCAGCAGACCCACCGCCGCCATTGGCCGAGTTGCCGCTTCCGGCACAACCGACGAGCACGCAGCGTGCCGCAAATTCCCCATCGCCATGCCTACGCGTCCTGGCGCCCCGATAACTCTCGCGTCACGCAACGGGATACTGGAATTGAACCACGATGGACATCGGCACCTGACACACCCACGGCTAGCGGCCTTCTGCCGTCGCCCGGTTCTCACCGAACCCGTGTTAGCTCGTCATGGAGCTTTCTACTTTCAGACAGTGCATTGCAGCGGCTAAACTTTTCAAAGAGGCTTATCATGTCCTCAGTCATGTACGGCTCGAAGCACGCATCCTCGATCGCCATCGGTCGCGGCGGCTCGCTAGAGACGCCACTTCCGATCGTTATCATGGCAGGCGATTTTCTTCTGGTTCTGGTCAGCTATGTTGGTGCCGCCCTGATTTATCGCAGGCTCATTGGAACTCCGGCCGACGCGGACCTGTCAGTCGGCGTCGGCTTGATCGTGTCGATCGCGTTTTGCACGATCGCATTCATTCAAGGCGGCTACGACCGTCACAATCTGCTCAATGCGAGCTGGCAATCGCGTAAGGTTCTTCTCGTTTGGATGTTGTCACTGACGATTCTCGCATTTACTGCTTTCCTTCTGAAATCGACCGCCCTTCTGTCCCGTGGCACCATCATCCTGTTCGCAGTGATGGGCCTCGTTGGTCTTGGCGCGCACCGCGCGATATGGCGGCTTACCCTGGCCTCATCGTCTGCCAGAGGCCACTCCTTCAGACGGCGTGTTGTCTTACTCAGCCAAAAGCAACCCGATTTCACGTCCAACCGATTCAAGGACCTGCGTAAGAACGGCTTTGAGGTCGTGCGTCACGTCGTTCTGGACCTGACGCTGGAGGATGACGATACGAAGTGGGATCGAGATATCCTGAAAATCGTTCGAGAATCCCGTTCGGCAGACGCAGACGAGTTTCTCCTTGCCTTCGACTGGACCGAGCTCCCAATGTTGAAGAAGCTGAGCCAACATTTGCGCCAGGTACCGAATGCTGTTCGCTTGCTGCCGGATTCCACTATCGCGGACGTCGTGTCGCGCCCTTTCGTCCCCATCGGGGAAACGGTGGCAGTTGAAATTCAGCGATCCCCTCTTTCGATCGGTGAACGTGCGCTGAAGCGTGGCCTCGATATTGGACTGGCCTCTCTGGGGTTGTTGCTTCTGCCACCTCTGTTCATCGTGACGGCAATTCTGATCAAGCTGGATTCGCCGGGCCGCATTATCTTTCAACAGACACGCCGCGGCTTCAACGGCAAACCATTCAGCATCTGGAAGTTTCGTAGCATGACGGTGTCAGAGAATGGTCCCGAGATCACGCAGGCGAGTAAACAGGATGCGCGTGTCACCAAGGTCGGGCGTCTCTTGCGCAAGACCAGCATTGACGAGTTGCCTCAGCTCTGGAATGTCCTGCGTGGAGACATGTCGCTGGTGGGTCCGCGCCCGCACGCAGTCGCACACGATAACTATTACGACCAGTTGATCAGCAACTATGCTTATCGCCGTTACGTAAAACCTGGTCTGACTGGCTGGGCCCAGGTGAACGGTTTCCGCGGCGAGACACCGACCATCGACTTGATGAAAAAGCGTGTTGACTACGACGTCTGGTACGTGACCAATTGGAGCATTTGGCTCGACCTTCGCATCATAGCGCGGACCGCGATAACGCTCTCCAGTCAGGAGGCTTATTGAAGTCGCTTTTCGCTAGGCGAGCATTTCCTGGACATACCGGAGGGATTCGCGCCGGAATTAGAATGCAGGAGTAACCGCGCGGGGCGCGCCCTCGGTGATCTCATGAACACCCGCTCGATATATCAGGCACTGCAGAGCGGGAGATGCGACGCTAACGTACACAATGCCCGAGTTGACGGTCTCGGCCACGTATGCGCTCCCATCAAGCCACCAACTCGATTTGGCTTGGTCTCCACCTTCTTGCATGCGGCCCGAGCCTAAAGTTCTACCTGTCCTTTTCGAGGCTGAGCATGAACGGCGCACGTTCGCGAGCGGCAATCTGTCGCCGAGCTGATCTTGATACTCATCAAGTTTCTATGAGCCGAATTTCGTACCACCGGCCCGCAATCGATAGCGGTATTCTGGAAAGTGACCTGGGCGGCGCACACCCATTATTGGACGCTGTTAACGGGCGCCTCGGTCTGGCTGACGACTAGTACCAAGCTGGAGCGCTTTCCGCCGGCCGGCACCGATCTGCCTATCCTTTTGGGAGACGCTACGATCATAAACAGCACAGTGCGGGCCTCGTCACCCTCTGCCATCATTATCGAACTGGATAGCGGCCATCTTCGGCGACTCGTTCCGGCAAATTGCCCTTCATCTGCAGCGCAGGGTTCAGAATGGACTGTGCAGCGGCGCGTCTGAAAAGACGCCTTCACTTGCTTTCTCTTACCAACGTACGTTGGCCGGCTTTGAACAGCCGCGGCACGATGCCGCTGACGAGGCCTCATACAATCCTTGGCAAGAGGCGGTTTGAGCAACGCGGCGGGCTCAGCTCCTACATTCTCGGAGACGTACGCTGAGAGACGAGGAATACCAGGGCTCGAACCTGGGACCCGCTGATTAGGAGATAGCGACGAGTAGAGGACAATCAATGACTTGCTGGTCGCCCTCTGGGCTTATCCGGCCGAAAATGGGCATTCGTCGCACGCGCATGGTGTTTCGTTGCACAGCCTGCGGCGTTCGATCAGTCGCCAAATGTCACCTATCTTGTGCTGTTCAACTGCGGTTTCGAATGGTGCCGAATAGGTTCGAATTGCGGAAGCGTAACACCCCCAGGCGTGCGCTTTGCGCCAAAGGGGGCTCCGGAGAATTGGCACTGAGGCCGTGGATCCTAAGATCGCCGCGCTGAGTCGCGAGCCGCTCGAGACAGCTCGCGAAAGGGAGTGGCGCAAATCTGAAGGGTTGCGACGGACAGGTGAACGTAGTTCACCGATGCTTGCAAAGTTCTCGTTTGTCGGGCAGTTCCGTCACAAAGCAGACTAACCCCAAAATCAAAGCTCTTGAGCGTTTTGGGGAGGATATGCGCTTCTACGAAGCCAACTCGCGCTGGTTCGGATTGGGGCGGTACGGCCGTCCCGGCGACGCGCTCGCGCGGCAAACCTTAACATAGATGAATCGAGTTAATTCGGCCCGCCTGTCGGTGGCGACATGGTCTGTTGACGTCCACGGCTGGTCGCTTGGCCAAAGGTCACGTGCGGAGCGTTCCGCAGCCGATTTGCGGCCCGCCGACGTTCAGGAGAGGAGGAAGAAGGAATGAAGTTCAGGACGTTTCTCGGCGCAGCCGCTGTCCTAGCACTCACTGGTGCTCGGCGCCTGCCGCTGATAAGGACGCTGCCGACATCGCGGTCGAAGCCGCAAAGAAGTATGCGGGCACGACGATCAGCATCGTCTGGGAGGCCGGCCTCCAGTCGCTCGATCCGCTGAACTATTCGGGTCCGAAATGGGAGAAGCTCACCGGGATCAAGGTGAAGGTGGTCGAAGTGCCCACCGACCAGATGTTCACCAAGATCATGCAGGATTTCAAATCGGGCGCCGGCGCCTATGATGCGCTGAACGTCATTCCGTCCTGGATGCCCGACCTTGCGCGCGCTGGCGCGCTCGAGCCTCTCGACAAGTATGTCGACAAGTTCAGCTATCGTGACGAGTTGCAGGACATCGCGGCGGCCTACCGTGACAACCAGATGCAGTATTGACGGGAAGATCTACGGCTTTCCGGACGATGGCGACGTGATGTTGCTCTACTACCGGAAGGACATCTTCGAGGATCCGAAGATGAAGGAGGAGTTCACAGCCAAGTTCGGCTACGAACTGGCTCCGCCAAAAGACTGGAAGCAGTTCGACGAGATCGGCCAGTTCATCACCGACAAGATGGCGCCTAAGGTTTACGGCTCCGGCTTCTTCCGCACAGCGCCCTATCCGCAATACATGTTCCAGGAGCGTTTCCGCATGGAGGGCGGCAAGTTCTTCAATGCGGACACCATGAAGGCGACCGTGAACAGCGACGTCGGCCTCAAAGTGTTCAAGCAGATGCTGGCGGAAAACAAGTTCATGCCGCCGGGCGTGGAGCAGTGGAATTTCGTCGACAATCTCGCGGCGTTCCTGCAGGGAACGACCGCCATCACGATCTCCTGGCCTCCTTATGGTCGATGGGCCGCGGGCTATGGCTCGGGTGAGGAAGCGTTGAAGTGGGTGCCCAAATCGCAGGTCGCCGGCAAGGTCGGCTACGCACTCACGCCTCTCGGCCGCCCGGAGCTCGGCGTCGGCTTCGACTTGTCGGTCTCGGCTACCAGCAAGAACAAGGAGGCCGCTTATCTCTTTATCCAATGGCTGAACAGCAAGAAGACCAGTCTCGAGCGCGTCCAGCTCCCCTATACGCTGCGCGATCCGTTCCGCCTGTCGCACTACGCGAGCGAAAAATACCGTGCGCTCTGGCCTGAGGCTCTCGCCTATCTCGATACGATCAAGACGTCCGGCGAGAAGGGCCTGCTCGATCTCTCCCTGCTGCAACAGGACAAGTACGACGAAGCGATGACCAAGGCGATCTCGAGCCTCTGGGCTGGCGAAGATCCCAAGGCAATTCTCGACCGCCTGGCGCAACAGTTCGACGCCATCACCGAGAAGGTCGGCATCGACAATCAAAAGGCCGTCTACAAGGCCTGGGCGGCCAAGCCCGGCGCCTATCCGCAATAGCTCGCTTGGACACCGCACGGGGGGCGCAGCCCTCCCGTGCGGCGCCGTTTCCTGGACTGATGATGACGCTTTCCGCAAGTCTCAATGGCGCCGAACAACGTCGCCCGAGCCGGCTTGGGCGCCTGCTCGAGGACCGCCTGCGCTACCTCATCGTCGCGCCGGCAATTCTGATCCTTCTCCTGGTCGGCCTGTTCCCCCTGATCTACTCGCTGATCGTGAGCTTCCAGCGCATCACGATGACCGAGAACAACACGTCTTTCGTCGGCCTCTTGAACTACGCGGAGCTGTTCAGGGATGCTCGCCTCTGGGTCTCGCTTGGTCACACCGCCATCATCACCGCAATCGCCCTGCCCCTCGAGCTGCTGATCGGCTTCCTGATGGCGCAGCTCTTCATCGATCGCATGCCCGGACGTCAGCTCTTCGTCGCGCTGCTGGTCCTTCCCACGGTGATTTCTCCGATTGTCGCGGGAGCGACCTGGCGTCTGATGTTCGACGTCCGCTTCGGGCCGATCGGTGAGATCCTCAGCTTCTTCGCCGGTGAGCCAGTGCGGATTTTGTGGACGGTCAATCCGGCTTACGTCTATCCGGCGATCATCATCTGCGAAGTCTGGCAGTGGTCGCCGTTCATGTTCCTGCTGCTGCTAGCAGCGCTCTCGAATGTCGACCAGTCGCAGCTCGAGGCTGCGGAGATCGACGGCGCGTCGTACCTGCGCGTGCTTCGCGCAATCATTTTGCCAGCGATCGCGCCCGTGATAGCCGTTGATACGGCCGCGATCTCCTTCCTGGTGATTGCGGTGCTCACGCGGTCATCATCACTTTGGTCCTCAAGCGCATGGAGCTTGCGCGATGAGGGTCGGCAAGCTTCCGGCGAGAAAAGCCCGCACCCTGGCGCTTCGCTATCTCGGCGCCGGCGTCGTGACCCTGCTGTTTCTGTTTCCGGTCTACTGGCTCTTCATGATTTCGTTCAAGACGCCGGACGAGATCTACCATGTGCCGCTCTTGTGGATTCCCGGTCAGATCCAGTTCTCGAACTATTACGTCCTGTTTAGGGATGGTGACGTCGTGGCGATCCTGAACAGCCTGATCGTCGCCGGCGTCAGCTCGGGCATCGCGATCGTCCTGGGCACGCTCTGCGCCTATAGCCTCGCCCGGTTCGGCACGGGCGGTGAGAACCTGGCGATGTGGATCATCTCCCAGCGCATGATCCCGCCGATCGCAGTCGTCTTCCCGATCTTCCTGATCTACGTCTATTTCGGCCTAGTCGACGGCTACTTCGGGCTGATCCTGCTCTACACGGCATTCAATCTCCCTTACGTCATCTGGATGATGCGCGGCTACATCGTCGACGTTCCGCTGGAGCTCGAGGAAAGCGCACTCGTCGACGGCCTGAACCGATGGGAGGTGATCTGGAAAGTCGTCTTCCCGATGGTCCGTCCGGGGCTCATGGCGACGTCGGTCTTTACCTTCGTGTTCGCCTGGAACGACTTTCTCTTCGCGCTGGTGCTCACACGCACCGAAGTCATCACATTTCCGGTCATGCTGACACACTACTTCGGCGGTCAGTCGAACTTCTGGGCAAAGATCGCGTCGATGTCGGTCCTGTGGACGTTGCCGATCTTCGTCGCAGTCTCGGTGATGCAGCGCTATCTCGTGCGCGGCATCTCCTTGGGCGCAGTCAAGGGTTAGGGAGAGCGGAGTGGCTGACGTCAAGCTGTCCGGGGTGCACAAATACTACGGCAATGTGCACGCGGTTCGGGGTGTGGATCTCACCATCGCCGATGGCGAATTCGCCGTGCTTGTAGGGCCGTCCGGCTGCGGAAGAGCACACTTTTGCGAACCATCGCCGGTCTTGAGGACCCGGACGACGGTACGATCGCGATCGGCGGCGCAGTCGTCAACGATCTGCGCCCGCGCGAGCGGAACATCGCGATGGTGTTTCAAAATTATGCGCTCTACCCCTATTTGACGGTCAACGAGAACATCGGCTTCGGTCTGCGCGCGCGAAGGACTCCTGAGATCGAAATCAGGAAGCGGGTCAGCGAAGCCGCCGAGATGCTCGGCATCGGCAATCTCCTGCAGCGCTATCCGCGTCAGCTCTCGGGTGGACAGCGTCAGCGGGTCGCCATCGGCCGCGCCATCGTCCGCAAGGCGGACCTGTTCCTGTTCGACGAACCGCTCTCGAATCTCGACGCGCAGCTGCGCGACGAGATGCGGACCGAGATCAAGCGTCTGCATCACGAGATCACGACGACCATGATCTACGTGACCCACGACCAGGTCGAGGCGATGAACGCTCGCCGACCGCATCGTACTGCTGCGCGACGGAAACATCGAGCAGCAGGGGGTCCCTCTCGAGCTGTTCGAGCAGCCTCGCACCGGGTTCGTGGCCGGCTTCCTCGGCTCTCCCTCGATCAACCTCATCCCAGGAACCCTCAAGACGAACGGCGCCGGTGCAGCAGTCGTGTTTCAGTCCGGCGGTGCGCTGACCCTGCCGAGCGCGAAGGCCATGTCACTAACCAATGCGGAGGGGCGACAAGTTCTCGTCGGCATTCGTCCCCAGCATTTCAGCCGGGCTGGCGGCGGACCGCTCCGCGACGGAGTGGTCTCTTATTCGGCCGTCGCCGATCTCATTCAGCCTACGGGGACCCGCACATTCACCACCATCAAGATCGGCGGAGTGGATGCGGTTGCCGAGCTGCAGGCTTACGACGTCAGCAGCCATGGCGAGCGGATCGACCTCGCCATCGACCTCAATCGCGTGGTGCTGATCGATCCGGCCAGCGGCCTGGTCATCGCCTAACGAGCGCCGACAATCTGGAGAACGGGAGAAAAAAATGGCGTCGAGACTGTTTGCTACCGGAATCGGAGCGCCCGAGGGCCCGGTGTGCCTGCCGGACGGATCGATGTATGTCACGGAGATGTCAGCATCGACCCTCTGCGTCACGCGACTTGACCCTCGCGGCGATCGCAGAGTGATCCGGACAACGGGTGGCCGTCCGAACGGACTGACGACCGATGGCCACGGCCGGATCTGGATCGCAGAAGCAGGCCTCCAGGCGCTGATCTGCGTCGACGAAAGCGGAAACGAGATCCGGCGCATGCAGGGCGGAGGTGCGGAGCGTTTTCTGTTTCCGAACGACCTCTGCTTTGGTCCGAACGGACTGCTCTACATGACTGACTCCGGAATGGCCGCCGAGGACTTCATCAATGGCCAGGCCTTCGTCGACGGCTATATGGACCTTGATTGGGACGGCCGCGTGTATGAGATCGATCCGGCAGCGATGAAGGTGCTGCGCGTGCTCGATCGCAAGATTCGCTTCACCAACGGCATTGCCTTCGGTCCCGACAATCACCTCTATGCCAATGCATCCTTTACCGGCGAGATCTACCGATACGACGTGCTCGGCGAGGCCACGCCGAAACGCGTGATCTTCGGCAACGTCCTGCAACCCGATACCAATCCCGATTTCAAAGGGCCGGATGGAATGGCCTTTGGCACGGACGGCCGGCTTTATTGCACTATTGCACTGTCTACAACCAGAAGAACGTCACGGTGCTGGACCGCGGGGGTGAGGTCGCCGATCGTCTGATCCTGGACGGACCGCAGCCGACGAATTGCGCCTTCACGCTCGAGGGCAAGAAGCTGCGCGTCACTGAGGTCGGCAAGGGCCAGGTCGAGGAGATCGATATGCCCTGCGAAGGTCTGCCGCTGCATCTGCCGGAATTCGCCTGACGAGGTGCCTCGCGGTTTTGTCCCGCGAGGCGTCCAGCCATGACGTCAAAGGAAGCCGATTGATAGCCACGGCACGGCTGCGACGATCAGTGTGCCGATCAAGAGCGCAATCATATAGCCCACGATGGGTTTCATTCCCTCGTCCGGATTGATGCGACTGATGGCGCAGGCCGCGTAGTAGCCGACGCCGAAAGGCGGAGCAAACAGGCCGATGCCCATGGCGAGAACGACCACCATCGCGTAGTGGACATCGTGCATCCCGACCTGCCGCGCAATCGGGAACAGGAGCGGACCGAACAAAACGATGGCCGGGATCCCTTCCAGCACGCTGCCCAGGATCACGAAGCTCACGATCGTCACCGCCAGGAAGACAGGTACTCCGCCGGGAAGGCTGGTCATGAACTTTGCAAGAGAAGCAGAGAATCCCGACTGGGTCAGCGCCCAGGCCATGCCTGTCGCCGCGCCGATGATGAGCAGAATCGCCCCCGACAGCGAGGCTGTCTCGACCAGCATCGGATAGATGCGGCGCCAGTCGAACTGGCGGTAGATGAAGAGACCCGCACAGGCCGAGTACAAGATCCCGATGGTCGAGACCTCCGTTGCCGTCGCGACGCCCTCGACGACGGCGGTCCGGATCACGAATGGCAGCGCGATGGCCGGAATCGCGATGACAAAAGCACGGCCGATCTCCCGCCCAGTCGCCCTTTTGACGTGGGACAGGTCCTCGCCGCGAGATCGCCACCACACGACGGCCGCGAGCATGACCGCGAGCACTACGCCCGGCAGCAATCCGCCGGTGAACAGCGCGGAGATCGAGACACCGGTCACCGAGCCGATCGTGATCAGAACCAGTGACGGCGGGATCGTCTCGGTCTGCGCGCCCGTTGCGGCCAGGAGCGCAACGAGATCGCCGGGCTTTGCCCCGCGCTGCCGCATCTCGGGAAACAGGACCGGCGCGACGGCGGCCATGTCCGCCGCCTTGGACCCGGAAATGCCCGATACCAGATACATCGCCCCGACCAGCACGTAGTGCAGCCCACCCCGGACGTGGCCCAGAAGGCTGGCCAGGAAGCCGACCATGGCACGGGCCATGCCCGTCATCTCGATCAGGAGGCCGAGAAAGACGAAGAGCGGCACCGCGAGCAGGATCAGGTGGCTCATGCCCTCATCCATTCGTCCGATCATTACCACGTCGGGCGTGCTGGTGGTCAGGGCGAGATAGCCGACGGTGGCGAGGCCGAATGCGAACGCGATCGGCACTGCCGCAAAGACCATCGCTCCGACCACGAAGACGAAGAAGATCAGAAGATTCAGATTGCCAAGCGGCTTCAAGATCGGGCCCAGCAGAACGAACGCCCCGATGATGCCTGCGACGATCGCGAGCGAAGCCAGCAAGCTGCGCAGGCTCGCGATGCGGATGAGCCGGAGGACCGCTGCGATCAGCATCAGTCCTATCCCGATCGGCAACGCGGCCGCACGCCAGCTGTTGACGATCTCGAGCGCCGGCGTCGTGACATAGGCCTCGTCGGCCGCGAATTCATAGGCGGGCCAGACGACGAGCACGAGAAATGCCAGCGATGCCGCGGCCGCCACGACATCCAGGAACGCGCGAACTTCCGTACTGAGAACGCCGACGATCGCGGTCATCCGCATATGCTCGCCGCGCCGGAACGCAATCACGGATCCGAGCATGGCGAGCCAGAGGAAGAGAATGCCGGCGAGCTCGTCGGACCAGACGATCGGCGAGCGGAACACGTATCTGCCCACGATGCCCGCGGACAGCACCGCGATCTCCGCCAGTACGAGCAGTGCTGCCGGGACAGCGACTACGTGGCCGAGCACAGTGTTCGCTGTAACCACCCAACTGCGCGAGCCCGCTTGAGACTTGCCGGCCGCCATGCCGGCATCGACGTGCGGCGTATGGCTCATGCTGGTCATGATAGCTGGCCCGCGGCTTTTTCGAGTTGCGACCATGCCTCCTCACCAAACTTGCCCTTCCAGTCGGCGTAGAAGCTGGTCTTGGACAAGGCCTGGCGGAAGGCGGCACGATCGACGTCGATGAACTTGAGGCCCTTGGCCGAGAGATCGGTGCGCAATGACTGGCTGAGCTTTGCGATGTCGGCGCGCTGATCGACGGCAGAGCGGTCGAGCTCGCGAGTCACGATCTCCTGCACGTCCTTCGGCAGGCGCTCAAAAGCGCGCTTGTTGCCGAGGATCCAGTAGCCGTCCCAGACGTGCCCGGTCAGGCTACACGTGCTCTGCACTTCGTAGAGACGCGCGGTCGCGATGATCGGCAACGGATTCTCCTGGCCGTCGACGACCTTGGTCTGCAACGCGGAATAGACCTCGTTGAAGTTGATCGGCGTCGGCCCGGCTCCGAGCGCCTTGAAAAGCGAGGTCAGCAACGGCGCGGGCGGAACGCGGATCTGGAAACTCTTCAGATCATCCGGCGTCCGGACCTCGCGGCCGGACGAAGTCACCTGGCGGAAGCCGTTGTCCCAGGCCTTCGACACCGCCAAGATCGGCGTCTTGGCGATCTGCGCCCGGATATAGGTGCCGAGATCGCCGTCCATCGCTTTCCATACGCTGTCGTAGTCGGCGAATGCGAATCCGGTGTTCACGATGCCCGCACTTGGCACCAGGGTGGCAAGGATCGAGGACGATTGATTGAAGAACTCGACACCGCCGCTGCGAACCTGGGTCAAGAGCTCGGTATCGGAGCCAAGCTGATTGGCCGGGAACAACCTGATCTCCAGCCGCCCACTGGTCGCTTCCCGAATGCGATCGATTGCCTCCTGCGCCCGGATATTCACCGGATGCGTGGGATCCTGTCCGGTCGCAAACTTGTAGACGAACTCGGCGGCAGACGCTGGGCGGGTCAGAATCCCGCAGAGAGGTACGGCCGTGGCCGCCATCAACAGCGAACGGCGGCTGATGCTTCCGGGCTTCAAGATGGTCATGTTTTCCTCCTGATCCTGCATTGACATTGGCGCCGCTGCATCAGCCTGCGCTGGCGTGCAGCTTTCCGGTCTCTTCATTCACCGGCTCTCGACCGCCGGCATTTGGACGAGAGCCATCGCTCGCCGCCGCAACATGCGGCGGGCGTTGCTTTTCACTAGAACTTGGCTTGATTGGCGCTTAGCGCCGGTGCACTAAAGCCACTGCTTGATCTGCCTTGCGACCTCTGCGGTGGAAATCCCGTACCGGTCGTGCAGTGTCGGAAGTGCGCCGGCGTCAAGAAATTCATCCGGCAATGCAATCTGGCGGAAAGGCGGATGAACGCCTGAACGCATCAGGAGTGCGGCAACTGCCTCGCCAAGGCCGCCGATCACTGTGTGATTCTCGGCAACGACGACAAGGCGCCTGGGCTTGCCCGCTTCGCGCAAGATCGTCTCGGTGTCGAGCGGCTTGATGGTCGGGACGTGCAGAACCGCGGCGTCCACGCGGTCGTCCTTCAGGACCTCTGCCGCCTCGAGCGCACGCATCGTCATGATGCCGGACGAGAGGATCAGGACGTCCTTCCCGTCACGGATCGACTTGGCTTTGCCGAGCTCGAACTTGTAACCGTACTCGTCAAGCACGACGGGCACCTGCCCGCGCAGTAGACGGACGTATACCGGCCCCCGATGCGCCGCGATCGCGGGCACTAGCTGCTCGATCTCATGAGCATCACAGGGGTCGATGATCGTCATGTTCGGCATTGCGCGAAACAGCGCGAGATCCTCTGCGGCCTGGTGGCTCGGACCGTACCCCGAAGTCAGGCCCGGCAGGGCACAGACGATCTTCACGTTGCGATCTTCCTCGGCGATCGTCTGGTGGATGAAATCGTAAGCCCGCCGCGAGGCGAACACGGCGTAGGTGGTCGCGAACGGCATGAAGCCTTCGGCGGCAAGGCCGGAGGCGGCGCCGAACAGCAGCTGCTCGGCCATGCCCATCTGATAGTAGCGGTCCGGAAATTCCTTCGCGAAGATGTGGAGGTCGGTGTATTTGCCGAGATCGGCCGTCATGCCGACCACCTCAGGGCGGCTGCGAGCGAGCTCGACGAGCGCGTGTCCAAAGGGCGCCGGTTTGGTCTTCTGTCCCTCCGCCGCGATCGAGGCGATCATGGCTGAGGTGGTTAGGCGCGGCTTGCCCGGCTGCGGTGCCGATCTCACGGTCTTCATGCCTGCCTCCCGGCTTCCAGCGCGGCAAGCGCGAGCTGCCATTCGTGCTGCTCGACGCGAATGAAATGGTTCTTCTCGCGCTGCTCGAGGAAAGGAACGCCCTTCCCCATCAGCGTGTCGGCGACGATCATCCGCGGCTTGGGCTCGCGATGGGACTTGGCCGCGTCGAACGCGGCAACCACGGCGTCGAGATCGTTGCCGTCGATGCGCTGTACGAACCAGCCGAAAGCCTGAAGCTTGTCGACCAGCGGCTCGAACGCCATCACCAGTGTGGAAGGACCGTCCGCCTGCTGATTGTTGACGTCGACAATGCCGATCAGATTGTCGAGCTTGTAGTGTCCTGCCGACTGGATCGCCTCCCAGACCGAGCCTTCGTCGAGCTCGCCATCGGAGAACAAGGTGTACACCCGCGCCTCGGATTTCTTGCGCTTGAGGCCGAGGCCCATGCCGACGGCGATGCTGAGCCCAAGCCCGAGCGAGCCGCCCGACATTTCCATTCCGGGCGTGTAGGAGGCCATGCCAGACATCGGCAGGCGGCTCTCGTCGCTGCCATAGGTTTCGAGCTCGTCTTCGGGGACGATCCCCGCCTCGATCAAAGCCGCATAAAGCGCGATGGCGTAGTGTCCGTTGGAGAGAAGGAAGCGGTCGCGCTCCTCCCAGGACGGATCTTCGGGCCGATAGCGCATCGCGTGGAAATAAGCCACCGCGAGGACGTCGGAGATGTCCAGCGCCTGCGCGATATAGCCTTGGCCCTGGACTTCGCCCATGCGCAGCGCATTGCGGCGAATGTTGTAGGCGCGGTCCGCCAGCTTGGGCGCGTTCGTAAGCGTATTGGTCGGCGTTTCCATCGATCTGGACCTTGTCTCGCTGGCTCAGTGGATGAGCATGCCGCCGTTGACGTCGATCACGGCACCCGTCACGTAGGCGGATAGATCCGAGGCCAGGAAGGTGTAGATGCCCGCGACGTCTTCTGCCGTCCCGAGACGATTGAGCGGGATGCCTTCCAGGATCTTCGCCCTCATCTCGTCAGTCAGCTTGCCTGCGGTGATGTCGGTGCCGATCAGGCCGGGCGTGACGCAATTGACGCGGATCCCGCCGGGGCCGAACTCGCGGGCCATCGCCTTGGCGAGACCAAGCACGCCGGCCTTCGCGGCCGAATAGTGCGGGCCGCCAAAAATTCCGCCGCCGCGCTGGGCCGAAACCGACGACATGCATACGATTGATCCGGATTTCCGTGCACGCATATGCGGGATCACGGCCTGGGAGAGGAACAGAACACCCTTGAGATTGACATCCTGAATGCGATCCCAATCGGCAGGCGAGATCTCCAGGAATTTGACCGGCTGCGTGATGCCGGCATTGTTGATCAGGATATCGACGCTGCCGAACGATTCGATGACGCGGGCGACCGCCTGTTCGCAGGACGATTTGTCCGCTACATCACAGCCCAATCCGATGTGGGACTCTCCCAGCGACGCCGCAGCGTCCGCCGCAGCACCTGCGTCTATGTCCAGAATAGCGACCCGTGCGCCCTCGGCGGCGAACCGCCGGGCGGTGGCAAGCCCGATCCCGCGCGGCGAGGCCGCGCCCGAAATGATCGCCGTCTTACCGCTGAGCAGCATCAGTTCCTCCCGCAATTCGTTCTTTCTTGGTGGGGCTAGGAATGGCGCACGTGTGGGGCACGGACAAGCGCACAGTTGTCACGGATCGATGAATCTGGTTCACTTATGGCATGCTGTCGAATGTCCCCATATCGGCAATTCGCGCCTTTGAAGCCGCGGCCCGCACCGGATCGTTTCGTGATGCGGCGAATGAACTTCACCTGACGCCGAGTGCGGTCAGTCATGCCATCCGCAAGCTCGAGGGCACGCTTCGGACCGTTCTGTTCGAGCGCAGTGCGCGGTCAGTGCGGCTCACGCCGGCGGGCGAAAATCTGATGCGTCACACCGGGGCTGCGTTCGATCAGCTCCGCCGTGGCCTCGAGGAAGTTGCCGCGCGCGGACCGCAATTGGTGCGCGTCCACTCCGCGCCAAGCTTTGCCGCGCAATGGCTGGCCCCGCGGCTGGCACAGTTTCTCGCTGCTTACCCGAAGCTCGAAGTTCGCCTGGCCGCAAGCACGGACTATGCGCGCTTCAGCAACGATGATTTCGATATCGACATCGTCTACGGTCCGCCACGCGCCGAGGGCGTGGAGGTTGTGCCTCTCCCAGAGGAGACGGTCACCCCGCTCTGCTCTCCTGCTCTCGCAAAATCGATAAGAAAGCCGGCTGATCTCCTCGATCAGACGCTCATCCGCTCCGACGTGAAGCAGGTGCAATGGCACCAATGGTTCGCCGCCAACGGGTTGGAAGCTCCTGCGCTTCACGGCATGAGATTCGATAGGAGCTTTCTTGCGATCGCGACGGCTGCCGAAGGTTTGGGTGTGGCCTTGGAATCAACGCTTCTGGCCGAACGCGAACTCGCAAGCGGGCGATTGGTGGCTCCACTGACCGGACGCGCCAACGATATCCGCTACGTCGGTCACCGCCTGATCTACCCGCGTGCCAGCCGACAGAGATCCTCAGTGCGAGCTTTCGCCGACTGGGTCGTGGCGCAACTCGGCGGCGGAGACGCCCGCTCCTCGCAGTGAGCCGCAGCTCTGGTCGAGCAACACCGCAATCAGACAAGTGAACGCCGCCTGGCGCCCCCAAGCTGTCTTCCCCGCGAGGTCGCTGCCTGCTCTTCTGGAACGTGCCGGCCAGGTCCGCATTGCACAACCCTGGCGATCTCGCAGGTCCGCCGCTAATCTGAAGGGGTCGTTGCTAGGAGCTTCACCATCGTCGCGGCGACGGCAGACCAGATTGTCCCTTTCGCTCGCTCTAACATCCTATTCTACGACGAGGACAGGATCGACCTGTACCATTCAGATCTCCGCGCTGTATCGAATGGGGTGTAGTACAGAAGCAAAGGAAAAGTCGTACAGCAATCTGGCCGTGCGACGTCCGCCTGCAAAGCGTCGCACGAGACGCGCTTTGTTCTAACGCCTGAATTAGAAAAGCCCTGCATCGGCAGGGCCTTGGGATGGTGGGCGCACCAGGGCTCGAACCTGGGACCCGCTGATTAAGAGTCAGCTGCTCTACCAACTGAGCTATGCGCCCGAAAGGCGGTCAAAGCCTTGCGAGGCCGGTCGTTTAGCAAAGCAGTTCGGGGATGGCAAGCGATGCGGCGAAGGTTTTCCAAGGCTTCGTCCAGAGCCCCCAAAAAGCGAAAAGCCGCTGGATTCCAGCGGCTTCGCGACGGCTAATTTCCGGGAAATCCCGGGCCGCTCAGAGGCGGCCCTCCCGATCGCTGTCCGGCCCGCCGTCCCGGTCGAAACGGTCGCCGCCATGGAAGCGGTCCATACCGTGTTCCATCATCCGGTCCATGCCGCGTTCCATGAAGCGATGGTGCCAGCCCCCCTCGCCGCCGCCGAACGGGCCCCGGTGGCGGGTCAGGACGGCAAGGCGCCGCTTCTGGCCCTCATCCAGCGTCTTGTAGAGCGGATCGGCGGCATCGGCGATCTTCTTCAGCGCCGCCGAGGTCGCACCCATGTCCTCGGCGCGCTGGCGCAGCCGGGCGACCGGATCCTCCGGCGTAGCGGTCTCCTTGGCGGCATCGCCCGGCCCGGCATTCATCCGCGCGTTGGCGCGGTCGATGCGCAGCTTGGCGAGCTCCCGCACGGCGGCCTCGACCGGCGGCCACAGCTTCTCCTGATCGGCGTTCAGCTTCAGCCCGGCATGGACGGCGGCAATCCGCGCGTCGACGAAGGCGGCGCGGTCTTCCGGGTTCATACGCATGTGGCGCATGTGCTCGGACATCCACGGGCGATGGAATTGGGCATAGACCGCGCCCGAACCGGCGATGCTGAGCACGGCGATGGCGGCGATGGTGAACTTCCTCATACGAACCTCCTCTGGAAGGATGCCCGTGAAGATGGGCGCCGCCCGGCCCGCGCGCAACTTACAACTTGGACAGGGAGGCGCTCTCTGCGCGATGTCATGTGCAATCAGAAATCATTGGCAACAATGGCGAAGGGCTTCCGCGCGATCAGCGTGGAGGCCCTTCATTCATGCGTCATTCACGCTAGTTCGTCGCGCTCTTCGCTTCCTTCTGGAACTCGTCGATCAGCGACTGGCCGACGCGGCTTGCGGCGTCCTTGTAGACCGGCTCCATCGCCTTGCGCATCGCCGCGTCCTGCTCCGGCGTGAGCTTGATGATCTCGCTCTTGCCGCTCTTCTTGATCTCGGCGAGCGCGTCGTCATTCTCCTTCTGCGACTGCGCGTTGTTGAAGTCGGTCGCTTCCTTCATCGCCTTCGAAAGCTGGTCGCGGATGTCGGCCGGCAGATCGTCCCAGAACTTCTTGTTCACGATCACGACGTAGCCGATGTAGCCGTGGTTGGTCTCGGTGATGTACTTCTGCACCTCGTGCATCTTCTGGGTGTAGATGTTCGACCAGGTGTTCTCCTGGCCGTCGACCACGCCGGTCTGGAGCGCCTGGTAAACTTCCGAGAACGCCATCACCTGCGGCAGCGAGCCAAGCGCCTTGAACTGGGCCTGGAGCACGCGCGATGACTGGATGCGGAACTTCACGCCCTGATAGTCGCCCGGCGCGACCAGCTTCTTGTTGGCGCTCATCTCCTTGAAGCCGTTGTCCCAATAAGCAAGGCCGGTGATGCCCTTGGGCTCGAGCAGCTTGAGCAGCCTGGCGCCGAGCGGCCCCTCCGTCACCTTTCGGAGCGTCTTCAGGTCGGGAAGGATGTAGGGCAGATCGAACACCTCGAACTCGCGGATGCCGAGCGGGCCGAATTTCGAGTTGGACGGCGCCAGCATCTGCACGCTGCCGAGCTGAAGCGCCTCGAGCTCTTCCTTGTCCTTGTAGAGCGACGAGTTCGGATAGACCTCGATCTTGACCTTGCCGCCGGTATACTTCTCGGCGAGCTCCTTGAACTTCTCGGCCGCCTTGCCTTTCGGCGTGTCGGTAGCGACGACGTGGCTGAACTTGATGATGATCGGCGATTGCGCCAATGCCGGCCCGGCGAACGCCAGCGCCATGATCGATGCCGCAGCCCAAACAACTTTTCGCATGCTTCCTCCCGCACGTCCCTAAGGGGGCACGGACCGCCGGCCCCGAGACTTTAAATTGAAGACTTGGACGCAGCATTATAGGGAAGCAGGCCTAGACGCTATTGCCTGTTAGCAGGGGTCCTCCTGCAAAAATGCGGTATCGGGTTTGATCGTCGTCCCTGCCAAACAAAAACGCGGCGCCGAGGACGCCGCGTTCTCTTGATGTCTCGAAGCGACAGGCTCAGCTCGCCGCTGCCGTCGTCACCGTGTCGCGCTGGCGCTTCATGACGATCTTGTTGAGCGCGCCGAGATAGGCCTTTGCCGAAGCCACCAGCGTATCCGGATCTGCCGCACGCGCCGTCATCGAACGGCCGTCATGCGACAGCCGGACCGAGACCTCGGCCTGCGCGTCGGTGCCTTCGGTGACGGCGTGGACCTGATACAGCTCGAGCTTGGCCTCGTGCGGTACCAGGCGCTTGATGCAATTGAACACGGCGTCCACCGGACCGTTGCCCTCGGCCTCCTCGATTCTAATCTGGCCGTCGACGTCGAGCTTCATCGTCGCGCGCTGCGGCCCATGGGTGCCGGCGATCACGGTCAGCGAGGTCAGCTTGATGCGGTCGTGCGCGGCAGCGATCTCCTCGTCGAGCAGCGCCTCGATGTCCTCGTCGTAGATATCCTTCTTGCGGTCGGCCAGCGCCTTCATCCGCGTGAAGGCATCTTCGAGCTGGTTCGGACCGAGCTTGTAGCCCATCTCCTCCAGCTTGTGCACGAAGGCGTGGCGGCCGGAGTGCTTGCCGAGCACAAGCGAGGACTGCTTCAGGCCGACCATCTCGGGCCGCATGATCTCGTAGGTCGAGGCATCCTTCAGCACGCCGTCCTGGTGGATGCCGCTCTCGTGCGCGAAGGCGTTCCGGCCAACGATCGCCTTGTTGTACTGCACCGGGAACGAGGTCGCCGCCGACACCAGCTTCGAGGCGCGGGTGAGCTGCGTCGTGTCGATCTTGTTCCAGTACGGGAATTTGTCGTTGCGCACGTTGATCGCCATCACGATCTCTTCAAGCGCGGCATTGCCGGCGCGCTCGCCGATGCCGTTGATGGTGCACTCGACCTGGCGCGCACCGCCGACGATGCCGGCCAGCGAGTTCGCTACGGCCATGCCAAGATCGTTATGGCAATGCACGGAGAACACCGCCTTGTCCGAGTTCGGCACGCGCTCGATCAGCGTCTTCATGAAGTGGGTGTATTCCTCCGGGACCGTGTAGCCGACGGTGTCGGGGATGTTCACCGTGGTGGCGCCGGCCTTGATCACGGCCTCGACGATGCGGCAGAGGAAATCCATCTCGCTGCGGGTGCCGTCCTCGGCCGACCATTCGACGTCGTCGATCTGGTTGCGCGCACGTGCGACCATGGCAACCGAGGTCTCGATCACCTGCTCGGGGGTCTTGTTCAACTTCACCCGCATATGCAGCGGCGAAGTCGCGATCACGGTGTGGACGCGACCACGCTTGGCGAATTTCACAGCCTCGGCGCAACGGTCGATGTCGGCCGGATGCGCGCGCGACAGGCCGGCGATCACCGAGTTCTTGGAGCGGCGGGCGATCTCACTGACCGCCTGGAAGTCGCCCTCCGAGGTGATGGGGAAGCCGGCCTCGATGACGTCGACGCCCATGTCGTCCAAGAGCTCGGCGACCTCGAGCTTCTCCTCGAAGGTCATGGTGGCGCCGGGGCACTGCTCGCCGTCGCGCAGCGTGGTGTCGAAAATGATGACGCGGTCCTTCTCGGACTTGTTCACGGGGGCCATTTCAAATTTCCTTTTGAGCTTTCGCGCCGTTCAGGCCAGTTCTGGGCGCTTGAGGTGTCCGGTGATCTCGTACAACCCCTGAGTGCCCAGGCGCGTGGCGCCCAGCCGGCCCTCAGGGGCAGGTAAGAAGAAGCCCGTCAATAAGGAGGGTGGGCAGGCGCGCGGCCGGGATCGTGGCGGCGGCCGGAGCCACCTCCCCCGAAATCCCATCGATTTGGCCGCGAATCAGCATTGCCAGACCCTTTTGAGCCCAGGAATCCTCGGCCAAAACCATTGACGGTTCGTTGCCGGGTGGCTCGATGGGGCGTTTCTAGACGAGAAACGGCAGCAACTGCAACGCCAAAAGATGGTCAAGAGGACTGACCTAGTTGTCTCGGTGCCGGGGCTGGTGTCCCCTTGTGGTGAAATCAGGACCATAGGCCCTAGGGCGGAGTTTGGCGAACGTTCGTCACCTCGGCGCCGGCACCGTGCACACGATTGCGCGGCGTGGGTCCTGATCGTGGCCACGACGACTCTTGTGGCGGCATTTGGAATGCTGCTTCCCCAAACTCATCATTGCCAGCGCAGCGAAGCAATCCAGACTGCCGCCGAGGAGGGATTCTGGATTGCTTCGCTGCGCTCGCAATGACGGAGTGTGGGCACACGCATTGCTTTTTCAATTCGCATTTCCCTTGCAGACACACCATCGCATTCTCGCGGCGCATTTCGCCCGAGCTATGCTCTTTCCTTCACACCCTCTCCAAGGAAAGGGCGCAGGGAAGACCGGGCGCCGGCCGGCACCCATGAGCCTCTGTGCGGTCAAATGCGCACACGCAAATGCACAGAGGAACGACAGGTGAAGCCGAAAACACCCGGCCTTCCCTGCGCTGTGGCTTTACGGCTTATGCCGCGCTCTCCCCGGAGCCGAGTTCTTCTGGCCTCCGTCACCCCGCAGAATGCACGAACGTCGCCCCGGTTGAAGCAAACATCCGCCTCCGCAAAGGGCTTGACCGTAGCAACGACGGCCAGGACCACACGGTTTCGCCGTACGCAATCAGCGCCGCTCGTCATGCACGGCCTGCGATGCACTCACGAGGTCCAACTCGCCCTGCACGCCACAGACCGCATCGACGCCGCTCGCGTCCACCGCAGCCCGCCCACGATCCGTACGACTCGCGAACCGTCCCTTTCGTCGGGCGGGATGGACCTAAAATACGACAAATCCGAATTTCTGTAAAGGCGAATATTTGAGGCGAGCCGATTGACCCAGGGCTGGCGTGTTTTGCCCGACGGGCAACGCAAGGGATTGGGGATGCGTAGGGTAAGTTAGCGCAAGCGTAACCCACCACTTTTGTGGCCACAGAACAGGCGGGTTACGCCTTCGGCTAACCCACCCTACGAAGGACGAAAGCTGTTTTGCCTGTCGGACGGTCTGGCCGCTATCCGGCGCGGCGGGCGCGGGCCCTGCTCTCCCAGCGGTTCAGCATCTGGCCAAGCTCGCCGACCGGCTGAGGCGCGGCTTCGTTGGTGTTGGCGTGTGCCGCGGTCCGCAGCCAGTCCGGCTGGGTATAGTCGCGCCAGCGGCGGGCTTCCGCGCGCCGTTTGCGCGACATGTATTCGCGCGTGAAATAGCCGGCCGCGTACGCGATCGCGAGCAATATGACGAGTATGACACCACCCACATTGAGCTCCGGCTTTAGGCCCCGGGCGAAGTTCTGCCAGCATCGCGCGCGAGGTCAAGGCTTGACATACACCGGACGCGTTGTCGTTTGAGGCTTTGCCGCAGGCAATTTTTGTTTGAGCGCGCGGAACATTCTTTGGCTTTGGTAACGACGCAATTTGCACACAACCGCGCCGCGGCAACCGATCGGCACGCATGCGAACGTGACCGGATTGCGACGCGACATCACGCGGAGGATGCGATTCCGCCTCTCGCAACCGGCCGCGGACCGCATTAACCTGCTTCCTTGCTGGGCCGGATCAACCGGCCAGCGAACATGATCGGGAGGACGCGATGACACGCCACGAGCAGCGTGACCAAGATGCTGCGCTTTCACGACGAACGCTTGTTCAGGGGCTCGCGCTCGGCGCAGCCGCCACCATGGCCGGAGCAGGTCCCTCACTGGCCCAGACCGGACCTGCCGCGCCGCCGACCACGATCACCACGCCGCCGCGCGATTTCGGCCCGAACGGCGCGCCGACCACCTATTTCTGGGACCCCGACATCATCGCGGTCGATCCGTCCTTCAACGACCTCGCCCAACCAAACACCGCGATCAAGCGACTCTATACCGGCGTGTTGTGGGCCGAAGGTCCGGCCTGGAGCGCCCAGGGCCGGTACCTCTTATGGAGCGACATTCCCAACAACCGGCAGATGCGCTGGAGCGAGGACGACGGCCGTGTTAGCGTGTTTCGCTCGCCGTCCAACAACTCCAACGGAAACTCCTTCGACTTCCAGGGCCGCCAGCTCTCCTGCGAGCATCTGACCCGGCGGGTGACGCGCTACGAACACGACGGCACCGCAACCGTGCTTGCAGATTCCTACAACGGCAAGAAGCTGAACTCGCCGAACGACGTCGTCGCGCATCCCGACGGCAGCTACTGGTTCACCGATCCGCCCTATGGCGGCCAGCTCTATGAAGGCGAGCCCGACGGTCCGGGCGGCCCGAGCAATGCAGGCGGCAAGCTCAATCCGCGGATCGGACAGCCGGCCGGCTTCACGCCGGGCAAGCGCGAGCTACCGACCAACTGCTATCGCATCGATCCTTCCGGCCGCGTCGATCTCGTGGTCAGCGAGGATCAGGTACCCGACCCCAATGGTCTGTGCTTCTCGCCGGACTTCAAGAAACTCTACGTCGTCTCGACCGGCAAGGGGCCCGGCGACACCGGACCGGGCGGCAAGGGCGAGATCTTCGTGTTCGACGTCGGCAGCGACAACAAATTGTCCAACCAGAAGCGCTTTTCCGATTGCGTGATCGACGGCGTGAAGTGCGGACCGGACGGCGTGCGCTGCGACGTCAGCGGCAACGTCTGGGCCTCCAGCAATGCCGGCCGCTCGGTCGGCTATAGTGGCGCGACGGTGTGGTCGCCGGAGGGCAAGCTGCTTGGCCGCATCCGCCTGCCCGAGGTGTGCGGCAACATCTGCTTCGGAGGTCCCAAGCGCAACCGCCTGTTCATGGCCGCGAGCCAGTCGCTCTATGCCGTCTTCACTGCGACGCAGGGCGCAGGGCCGGGCTGAAGCAGCGCAAGGCGCAACACGATAAGGCGCCGTCGTGCCCCGCCGGCGCCTTCCGTCTCTTCGTGACGCTCAGGCGTTCGGTTGCAGGAACGCACCGTACTGCTTGCTCGCGGCGACCTCGGCGGCGGCCTCACCAATGACACGCATCGCCGCGATCATGGGCCACGGCCCGAGACTCACCCGCCGAACGCCGATGCGGGCAAGATCGGAGATTTCGGGTACACCTTGCGTCACCATGATGTTGACGGGCAGAGGTGTGAGTTCAACGAACTTTTCGATGAGGGCGAGGTCGGTGAGGCCGGGTACAAAAATTCCATCAGCGCCGGCATCGGCATAGGCCCTCGCGCGCCTTGCCGCTTCATTCAGGCATTCCTCCGGCGATCCGAATTTCAGCAGAAACGGATCAGTTCGCGCATTGATGAATAGATGAATTTCGAGTTCTTGCGCAGCGTCCCGCACTGCTCTGATCTTCGCTGCGTGCTGCTCGGGACTGACGAGTTGCCGCCTTCCCCCGGAGAGCCCGTCTTCGATATTGATGCCAATGGCGCCGGCTTTCAGCATCCTGGTCGCTGACTTCGCGGCGGCGTCCGGGGTGTCGCCATATCCTGCCTCCAGATCAATTGACACCGGGACCGACACAGAAGCGGTCATCCGTGACACCAGACCTGTCACCACATCAAGCGGTGCATTTTCTCCGTCCGCGTACCCAAGTGCGGACGCGACCGCCCCGCTGCTGGTCGCGATGGCCGGCGATGTCTTCGCAATGGCCTTGGCGGTGGCGACGTCCCAGGCGTTGAACAGGACGAGCGGATCGCCCTTCTTGTGAAGACCGTGAAACGTCTCGGCGTATTGCTGCTGCGTCTTGGCGTCCATCGCCCACACTCCTGGTCAGAGAACCTGAAAAATGTCGTACCTAAATGCGGCCGCTTGGTTGCGGCACATTCAATTAGGTGCGTGCGTCTTGAACCAGTTCATGATCAGACCGGTGACTTCGGCCTCACGCTCGAGGTGCGGGAAGTGGCCTACATCGGGCAGGACAACCCGCTCATGCGGCCCCTTGAAGAGCGGCTCCTCCTTCACCGAATACCTCGCTGTCGGGTCGTTGCTGCCATAAATCGTCAGCGTCGGCGTATGCATCTCATTTCTCGGCAGCCGCCCCGCACGTCCCGATTCGAACAGGCCGGCATAGTATTTGAGCGCCGCTGCCATGGTGCCGGGAGAGCTGAGCGTCTGCTTGATCGAGCGGAGATGCTCGTCATTCCTGAATGTCGGCGACCACAGCTTCCAGAGATAATCGACGAAGGGCAGTCCCTCGATATTGACCGCCGAGTCAGCGCCAGGGAGCTGGAAGAAATAGAAATGAAAGATCGATCGAACGGCATCGGGATCCCTCCTGATGCTTGAAAATGTGATCGGGTGCGCGGTGTTCATGACCACGGCCGCCTTGATCGCCGATGGCGCCGTGGCGAGCGCCTGGAAGGTCGACGTGCCGCCCCAATCCATGCCGACGACGCGTGCCTGCCCGTCATCGCTCAGCGCCGCGATGAGCGCTGCGAGATCCTTGCCCAGTGCGATGGGGTCGAAAACCCCGTCCGCCGGAATCTCGGTTGGCGCATAGCCACGCAAGAACGGCGAGACCGCGCGATACCCCGCCTCCGCGAAGACCTGCATTTGCTTTCGATATGACCAGGCATTGTCGGGAAAGCCATGCATGAACATGACAAGAGGCCCGCTCCCCTGTTCGAGGTAGGCAAAACGGACGCCATTGGCCTGCACGTATTTCAGGACGGGTTCGCTGCCGACGGCATTCGGCGTTGTCTGTGCAGTGCTTCGCGTATTCATCGCTATTCTCCATGTCTCTTCGTGCTCAGGCGCGCATGACGGGCTCAGTCACGAACCACCGTTTTGGCCTCGCCCTGCCCTGGCGTGAGGCGTCGTCGCTGACCTTGGCTAAATATGTGCGTAGCGCACATATCTGGTCAAGTTGTTTTTTGTGCGCTCCGCACATATCATTCATCGCATGGACACCGGAATCGCAAATTTGCTGGGGGCGCTTTCGCTCGCCGTCATGGATCGTATCGAGCAAGGCGCACGCGAGGTCGTCGGCCGCGGCGGCGAGACGCCTGCAGCGCTCATCGTCATTGGCTATGGCCAGGGCATGACCAACGACACGCTCCGGCGGATCCTTGGCCTATCGCATTCCGGAACTGTCCGGCTGGTGGACCGTCTGGTTTCGGATCAGCTTGTCGAACGCCGGCCAGGCAAGGACGGCAGGGAGGTCGCCTTGCGCCTGACGGCCAGGGGCGCCGCAAGCCGGAACGATCTGTTGGCCTCCCGCATTTCAGCCGTTGGGTCGCTTCTGGATGTGCTGTCGCCGGCTGAAACCAAGCGACTTGGAACGCTGATACGCGAGTTGCTGGCAAGGCAGGACACGTCCGAACTGGATCGCTTCACGATCTGTCGGATGTGCGACGACAGGTGCTGCACGAATTGCCCATTGCCCACAAGCAAGAGCAAACTCGATCGCTAGCGCCGAGTGGTGCCTTGCCGGCGCGACGCAGCGGGCGAGACTGGATAGCCTCCGACGTCCTCGGATTGCAGAAGGGATCATCAAGGAAGAAGCCATGCGCGTCGTCATCTGCGGCGGTGGCGTGATCGGCGCCTGCACCGCCTATTTCCTCCGCCGCCGCGGCATCGACGTCACCGTCGTCGAGCGGACCGAGGTGGCTGCAGCCGCATCGGGCAAGGCTGGCGGCTTCCTCGCCGTCGACTGGTGCGCCGGCACGCCGCTCGACGCGCTGGCGCGGCGCAGCTTTGCGCTTCATGCGCGGCTGCCGGACGAGATCGCCGGCGATTGGGGCTATCGCCGCATGACCGCGTATAGCGGCTTTGTCGTATCCGACACTGACGCGCGCCGCGATGCGCCGGCCGCACTCGATTGGCTGGCGAACGGTGTCGCCATCGCACACCGCCTCGGCACCACCGAGACCACCGCGATCGTTCATCCCCGCAAGTTCACTTCCGCGGTGACGAACGCGGCGCTGGCGCAAGGCGCCGAGCTTCGAACCGGACGCGTCACAGGCATCATGCGCGATGCGAACGGCACTGCCCGCGGCGTCGAGATCGACGGCCGCACTCTCGAGGCGGATGCCGTGGTGGTCGCGATGGGGCCGTGGTCGCTGCTCGCCGCACAATGGATGCGCCTCCCCGCCGTCTACGGCCAGCGCAGCCCGAGCATCGTCTACGACACCGGCACGGACGTGCCTGCAGATGCGCTGTTTCTGGAGTATCAAGAGAGCGGCAGCGCAATGTCGATCGAAGTTTTTCCGCGCGCGGACGGCAGCACGCACATCACCGCCTTCTCCGACGTCGCGCCGCTGCCGCTGGATCCGGCCGACGTGACACCCGACCAGGACGCCATCGACCGCCTGCAGGCGACCTCCGAACGGCTGTCGCCCGCCTTTCGCGCCGACAGGATCATCGCGCGGCAGGCCTGCTTCCGCCCGGTCACGCAGGACGGCTTGCCGCTGATCGGCAAGGTGCCGGGAAGCCAGGGTCTCTACGTTGCGACCGGACACAATGTCTGGGGCATCCTCAATGCGCCCGCGACCGGCGAAGCGCTGGCCCAATTGATCGCGGATGGCTCAGCAGGCGATATCGACCTGTCACCGTTCGATCCCGCCCGGCTGCGTCCGCTCGATCCATCGCTGCTAACGGCGCGCTAAGCCGCGCCGGAAAACGCGGCCTCCGCCTCGCTGCGCAGCCGGTCCGGTGTTTCGAGATAACGCGGCGAATAGTGAAACGTCGTCATCCGCTTCACACAAGCTGCGCGAGCGAGCTCGCCGGCTTGCGTGGCCGTCAGGTGGCGGCGCGCTTTGGCGATCTCGACATCGTCGCCGGCAAAGGCCGCCTCGATGAAGAGATGATCGGCACCGCGCGCGAGCGCGATGATGCGCTCGGCATTTTCCGGCGTGAAGGCGGCGTCAGTCACGTAGGCAACGCGCTGTCCGGGCGCGACCTTGAGCGCATGCCGCGTGAGCTCGCCGAGCCGAATGGTGCGACCCTCGTCGGCGCCGATCAGCATCTCGTCGTCGGCACCGCTGCGAACCGCGCGCTTGGCCGCGTTGAGCCATGGCCCGACCTCGAGGCCAAGCTGCGCCAATCCAACCGTCCAGACATTGACCCGGCGCGTCTCCTGCAATGCAAAGGCAAGGCAAGGCATGCCGTGATCGAGCGTGACGGTCTCGATGGAGAGATCGCCATCGTGATACAGCAGTCCCGGCGCGAGCGATGCCTCCCCGAGCGGCTCTGCGCGAAACTGATCTCTCGCAGAGAATCGCGTCCAGTCGCCGAGCCGACCATCGCAGAATTCGGCCGCCTCGATCACGAAGTCGGATGAGGTCGCATCGAGCAGATTCCAGCTATAGGCCGCAAGCTTGCCGCCGATGCCGGCAATGAGACCCGGCGGACCCGTTACGCGCAAACGGCCGGGCTGATGATGCCGAACCCGCAGCAACTGGTCGAAGCCCGCGAAATGATCCATGTGCCGATGGCTGACGAAGACGTCGCTGATGCGAAGCAGCTCGCGATTGGACAGGCCTGAGAGATCGCCGATGTCGAACAGCATCGCGCGGCGCCCGAACCTGAAGTCGACGAGCAGGCCGGGATCGGCGAACGGCTCGTTGACGAGGCGGCATTGAACCAACTGGGCCATGATCTTGGGACCTTCCCGCACGGCGCGGCATTACCAATAACAACGCAGCTCGCTCGCGGCCGCATCGACGCCCGTGGCGGGCGCCGACAAGTCGCTGCTCGCAGGGCGAGCGTTTTTGGACAGAACTGACGATCGCAAGGCCGGGCGCGCACGGCATAGCGATCGACGAAATCTGCATGCCTGATCCTGACGCAGCGCTTGCAACTGCAATACCAGCAGTTTGCGCAGCGCTAGACTTTAGTCCGGCTCTCACAATCCTGAATGCAGTTTCTCTTGCCGAGAATACCATCGCCGTTATAGTCCCGCCCCAATAGCTCAGAAGAGGCTTATTAAAAGGGAGAAGAACAACATGAAAACCATACTCTCTGGTGCATTGCGAATGGTCCTCGGCGCGGCCTCGCTCGGTGCGCTGGTGACAGCGTCGGGCGCGGCACTTGCGGCAGACCCGATCAGGATCGGTGTGATCGCGGAGGCGCAGGCGATCGCCGGCGCATCGATCCCGCAGGCGGCGCAGCTCGCCGCCGAGGAGATCAACGCAAGCGGCGGCGTCGATGGCCGAAAGATCGAGATCATCTCTTACGACAATCACTCCTCGTCGGCGGATTCGGTGCGCGCGTTTCAGCGCGCGGTGAACGAGGACAAGGTCAACGCGGTCATCGCCAGCTACATCAGCGAGGTGGTTCTGGCGCTGGAGCCCTGGGCCTCGCGGCTGAAGACGCCGTTCGTGACGCCGGGCGCCGCCTCCAACGAGATCAGCAAGAGCGTCCACGCCGACTACGAGAAGAACAAGTACACCTTCCACGGCTATCTGACCTCGGCCGCGCTGGCGCTCTCAGTCTGCGACGCCGCCAAGGATCTACTCGTCGACAAGATGCACATGAAGTCGGCGGTGATCATGAGCGAGGATGCCGCCTGGACCAAGCCACTCGACGTCGGCTACGAGGAATGCCTGCCCAAGGTCGGGCTGAAGGTGCTCGACCACATCCGCTTCTCGCCCGACACCACCGACTTCACGCCGATCTTCAACAAGATCGAAGGCTCCAAGCCCGACGTGATCATCACCGGCATCTCGCATGTCGGCGTGCAGCCGACCGTGCAGTGGAAGAACCAGCAGGTGCCGATCCCGATGTTCGGCATCTCCTCGCAGGCGACCAACGAGACGTTCGGCAAGGACACGAACCAGGCCGCCGAAGGCGTGCTGTACCAGGGCGTCTCCGGCCCCGGCGTCGCGGTGACACCGAAGTCGGTGCCGTTCGCGGAGAACTTCAGGAAGAAGTACGGCAACTACCCGTCCTACGCCGGTTACACTGCCTATGACGAGGTCTACTACATCGCAGATGCCGCCAAGCGCGCCGGCTCGACCGACGCGGACAAGCTGGTCGCGGCGCTCGAGAAGACCGACTGGGAGGGCACGATCGGCCGCGTCCAGTTCTACGGCAAGGATGATCCGTTCACCCACTCGATCAAGTACGGCAAGGGCCTGATCACCGGACTGATGCTGCAATGGCAGGACGGCAAGCAGATCGCGGTCTGGCCGAAGGAGGTCGCCAAGACCGAGGTCAAGTTCCCGAGCTTCATCAAGCTCACAACGAACTAGCCGGAACAGCTCCCGGGCCTACTCCCGGGAGCTTCCACATGCGGCCTCCGCAGCACCTTCTCTCCAAGAGGCAGCCAAGACTGCCTGGCTAATCATAGATGCGAGCATTCCAGATATTGATCGATGGCTTTGCCATCAGCGCCCTCTACGCTCTCGGTGCGACCGGCTTCACGCTGATCTTCGGCGTCTCCGGCGTGCTCAACCTCTCCCACGGTGCCATCATGGTGGCGGCAGCGGTGGCGGCCTGGGCCGCCGCCAGCATCCTGAATGTCGGCACCTATGCCGGCGCGCTGATCGGGGTCGCGGTCGCCCTTATCACGGCCTTCGCCACCTACTTTGCGGTGGTGAAGCCGATCCAGGATTCCCGGCGCATCCCCAACGAGGAGAAGGAGATCTTCGTCCTCACCGGTACGCTCTTGTGGGGCATCATGATCCAGGAGCTGATCGCCTATTTCTTTACCAACAACGCCAAGACCGTGCTGCCGATCGTCGAGGGCGTGGTCGAGATCCTCGGCGTCCGCACGCCGACGAACGAGATCTTCACGGCGATCGTGTGCTGCCTCGTGATTGCGCTGCTCTGGCTGCTGGTGAACCGCACCCGCACCGGCAAGGCGGTGCTGGCGGCGTCGATGAATCCGCGCGGCGTGACCCTGCTCGGGCTCGAGCTCACCAACATCTTCATCGTGGTCTGGGCGATCTACGGCATCCTCGCCGGCATCGCCGGCGTGCTGCTCGGGATGTTCCTCGGCGTCAGCTCCTACAGTGTTGGCCCGCTGACGGCGAGCGCGTTCTCGATCGTCGTGCTCGGCGGCCTCGGCAGCGTCTCCGGCTCGCTGATCGCGGCCTTCGTGGTCGGCTATCTCGAAACCGTCACGGCCTATCTGGTCTCGCCGGCCTATCGCACCATTCCGGCGCTGCTGCTGCTCGTCGTGGTGATGTACATCCGGCCCCAGGGCCTTCTGGGGAGGCGCTGAGATGTCCACTTTCTTCACCTCGCGCCTGTTCTTCGTCTCGCTCGCGCTGGTCGTGATCGCAGCAACGCTGCCGCTCTACGTTTCCGGCTATGTGCTCGGGCTCCTGACCGTCGCGTTCTATTTCGGCGTGTTCGCGATGGCCTGGGACCTCCTGTTCGGCTTCGCCGGCGAGGTCAATTTCGGGCCGACCTTCCTGATCGGCGTCGGCGCCTACACCGCCGGCATCCTGAACAACCAGTTCGGCTGGTCGGTCTATCTCTGCATCGTGCTCGGGGCGCTCGCCTCCGTCGTCGCCGGCCTCGTGCTGGCGCTGCCGGCGCTGAGGGTGCGCGGGCCGTATTTCGGCCTGACCACGCTGGTCGCGGTCCTGATGCTGCAAAACTTCATCGTGGTGTTCGCCGATCTCACCGGCGGCGAGATCGGCCTGACCATTCCCGACGTCATCACCATCAACGCCGGCGCCAACTACTGGATCGCGCTCGGCTTCATGACGATCTCGGCGGCGATCCTGTATGGCCTGTCGCAATCGCCGATTGGCCTCGTGCTGCAGGCCAGCGGCCAGGATCCCGTGCAGGCCGGCGCGCTCGGCTTCAACATCGTCAAGCACAAGCTCGCCGCCTTTGTCGTCAGCGCGTTCTTCTCCGGCCTCTCCGGCGCGCTGCTGGTGTTCTACTTCGGCACTGCCTCGGTCGGCACCGTCGTCGACGTCGCGGTCGGCGTCAACGTGATCGTCTCGGCCGTGCTCGGCGGCCGGCGCACCGTGCTCGGCGCGGCGCTGGGGGCGATCTTCCTGATCGTCGCCGGCGAGTTCTTAAGGCCGACCGGCGAGCTCGCGACCTTCATCGTCTCGGCGGTCGCGCTCCTCGTCGTGCTGTTCTTCCCCGGCGGCTTCCTCGGAGCGGCCCTCTCGCGCGAGGCTCGCTCGTGATGGATCAGAGACTAGCAAACCGGCCCGTGCTCAAGGTCCGCGGCCTGACCAAACGCTTCGGCGGCCTGACCGCGGTGAAGAACCTCGGCTTCGATGTCAACGCCGGCGAGATCTTCGGCCTGATCGGGCCGAACGGTTCAGGCAAGTCGACCGCGATGAAGAGCGTGATGGGCATCGAGCGCCCGACCGCGGGCGAAGTGATCTTTGAAGGCGAGAACGTCGCCGGCCTGCCCGCGCACAAGATCGCGCGCAAGGGCTTTGGTATGGTGTTCCAGCATTCGCGGCCGCTGAACCGGCAGACCGTGCTCGAGAACATCATGGTGGCGCTACTGCCGGACAGCCTGTTCATGCTGTTTCCGGACAAGGCGCTGGTCGACCGCGCCAAGTGGATCGCCAACCGCGTCGGGCTGGGTAGCGTGATGAATCGACGGCCGCCGACGCTGCCGTTCGCCGACCTGCGCCGGCTCGAGCTCGCCAAGGCGATCGCGCGCGATCCCAAGGTGGTCCTGGTCGACGAGCCCTTCGCCGGCCTGACGCGGGCCGAGGTCGACGTGTTCTCCGATCTGATCCGGAGCTTTCGCGACGAGGGCCGCGCGGTGATGCTGGTCGATCACAACGTCAAGAGCGTCGCCGCGCTGGTCGATCGCGTGCTCGCGATGTATCTCGGCGAGGAGATCGTCACCGGCAAGGCCGACGAGGTGATGCAGAACGAGACCGTGCGGCGGGTCTATCTCGGCGGCGCGATCGAGACCCATGCGCGGCCGGAAACCAGCTTCAAGGACAAGGTGCCGCTGCTGCAGGTCGATAACGTCAGCGTCCATTACGGCAAAGCGCAGGCGCTGGAGGACGTCTCGGTCCACGTGCATGAGGGCGAGTTCGTCTCCATCGTCGGCCTCAACGGCGCCGGCAAGACCACGCTGTTCAACACCATCTGCGGCTTCCTGCCCTATAGCGGCGAGATCCTGCGCGGCGGCGAGAAGCTGCGCGGCACCAGCCCGGCGAAGATCGCGCGCGGCGGCCTCGTGCAGTGCCCGGAATCGCGCGAGCTGTTCGGCGAGATGACGGTGCGCGAGAACCTCGATCTCGGCGGTCAGCATCTCACCGACGAGGCCCGCGCGGCGCAGCTCGCCTGGCTGTTCGAGCTGTTCCCGATCCTCAAGGAGCGGCAGGGGCAATTGGCGCAGACGCTGTCCGGCGGCGAGCAGCAGATGCTGGCGATCGGGCGCGCGCTGATGATGCAGCCGCAGATCCTCATCCTGGACGAGCCGACGCTCGGCCTCGCCCCCGTCATCCTCGAGCAATTGTCCAAGGCGCTGGAGAAGCTGCGCCAGACCACGTCGATCACGGTGCTGCTCGGCGAGCAGAACGTGACGTTCGCGCTTCCGCATGCCGACCGCGTCTACGTGCTCGAGCATGCGCGGATCGTCTGGGAGGGCGACCCTGGCCGCTTCGCCGCGGAGGCCGGCGCCGGGTATCTCTGAGACAGTTCATAACGACAACAAAACAAAACGAAAGGGAAACGACCATGCGATCATCGACGATAGTGAGCCGTAGCCTCCTTCTCGCCTCGGCGCTGGGACTATGCCTCACTGCCCCGGCCCACGCGCAGTCGAACGATCCGATCAAGATCGGCGTCATCGCCGAGGTGCAGTCGATCGCGGGTGCGGCGACCCCGGGCGGCGCGCAGATCGCCGCCGATGAGATCAACGCCAAGGGCGGCGTGCTCGGCCGCAAGGTCGAGATCGTCACCTATGACAACAAGAGCTCGTCGGCGGATTCCGTGCGCGCCTTCCAGCGCGCGGTGAGCGAGGACAAGGTCTCCGCCGTGATCGCGAGCTACATCAGCGAGGTCGTGCTGGCGCTCGAGCCCTGGGCGGCGCGGCTGAAGATGCCGCTGATCACCCCGGGCGCTGCCTCCAACGAAATCACCAAGGCGATCCACAACGACTACGAGAAGAACAAGTACACCTTCCACGGCTACTTGACCTCGGCGGCGCAGGCGCAGCTCGTCTGTGACGCAGCCAAGGATCTCCTCGTCGACAAGCTCAAGTTCAAGACGGTCGCGATCATGAGCGAGGACGCGGCCTGGACCAAGCCGCTCGACGTCGGCTACGAGGCCTGCCTGCCCAAGGCCGGGCTGAAGGTCGTCGAGCACGTGCGCTTCTCGCCCGACACCACCGACTTCACGCCGATCTTCAACAACATGGAGAGCAAGAAGCCGGACGTGATCGTGACCGGCATCTCGCATGTCGGCGTGCAGCCCACGGTGCAGTGGAAGAACCAGCAGGTGCCGATCCCGATGTTCGGCATCAGCGCGCAGGCGCTGAGCCCGACCTTCTGGAAGGACACCAACGGTGCCGCCGACGGCGTGCCGTCACTGGCGGTTGCAACGCCCGACGTCGCGGTGACCTCCAAGACGAAGCCGTTCGCGGCCGCATTCAAGGCCAAGTTCGGCACGCCGCCGGCCTATACCGGCTATACCGCCTATGACGAGGTCTACATCATCACCGAAGCGATCAAGCGCGCGGGCTCGACCGATCCCGACAAGATGGTCGCCGAGATGGAGAAGACCGACTACGAGGGCACGATCGGCCGCATCCAGTTCTATGGCAAGAACGACGAGTTCACCCATGGCATCAAGTCCGGCCCCGGCGCAGTAACCGGCCTCGTCTTCCAGTGGCAGGACGGCAAGCAGATCACGGTCTGGCCCGAGAAGATCGCGGAAGGAAAGCTCAGGTTTCCGAACTTCGTGAAGCTGTCGCAGTAATCCGCGCCGGCCGACATCAAAGCCCATCGCTCCCAGTGGAGCGGTGGGCTTTTCTTTGCCCTTCGCAATTGCGTGCTGCGGCGCGGCCGGGACATATCGACCTTGGGCGATGTTGACTTTCCATCTGCCGCTCTGAATACTTCGAAAAAAATAACAAAACCAATCATACGACGGTTCAGAGGGAGGATAGGATGCCGACTTCACGCAGGACGCTGCTGAAGACCTCGGCGGCTGCCGCCGCCGCACTCAGCCTCGATTGGACGCGCGCCCGGGCACAAGCCGAGACATTGCGCATCGGCCTGATCTATGACCTGACCGGCCCGTTTGCCGCCGGCGGCTCCGTCGCCTCCTCGGTCGGCGCGCAAATCGCCATCGATCTCGTCAACGAGAAGGGCGGCATCGGCGGCAAATACAAGGTCTCGCCGGTGGCCGCCGACTCCCAGAGCAAGCCCGACGTCGCGATCAACGAGGCCGAACGTCTGATCAACCAGGAGAAGATCGACATTCTCAACGGCGTCTATGCGAGCTCGCATGCAGTGCCGCTCGCAGCCAGGGTCGAGCAGCAGAAGAAGATCCTCTGGATCACGACGGCCGTTTCGACCGCCGTGTTCAAGGACAAGAATCTGCAATACGTGTTTCGCGCGCAGATCCACTCCGATCAATATGGCCAGGCCTTTGCGAGCTTCATCAGCGAGCATGCGAAGGCGAAGCTCGGCATGGATCCCAAGGACGTCAAGGTCGCGCTTATCCATGAGGACGGCCCTTATGGCGTCGGCGTCGCCGCAGCCGACGAGGCCTATGCCAAGCAGGCCGGCATCCAGGTGGTGCTGCGCGAGGGCTATTCGGCGTCCGCGCCCGATCTCTCGGTGCTCGTGACCAAGATCAAGCGCGCCAAAGCCGACGTGATCTCGCACGCCGGATATAACCCCGACATCACCCTGTTCCTGCGCCAGGCGCGCGAGAGCGGGTTGCGCTTCAAGATGCTGTTCGGCGCCGGCGCCGGCTACAGCCAGCTCGACAAGCTGCGCGCCACCTTCGGCACCGACATCGACAATTTCTGCAACATCGATCCGGTGCCCGCGCAACTGCTCGATCCGGCGAAGCTCGCGCCGGGCATGGGCGATCTGATCAAGACCATGGTCACGCGCTACCAGGCCAAGACCGGCGCCACCGACGTGCCGCCGCACTGCTCGATGGGCTTCAACCAGACCTGGGTGCTGCTCAACAACGTGCTGCCGGTCGCCAAGGAAAAATACGGCAGCTTCGAGCCCGAGGCGGTGCGCAAGGCCGCGCTCGACGTCGACATCCCCGCCGGCGGCACCATCCAGGGCTACGGTGTCAAGTTCTTCCCGCCAGGCACCCCGCTGTCCGGCCAGAACGAGCGCTCGACGCCAGTCGTAATGCAGAACGCCGGCGAGCACATCTCGGTGGTGTGGCCAACGAATATCCGGACGCAGGACCCGGTGTTCCCGCTGCCGAAGGGCTCGACTTACGGGGCTTAGGATTTCGGACGAACGGGCGGTGCACCCTCTCCCCTTGTGGGAGAGGGTGGCTCGCCGCACTAGCGGCGAGCCGGGTGATGGGTCTCTCTCCACGAGCGGACGTTTGAATTCGCGGAGAGAGACCCCTCATCCGGCGCTTCGCGCCACCTTCTCCCACAAGGGGAGAAGGATTGGCTGCGTGCACGCGGCTAACCAATCAGCACCGCAACGATCTACAACGCTGGCGGCGTTGCAGCCGACCGTGCTTGCATCCAGCGGTAAGTCATTTCGCGCTGTAGTTGGATTTTTCGCCGCGGGGCCGCGCTCTCAGGTTGTCCGACGAAGTTTTGCTGAAACACGAGCCTGCTACAGTAGGGTTTAGGTAATTGGCCCTGCTCCTTCTGCGCATACAAGCCAGTCAACCATTCGCGTATGAGCTTTGGGACTGGCGCAGTCGGCCAAGAGGCTCGCATTGGTGAGCCATCCAAGCGGGGCTCGGGAATTTCTAAAATAGTGACAGTCAACGATGGGGGTGACCATGCCCGCCATATTCGAACTGCTCTATCGCGAATATTGCCGCGCCCGTCTCTCTGAAATGCGGAGACAGCTTCTGATCAGGGCTAAGAGTCCTGAAGTCTTGCAAGCGGATTGCGCCCCTGTTGATCGGAGTAGCGATGGCCGGACGGACACGCAGGGCGAAATCCGCCACGACGTGCCGAATTGAATCGCGCCACGAAACGGGGGGCTCTCCTCGCCGCAGCAGCAATCAAGAACGCGGCAACAGCTCGGGAGACAACATTGAATACGCCCGAATTCTATACTGCATCGATCGCTTGCGTCTCGTGCCTGACCATTTTTGTTTTAATAGCTGTCGGGGCTTGGTAGGCGACGGCAAGGCCACGGCGCCCTGCGAACGTGGCCAATCAATGCACTTGCGATGACGTGCAACACCACCCGCCACGGCGACGCCGCACCCTCTCCCCTTGTTGTGGGAGAGAGTGGCTCGCCAGGTGAGCGGCGAGCCGTGTGAGGGGTTCTCTCCGCGGGTGAAGCTCTCGACATTTGAAATTCGTGGAGAGAACCCCTCATCCGGCGCTTCGCGCCACCTTCTCGAAGGATTTGCTGCGAACGCGCGGCTAACCTGACAGCGCTACAACACCACCCGCCGTCCCTCCTCCGCCGCCCAATAGCCCGCGTAGTTGACCTTGATCGTCTCATACGCCAGCGCCAGGTCCGAGAGCGGCTGCCGTCCCGTCGCGGCGCACTCCATGAAATCCTGGATCTCCTGCAGATAGCCGCGCGTCCACTCCTCCTCGAGGCAGACATATTGCCAGCCGGTCTTGCGGTCGACTTTTTCGGTGATGTAGACGCTCGCGAGCTTCTCCTCGCTCGTCTGATAGCTCATCAGATGCGTGTTCGGCGTGATGTTGGCGAACAGTGAACCGCCGGAGGTATAGGTCTCGATCAGGTTGCGCACGCCGCCCATGATCATGTCGCCGGAGAACACGGTGGCCTTGGTGCCGTCGGAGAAGGTCGCGGTCAGCGTGCCCCAGTCCTCGACGTCGACGGGGTTGGCCTTGATGTAGGTGCGCTCCTCGGGTCTGAGGCTAGCTGTGACGTTGCCGACATCGCCGGTGACACTGGCGACGCGAATGGTCTCGCCGCGCGCCTTGGCCTCGACCTGTTTGAGATAAAGCGCGGCCGAGAGTGGATGGCAGCCCATGCGGATCAGCGAGCCGCCGCCCGTCATCGCCCACTGCGCGGCGTGGACGGCGTGCGAGCCGGAATGGCTCTCTTCGCCCTTCATGAACAGGATCTTGTCCCTGGTCGCCGTGATGATCTCTGCGATCTTGGTCACCGCGGGCGCGTAGATCCAGTCCTCGGCATACATGAAGAGCTTCCCGGTGCGCTCGATCGCAACGCGCGTCGCGTCCATCTCTTCCAGCACACGCTCATACATCAGTGCCTTCGGCACGTGCCTGCCGATCGGCTGCGTGTCGCCTTCACGGCCGAAATAGCCGGCGAACGGCTTTTCGCAGATGACGTGCTTGCCGGCCTGCATGGCGGCTACGATCATTTCGGCGTGGAGATTGGGCGGCGTGCAGATGTCGACGACGTCGAGCTCGCGGTCCGCGATCAGGTCGGCAAAGCTGCGATAGAAGCGCGGGATGTGATGGCTCCGGGCAAATTCGACGACACGTTCGCCGCGCGCGGCGACCGCCGCGACCTCGACGTCAACGCCGTAAACGCGGCGAAACGCATACATGTGCAGCTCTGACACGAAGCCGCAGCCCACCATTCCCACCCTGATCTTTGTCATCGCGAATTGCCCCCGCTTGTCGTTGAGGAAGCACTATAGCGAATTCGGGCGGGGTGCGATCGCGATTTTGCCAAAGCCCGTGCGGCCGCCCCTCATCCCTGCACCACGGCGAAGCCGTTGTCGCTGGGAGCGCGGAACGCGCGTCTCGAAGGGCCCGGCTCTCGGCCTCGCCCTTCGAGACGCCGCGCAAGAGCGCGGCTCCTCAGGGTGAGGAGCACCAGCGTCGTTCGCGGCAGTATGGAAGCTTAGTCCACCGAGACCCGCACCACGCCGGCGCTCATCATGCCGAGCGCGCGGGCGGCGGGGACGGAGAGATCGACGATGCGGCCGCGGATGAAGGGGCCGCGATCATTGACGCGGCACTGGATCGAACGTCCACCATAGGACACTGTGAGCACGCTGCCAAAGGGACGCGTCCGGTGCGCGCAGGTCATTCCGCCGCTTCTGGCGGATCTTCCGTATCCGTAGTATGAAGCAAGTCCGCTTTCGGCATGAGCCAGAGAAAGACTGGAAAGACTAAAGGCAAGACAAAAGAATAGCGTCGTCAGCGCTCGCACGACACCGCTCCCGGTTAGCCCTGCCCGGTGCTGCAAACGTCGACTTGTTCCCTGAGTTCCCAAAACACTGCCGGGCTGAGCCCGGCAGCGTCGTCAAACATTGTTACCGATTGTGAAAGACAAGTGTGCGCAACTCGATGCTCTCGCGCGGCGGTGCGTCGGCCGGCGTGGTCGGGTCGACGAAGGCGGTGTGCGGCCCGAAGCGGGTGCGGCCGTCGGTTGCGGAGTCGTAGCACTTCAGCAACAACGCCTCGTCCGGCGTCATCTCGGGGAAATAGAACCAGCGGTGGTTCGGATTGTATTTCACCGAATAGGTCTCGCCGCTGCGGTTGGGATAGATCAGATCAGACGCGACGAGATCGTCGGGAGCCACCGTCGTGCCGTCGGCCATCGCGAGCGGTGAATCGCGCAAGGGGCCGCGGATCGGTCGCCACAGATTGATCACCTGCACACGCCCCTTGAGCAGCTCCTCGGCTTCGTCAGGCAGATGCTCGCGCACGCGGTTGGCGCCGGAGGTAATAGTCTGGTCGACGTGAACGCGCGTTGCGGGCTGGCGCGGCCCGGCGCCGCGAATGTCGGCAGCGCCATCGACGCGCTTGCGCACGGTGTGATCGAAGATGACGACGCGGTCGGCCTTCAGCGTCGCACGCAGGAAGGCCTCGACGACGGGATAGTAGACTGCCCTCACCTCTTCATCGTTGTAGAAATCCTTGACCCGCGTCGGATGGCGGACCAGCGCAAAACCCTCGCGGTCGAGCGAGAAGTGCTCGGCGATCAGGCGTGCATCGAAGATCGGGACCTGATGCGGCTCGGGCAGCGCCGTGCTCTTCGGCTCACCCGGCGGCGGATCGAAGGCGTAGGTGCGAGGCTTGGCCGTTGTCGGCGCGAGGTAGTTGAGTTCGGCGGTGACGAAGGGAAGCGATTCGATTTTTGTTTCTTGCAGGCCCATGGCCGGTCTCCCGATTTGCTCGTCTTCCTGATTTTTGACGGGGCGTAGTGCGCTGCAAGTGTGATGATGCAAATAGCAATGTGGCTGTTGCTGGAACAGGAGAATGCAGGAGGATCGTTTCGACGATGGCAGCCGGATGAGAAACGTCCTTCTCGCCTCACGGATGCTTGATGAAGCTGTGAGGTATCGTGCCCCGGACGCAGCGCAACGCTTCTTCAGCGATGCGCTGCAAAGCCGGAGGCCCACTGAACGGGCGTGGCGAGATGCGCGGGCTTTCTCTCAAGGCCGGCCCGCTTCATCTCGCCGCGATCGTGCTCGCCCATCTGGCCTGTATGAGCCTAATCGTGTGGTCTCGCTCTAGCCGGCTCAGCATGTGCGACCAGCAGCCTTAAGAAAAAGATCAGGACAACATAAGGGACACATAAGGACTTTGGGCGCGCCGTCGCACTAGCCTACAGGCTGAGATTTCGCCGGTAACGCGATGCCTCGCTCACGGCGCGGCCGGACCACCGGGACTGGCTCTCCGGTTGCCCATGTTGCGCTTACGGGCTTACAATGGAACCTGCCCAGCGGCCGCAAGCGTGCGCAATGGGAAGGCGACCTTCGGGCTGGAGATCAGCGCCATGTCAGCCGCTCAGTATCTGCGTTATGATCCGTCCGTCGAACAAGTCCGGCCGGACGAAGCGGAAGCCGTCGCTGCGATCGTTGCCTCGATCAAGCGGACCAGCGACTTCACCAGCAGCAAAGACGGACACCGGACCCGGCAGCAGCACGCTAAAGGCGTCGGCTTTCTCCGGGGCGAGCTCATCGTCTACGACGATTTGCCGGATCATCTGCGCCAGGGCCTGTTCGAAAAGGCAGGCACCTATCCGATCATCGTCCGCCTCTCCACCGCATTCAACAAGAGCGATCGCGTTCGTTCACCGAGAGGGTTCGCCATCAAGGTCCTGGGCGTGAGCGGCCCGCGGGCGCTCGATGACGATCACTCGACGAACCAGGATATCCTGCTCGTCAATCACACCAGCTATTTCGCGGATACCAAGGCCTATCTCGACGGCGCACAGCGCAATTTCGAGCGCAGCCTGATCCTTCCGGATTTCCTGTTCAGAGCGGGCGGATTCTTCTCGCGTATCGCGGTCGCCTTGGCGGACAAAACGGGCATTCACATCCCGATGCTCTTAAGGGCACTCGGCGATCCCGGCAACAACATCCTCGGAGAAACCTTTCACACCGAAGGTGCGCTGCGCTTCGGCGACCATGTCGCAAGGCTCCGCGTCGTACCGATGTCGGAATCGCTTCGCAAGCTCACCGGTCAACCCTGCCACGATGGCGACGATGTCGTGCTCAAATCCGTCGTTTCCTTCTTCAGCGACAATTCGGCCGAGTATGAACTGCGTGCACAGCTCTGCACCGACCTGAAGCGAACGCCGATCGAGGACGCCTCGATCGATTGGCCGGAGGACGTCTCGCCGCCGCAAGCCCTCGGCAAGATCGCTCTCCCACGCCAGGCCGCCGACAGTCCCGCGCGTCGCCTCTATGCCGATGAGGTGCTGTCGTTCGATCCGTGGCGATGCTTGGCGGCGCATCGGCCGCTCGGGTCGATCATGCGGGTGCGCAGGGATGCCTACCGCATGTCCCGCGCGCTTCGACAGCAGCACAACCAAGGCATCGCCAAGCAGCCGCCCGGAGAGCCGCAACAGATCGCGGACTTGCCGGATTGAGCCCGATCACGTCCGTCCCGTGGTTTTGGTCCCGACGTCCCGGCTGGCGTCGAAAAGCGCCGCCGACAGCAACGGATCTCCCGGATCGAGCGACTGGGCCAGCGACGCGATCACCCGGCCGGCGCGGTCTTGCCACTTGGCTGCCTTTTGCGCGTGCCCGAGGCTCTCATAGAGCACCGCGGACGTGCGGTAGGCGCGCCACGCAGCGTTCGGCAGCCTGCCACGACGGACGATCGAAATCGCCGCCGACAGATGGTCTCTGGCCGTCTGCGTGTCGTGCTTCAGCAGCGCAATTCTCGCCATCGCGTCGTGAGACAGCACGAGAAACGGCCGGTCGGGCGCAGCGCTCGTCACCGCATGAAGCTGGCTGGCCCAACTCTGGGCGCGATCCAGATCGCCGATCGCGATCCAGTAGTCGCAGCAGGTCAAGAGATACTGAGGAATGACCAGCGATTCCATCGGAACGTGGTCTACCTCCATTCGCCGCTCCAGGGCATCGAGATGCTGCCGCGCCACGGCTAAGTTGCGCATCCTGACGTGGGCGCGCGCGAGCAGGTTCCTGCCGACGAAGAAGGTGAACGGATTTGCCTCGATCATCGGGCCGAGCGCCTCCTCCCCGCGTCGCGCCGCGCTGCCATATTCCTCGGCCTCGGAATGCAGCCACCCGATCGTGAGCTGACATAGTGCGATGGCCTGCGGATTTGCATTCCGCTCCGAGATGGTCAATGTAGCGGCGACGCTCCTTTGCATCCGCCCCCATTCGCCGAGATAGATCTGCGCAAAGGCCTCGACGGATTCATAGAGCGCGAACAGGTAGACGTCGCCGAGCAGCCGCGCGAGCTCCTTCCCCCTGGTCGTCGCTTCGCAGCAGGCCGGGTAGTTCGATCGCAGGAACTCCAGCACCATCTCCATCGAGCAGCGCCGGAGCCGCATGCTCAGATCCTGCGAGTCCGTGATCAGCCTTGATGCGCGCTCGGAAAGCTCCGCATTCTCGCGGTCCCAGCCGCGCAGCATCAGCTTCAAATTGGCGAAGTTGCCCTGGACCAGCGCGCCGAACGCGGCGTCGTCAATCGCACGGCTCTTCGCCAGGGCCTGTTCGGCGAACGGTAGGCTCTGGCGCCGGTCGACGTAAAGACAGAACCTGCTGAGATCGACCAGCGCGTTCACCTCTTCACGCACGAGTCCGTTCTCCGCCGCGTGTGCGACCACCGCGCCGAGGTCCTGGAGCGAATTCAGGAAATCGCCACCGGCGCGCCAGGCCCACGCTCGCTGGAGCAGCAGCTTCAGACGCGTCGCCACCTGAAATTCGGGCGGCAGATGCGGCACCAGCTCCAAGGCCCGAGACAAATAGTTCGCGGCCTCGCGCGTGCTGAACCGCCGCGCCGAGCCCTCGGCAGCCATTCCCAGATACTGCATCGCCTTGGGGAAATCGCGGCCCAATTCGAAGTGGCGCGCGAGCACGGCAGCGATCTCCCGCGCCTGCGGCCCATATCCCCGTTCGAGGCCTGCCCCGAGGCTCGCATGGGTTTTGGTGCGGCGCGCGGGCGCAAGCCGCTGATACAGCGTCTCCTGGTAAAGCGCGTGCTGGAAGGCATAACGCCCGGAGACCTCTCCGTTCGGCCATTCGGTGATGCCATCGACGACGATGATGCGGCCGGCCCGCGCGAGGTCCTCGCACATTTGCTCGACCTCCAGCACGGGGCGGTCCAGCACGCCGGAAACCTGGAGCGCTGAAAACTCCGCACCCGCCGCGCTTGCGACCTCGAGCAGACTGCGCTCCTCCGCCGTGAGGTGATCGATCTGCTGCGTGATCATGCCTTCCAGATCACGCGGCATGCTGTCGTGCAAGGCGGCCTCTTCGCGGACCAGCCGCCATCCTGCGTCGTCCTCGACGAGCGCACCTTGCGCCACGAGATGATCGACGAGCGACGTTACGAACAACGGCTGTCCGCCGGTCCGCGCGAAAATGCGCTCGACAAGGTCCCTGGCAAAATCGGTAGAGTTGAAGCGCAAGGCAAGATAGCGCTCGACGTCGACGCCGGTCAGCCGATCGAGCGCGAGCTCGGCGGCGTGCCCGTGAATCCGCAAGTCCTGGTGAACGGCACGGACGGGATGCCCGCCGACCGCGACTTCCATGGGCCGATAGGTCGCCAGGACAAGGATCGCCGCCTTCCGATCCCGGCGCGCGAGCCGCGAAAGCACGTCGACGGTTGCGAAATCGCTCCAATGCAGGTCTTCGAGAATGATCACCCATGGGCGCACGGCGGCGAGGCTTTCCATGAGATCGGCGAATTCGCGCAGCATGCGCTCGCGCGTTGCGCCAAAGACTTCGTGCTGGAAGGCGGCGCGATCTGCTTCGCCGAGGAATCCGGGCATCTGCGCGAGCCAGGTCGGCGCGTGGTCGCGTATGGACGCAAGCAACGACGCACCTTCAGTGCCGCGGCAGCGCTCGTTCAGCGCTTCGATGAGCGGCAGAAACGCCTCGTGGGTGCCAAACAGCTCGTTGCAGTTACAATGCAGCACGCCAAGTCCCTGCCGCTCGATCCTGTCGAGCGTCATTTGAACGAGTGTCGTTTTGCCGATTCCCGCCTCGCCGGTGATGAAGACGACCTGACGCTGCCCGGTCCGCGCGAGTTGCAACGCCTTGTCCAGCGTCTCGAGCGCGGCAGCACGCCCTACTCGCCATTGCCGGCGTCGATCGACGATCTGCTCGGCGGCGGAAGCCCCTTCCTCGACCACCTGTTCGACTGCAACCCGCTCGGCGGTCGTGACCGCTGCAATGAAGCGATAGCCGCGTCGCGTGACCGTCTCGATGTAGTTGGGAGACTGCCTGTCATCGCCGAGCGCCGAGCGCAGCGCGTTCATGGCGACGGCAAGGCTCGACTCGCTGACGTGCAGGTCGGACCAGACCGAATCGAGCAGCTCTTCCTTGGTGACGAGCTCGCCGGGGCGGCCGACCAGACAGCAAAGAACCTCGAACGGCTTCGGCGCCAGCGCGATCCGCTCCCGTCCTCGCCACAATAGCGCGTTCGCCCGATCGAGCCGAAATTCACCAAAGGCAAGCGCGTCCGTACGCATCGCTCCGACCTCCGGATGGTCCCCAATCTTAAGGGAAAGCTCAGCCAAATGTAAGGACGCGCTAAAGACCTGCTCCCCGCGCTGGCACTAGCATCGCGTGTGGTCATTTTGAGGGACGCCGGCAAGGCGCCGAACGGCCTTTCATCAAGCTGTCATTTCAGTCGGCGGGCGGTCGATGCCCGGATTTTTGGCAAGGAGTGGGCCATGAGCATTTTAAAACGCCAGGCGATTCCGCCTTTCGCATTCGTTATTCGCCATTACGACATCAAGGTCATGGTGGGCGTCGCCATCCTCAGCCGTATTTTCCTGATTGCGATCTATTTTGCGTCAGTTGGCCCCGGTCTGTCCGAAGCCGACCTCTCAACCGCGATCGCGCTGCCATGAGCTCCGGACCCGTGGAATGGTGCATCGATATTGCGATCATTGCCGCAATCTGCATCGGGATTTTCATGGGCGCGCATGCCCGCTTCACCGCGTCCGATCACGGATTCCGGCGCGCGCCTTCCGATCGGGCCACCTGCTTTCAGCGGTCCGCGACTAACGCGGACACCGGAGCGCTCCGCAAGGCGGGCACCCTATTTGACCCGGGTGCCTTGCCGGCGCGGTTCGATCACCAATAGGCGCGGTAATAGGGACGAGGATAGGCGCGCCAGGGCCGGGCGTAGCCGTAGTAATATGGACGGTAGGGGCGATAGCTGTAGTAGCGGCGGTAGCCGTAATAGCCGCCATAGGCCGGCGCGTAGCCATAGTAGGCCGGAGCGTAGCCATAATACGGGCCCGGATACCCGTAACCGCCGTAATACGGACCGCCATAATAGCCGTAAGGCGCGGTGCTGGCGGCGATGGCGCCGCCGATGATGGCGCCGGCCGCGAGGCCGCCGAGGCCCCATCCCCAGCCGCCGCGCCAATACACCTGCGTGGTGTCATTGCCGGCCACGGCCTTCATGGCTGCGACATTGGTCGGCATCGGCGCCGCCGATGCCTGCTCCAACTGACCGGCGATCACCGTGACCGCCAGAGAGCCGGCAATTGCCGTTTTCCAGATACTCATCGTCTTAACTCCCTGTTTGACGTTTCGCTTGGAAAAGGATGACCCGCGATGATCGGGCATCTTTGCGCTGAGTCAAAGCCTCGATTTCGCGTGCAGCGCACAAGACACCCACACTTGCCTGAATCGTGATCAGGCCTCGCCGCAGACGTCGCGCCTTTCCGAGCCTCGATCAACACCTCTGTTTCCGCGCGCGGACATGACACGGCTGCAACAGGGGGCCCGCAGCAAGAGGCCAAAGCATTAAGCTTCCCGCGCGGTCGCAACCAACGACTACCTTTCCGATTTACTATTCGTACCGCTACTATCGGTTCCAATGGCGCCGGGCCGACAGGCTCCTCGCGACAAAAGGCCTCGGCCCGCGCCAGACGTCAGTGGGAGGATGACATGAATGCCGTGGGAAATGAGCCGCTCGCCCGTCAGGCGCTGGCATTCGTCCTGGCCGGCGGACGGGGAAGCCGGCTGCTAGAGTTGACCGACCGGCGCGCCAAGCCCGCGGTCTATTTCGGCGGCAAGTCGCGCATCATCGATTTCACCCTGTCGAACGCAGTGAACTCCGGCATCCGCCGCATCGCGGTCGCGACCCAGTACAAGGCGCACAGCCTGATCCGGCATTTGCAGATGGGCTGGAACTTCTTCCGCCCCGAGCGCAACGAGAGTTTTGACATCCTCCCCGCAAGCCAGCGCGTCTCGGAGACCATGTGGTATGTCGGCACGGCCGACGCGGTCTACCAGAACATCGACATCATCGAGTCGCACAACGCCCGCTTCATCGTGGTGCTGGCCGGCGATCACATCTACAAGATGGATTACGAGGTGATGCTGCGCCAGCACGTCGAGAGCGGCGCCGACGTCACGGTCGGCTGCCTCGAAATGCCGCGCGCGGAATCTTCCGGCTTCGGCATCATGCATGTCGACGAGAACGGCTGGATCAAGTCGTTCCTCGAGAAGCCCGCCGATCCGCCACCGATGCCGGGCAAGCCGGACGTCTCGCTCGCCAGCATGGGCATCTACGTCTTCAACGCAAAATTCCTGTTCGACGAGCTCAAGCGCGACGCCGAGGATCCGAACTCGAACCACGATTTCGGCAAGGACATCATTCCCTACATCGTCAAGAACGGCCGCGCGATCGCGCATCAGTTCTCAACCTCCTGCGTCCGCTCCGGCAACGGTCGGGCCTACTGGCGCGATGCCGGTACGGTCGATGCCTATTGGGCCGCCAATATTGACCTCACCGACGTGGTGCCGGAGCTCGACCTGTTCGACCGCGCCTGGCCGATCTGGTCCTATGCCGAGATCACCCCGCCCGCCAAATTCGTCCACGACGAGGAGAGCCGGCGCGGCCAGGCCGTGAGCTCGCTGGTCTCGGGCGGTTGCATCATCTCAGGCGCGTCGCTGCGCCGCTCGCTGCTGTTCACCGGTGTGCGCGTCAATTCCTACGCCAATGTCGAGAACGCCGTTATCATGCCTTACGTGAATGTTGGCCGTGGCGCACGGCTGAAGAACGTCGTGATCGACCGCGGCGTCGAGATCCCCGAGGGGCTCGTCGTCGGCGAGGATTCGGAGTTCGACGCCAAGCGCTTCCGCACCACCGAGCAGGGCATCTCGCTCATCACCCAGCCGATGATCGACAGGCTCAATACATGACGCCTGTTCGCGTTCTCGCGGTCGCCTCTGAAGTCTACCCCATCGTCAAGACCGGCGGCCTCGCGGATGTCGCCGGCGCACTGCCGGTCGCGCTGAAGTCGCATGGCGTCGAGATGCGCACGCTGATGCCGGGCTATCCCGACGTGATGCGGATGCTCACGGGCGCGGAGGAAATCCGGCGCTGGCCGGACTATTTCGGCGGACCGGGCCGCCTGCTTGCAGCCTCCCGCGACGGGCTCGATCTGTTCGTGCTCGATGTGCCGCATCTCTACGAGCGGCCCGGTAACCCTTACGTCACGGCCGAGGGCGTCGACTGGCCGGACAACGGCGTGCGCTTCGCGGCGCTGTCGCGCATCGCCGCCGACATCGGCCACGGTCTCGTCCCGGCCTTCGTGCCCGACGTGGTGCACGCCCACGACTGGCAAGCCGGGCTCGCACCCGCCTATCTGCACTATGACAACCGGCCGCGGCCCGGCACCGTGATGACCATTCACAACATGGCCTATCAGGGCAAGTTCGACCGCGAGCTGATCGGCGCCATCGGCCTGCCCTGGGCGTCGTTCAACGTTCACGCCGTTGAATATTTCGGCGGCATCAGCTTCCTGAAAGCCGGCCTGCAATTCGCCGATCGCATCACCACGGTGTCGCCGACCTATGCGCATGAGATCCAGAGCGACGAGGGCGGCATGGGGCTCGGCGGTCTCTTGCGCGAACGCGCAAGCGTGCTGAGCGGCGTTCTCAACGGCATCGACACCTCGGTCTGGAATCCTGAGACTGATCCGCACATCGCCTATCGCTTCAGCGCGCAGGAGCTGGCATTTCGGGCCGCGAACAAGGCCGCGCTGCAGCAGCAGTTCAATCTGGATTCCGCTGCGGAGACGCCGTTGCTCGGCGTCATCAGCCGGCTGTCATGGCAGAAGGGTCTCGATCTTCTGCTCGAGGCGATCCCGACCATCCTCGGCGAAGGCATGCAGCTTGCGTTGCTCGGCAGCGGCGACCGCGACCTCCAGGATCGCTATCAGGCCGCCGCGCGCGCGAATCCGGGACGGATCGCGGTCGTGATCGGCTATGACGAGATCCTGGCGCATCTGATCCAGGCCGGTTCGGACGCGCTCATCGTGCCGTCACGGTTCGAGCCATGCGGCCTGACCCAGCTCTGCGCGTTGCGCTATGGCGCCGTGCCCATCGTCTCCCGTGTCGGCGGTCTTGAGGATACCATCGTCGATATCGGCGAGGCCGACGCATCCGGCCACGATGCCACCGGCTTCAAATTCGCACCCGTGACAGCGGACGCCCTCGCACGCGCGCTGCGCAAGGCCAATATCGCCTTCCATGACAAGCTGACGTGGCGACGGCTGCAACTGAGCGGCCTTTCCACCGACGTCTCATGGCGCAACCGGGCGGGCGACTATGCCGCGCTCTACCGCGATCTCATCGCCAAGCGACATCCGTGATGCATTTCAAACTGACGCATCACCACCGTCGAATCCGTGCTATAGAGCCGGCATGGAACCGCTCGCCATCAAGCTGCTTGGCTTTGCCGCCGCAACCTGCACCACCGTCGCCTATGCGCCGCAATTCATCAAAGTTTGGAAGACCCGCTCGGCCCGGGACATCTCACTCGGCATGTTCCTGGTGATGGTGCTGGGCTTGGCGCTTTGGCTCGTCTACGGCCTCCTCAGCGGCGACGCCCCGCTGGTCGCCGCGAATGCCATCACCATGCTGCTCGCCGGCGGCATATTGTTCATGAAGCTGAAATACGGTTAGTGCGGCCTCCTCGTTGCCCATCCTTCGAGACGTCCGCCATAGCGGGCTCCTCAGGACGAGGTCGCGATTCGCGGCGGAATCTTAGACCCTCATGGTGAGGAGCGCCGGCGCGTCTCCGGACCATGCTTTGCATCGCCAGGCGAACCATGAGGCCGAGGATTTTAGGACCACATGCGATAGCCTTCCCCGCAAGCGGGAGAGGGCGAAGATCATCCGAACACGTACGACGCCATCGCGACGCTTGCGACCTCGTCGAGGAGCAGACGCTGGCCGACGTCGCTGCCGGCGGCACCGGCCGCCACCATCAGCGGCAGCAAATGATCCTCGCGGGGATGGGCAAGCCGCGCACTCGGTGCGTTCTGCCAATCGACCAGCATGGCGTTGCGGCGCGCCGCATCGGGTTGGCTGATCGCATCATTCAGATAGGCTTCGAACTCGTACGAGACCGGTTTCGACTCCGGCCGCCCGAAGCCGCGCATGTTGTGATAGGTGAGCCCGCTGCCGATGATCAGAATGCCTGCGTCGCGCAGCGACGCGATCGCCTGCCCGACCCTGACATGTTCAGCCGCGTCATAGCCGGATTTCAGCGACAACAGCACGATCGGCATATCGGCGTTCGGATACATTAAGCCGAGCGGCACGAAGGTGCCGTGATCAAAACCCTGATTGGCATCTTCGCGGCAATCGAGGCCGGCGCGCGCGAGCAACGCCTTCACCTCGGCAGCGAGCTCGGGCTGGCCAGGCGCCGGATATTTCAGATGATAGGTGTGCTCGGGGAAACCGTAATAGTCATATACCATCGGTGGATGCGCGGACGTCGACACGGTGAACGCATCGGCCTCCCAATGGCCGGTGATGACGAGCACCGCCTTCGGCCTTGCCGGCAGAAGCTGCGGCAGGTGGCCGAACACCTCGGCGGTCTTCGCATATTGCACCCGCCTGTCCTCCATGAACGGCCAGGGGCCGCCGCCATGCGACAGGAAGAAGGTCGGAAATCGCATCATGGATGTCGGCTCGTCTGTTTGGCAACATGCGCGTGCGTTTGCCGCGCCACCGGCGGGGAGCATAGGCAAACCCGTATGGTTAGCAAGTCGTTAACGATTTGCCGCCCAAAATCCGTACCGTGGCCGAAGCACTCGGCCAGAAGACAAGCAGGACGGAAGATGAGGAAGTTTTCGCTGGGGGACGTCGTCAACAGTGACAAGGGCCGCCGCGGCGTGGTACGCGCAGCCTTCAAGTCGAAGGAAGGTCAGCAGTTCTATGCCGTCGAGAAAGACGGCGCGATGGACTACCTGGAGGAAGACCGCCTGACGCCGGCGCCCCGCGTCGAACTCGCGGCATAACTTCAAATCTCCTCTCAAATCTCTATCGCGTGATCCGGTCCAGCCGCTCCTGCCAGGGATCCTCGCCGCTCGTGATGCGATCATTCGTGATCAGCAGCAGACGGTCGCGACCCGCGGCCGAATCCCAATGCGGCAGGTCCGGGCCGTTGGGATCACCGGATCTGGCGAAGTTGATCCAGTAGGCGCGCAGGCGACGCGCGACCTCGCGGTCTTGCCGCGAGAAGATTCCCGCGCCCGGTACGCCTTCCACGCCGAAGATGAACTGCAGCTCGCGGCCGTGCCCCTCCTCGGAACTTCCGCGCCGGGCTTTGGGAATGTAGGCGAAGCGATAGCGGAAAGTCGGCGCGCCACTCGCGGCATGCAGGCGCGACAGCAATCTCACGGGCTCGGAGTAGACCTTGTCGGTGTAGAAGCGCGCCGCGAGGTCCGGCGGCTTGGCCACATCAGGATAGAGCTTGCGCAGCTCGTCGCTGCCGGTGCCCGAGGATGCAAGCTCATCTTTCACATCGCGCTCGCTGTCGAAACGCGTCTCGTCGTCGTTCGAGCCGATGATCAGGGGAATGCGGCTTTCATGGCCGGCCGCAAACCCCGCCGCGATATCTTCCGCCGCCAGGACTCCATCGGCGATCGGCGCAAAGCCGTGCGCAGATTTTGCGAGCAGGCGTTTTGCGGCGGCAAGCAGGCGTCCGGGCTCGATCGCGCGCGGATCGGTCTCCCTGCCATCCTGCCCGAGCGCGGTAACGAACCGTCGGCCCAGGGTCTCCGCCTCCTGCTGTGAGCGCAGGCGCGCACGGCCCGGCACTGATTGAAGAATGGCTCTCTGGAACAGATCGCGCGCCTCTCTGCACAGCATCAGAAGCGCGATCGATGTCGCGCCCGCGCCGGAGCCGAACAGGGTGACGTTGGCTGGATCACCGCCGAACGCCGCGATGTTGTCGTGGACCCAATGCAGCGCCGCGATCTGGTCCATCAGTCCAAAATTGCCGGAGCCACCTTCCGACAGCGCGGGATGAGTGAGCCAGCCGAGCGCGCCGAGGCGATAATTCACGGTCACAACGATGAGCCCGGCCTGCGCGAGCCTTGCACCGTCGAACAGCGGATCGTTGGCGGTGCCTGAGACGAACGCGCCGCCATGGATGAACACCATCACCGGCAGCGGGCCGTCGACCCCGAAGGGACGAAACACGTTGAGCGTGAGGCAATCCTCGCTCGCGCCCGGCAGCGACGGCTGCAGACAAGGCGCAGCGTAGTCGTAGGCGGTGCGCATCTCCGAGCTTTCCGCCGTTGCCTCCGGCGGACGCCAGCGCAGCGGGCCGACCGGCGGCGCGGCGTAGGCAAGTCCCTTGAAGGAGGCCACCTCGCCTTCCACGGCGCCAAGCATCTGTCCTTCGCGCGTCAGGGCAAACGGAAACTGGCCGACCGGCTGAGCCGCGGCGAGGCCGGCGCAGCACAGGATTGCGGAAGCCAGAGCGAGCGCAAGCAAGGACCGCATCTTCGGGAGATCTCGATGCGCGGAATGGTTCCCCGAGAAGTTACGTCCGCGGCGGGCAGCGAGGCAAGCCCGGCGCGATGTCGTGCCTAGTTGCTCTTGCCGGTGAGCTCCGCGAGTGCGCGCCGGGCGACGATGCCGAGTTCACCGAGCGTTGCGTGCCCGGATTGGGCTGCCTTGATCAGGTGCTCGGCGATGAATCTGCGACTGTCGTGATCGCCGCCATGCGGCAATTGGCGGCACGTCTCCTCCAGGACGACGTCCATATTGGCTTTGGTTCGCTCACTCAATTCTGTCATGGCGCTGATCAATACGCATGGGTAACGAAAAGCGCAGCATACACAGAAGCTATCCGCCTGATTAGTCCGGAAAATCACGCATATGGCGCTGTTATGCGCCGCGATGCGTGTGTCGCGACGACATTCGCGTTGCCACTGTAACGCCGCAAACGGCTACCGAAGATTGAATTTGTCCTGATGACAGGACGGGCCTGCGGCGATAGCCTGCCGGCAAAAGAAAACGCACGGGAGGAATGCTATGCCTGATGCAGTGGTCGCTGCACGTGCTCCTGACGCCGCGAGCGGAGCCATCCAGCAGGTCGATGTCGCCGTGGTCGGCGCCGGCTTTGCCGGCCTCTATCTCCTGCATCGCCTGCGCAAGGCCGGCTTCTCGACGGTCGCCCTGGAAGAGGCCGGCGATGTCGGCGGCACCTGGTACTGGAACCGCTATCCCGGCGCGCGCTGCGACATCCAGACCATCGACTACAGCTACACTTTCGATCCCGATCTCGAGACCGCCTGGACCTGGTCGGAGAAATACGCGACCCAGCCCGAGATCCTGCGCTATCTCGGCTTCGTCGCCGACCGTTACGATCTGCGCCGCGACATCCGCTTCAAGACCAAGGTCACGGAAGCCAAATGGGACGAAGCGACCGAGCGCTGGCACCTCACCACCGACGACGGCGCATCCGTCGCCTGCCGCTATTACATCATGGCGACCGGCTGCCTCTCGGCACCCAAGCCGCCGGAGATCGACGGCGTCAAGGATTTTCAGGGCGAGATCTATTTCACCGGGCGCTGGCCGCATGAGGGAGTCAACCTTGCCGGCAAGCGCGTTGCGGTGATCGGCACGGGCTCCTCCGGCATCCAGTCGATCCCACTGATCGCCGAACAGGCCGCGCATCTCACCGTGTTCCAGCGCACGCCGAATTTTGCGCTGCCCGCACATAACGGGCCGGCGCCGGTCGACCGCATGAGCCTGTTGCAAGGCGACCGTGCCGCCTATCGCGAGCAGGCGCGCCAATCGATGACGGGCGTACCCTATCCGCAGCAGATGGCCGTGAGCTGGCAATTGAGCGATGCAGAGCGTCGCGCGCGCTTTGAGGAGGCATGGAGCAAGGGCGATCTCGTCTACATCCTGACGCAGCTCTGGGCCGATCAGGGCGCCGACCTTGACGGCAACAACATCGTCTCGGACCTGATCCGCGAGAAGATCCGCGCCGCGGTCAAGGACCCCGAAACCGCCGCAGCGCTGACGCCGCACGATCATCCCTTCGGCGCAAAACGTCCCTGCCTCGACACCAATTACTACGCGACCTACAACCGGCCGAACGTCACGCTGGTCAATCTGCGCCAGGAGCCGATCAAGGCGATCAGCGCCAACGCCATCAGCACCGACAAGCGCAGCTTCGACGTCGACGTGATCGTATTCGCGACCGGCTTCGACGCCATGACCGGCGCGATCCGCGCGGTGCATCCGATCACCGGACGCAGCGGCAAGTCGCTGTCCGACGTCTGGGCACAGGGGCCGCAAACCTATCTCGGGCTGACGGTCGCGGGCTTCCCGAACTTCTTCATGATCACCGGGCCCGGCAGCCCGTCGGTGCTGTCGAACATGGCGGTGTCGATCGAGCAGCATGTCGACTGGGTGGTCGACCGGCTCGCCGCACTTCGCGACGCCGGCTTCTCCACCATCGAGGCCACCGAGACGGCGCAGGCCGGCTGGGGCCGGCATATGGCCGACTGTTCGATGCTGACGCTGCACCGGCTCGCCAACACCTGGTACACGGGCGCCAACGTGCCCGGCAAGGTACATGCGCTGATGCCCTATACCGGCGGCGTCGGCCCCTATCGCAGCATCTGCGACGAGGTCATCGGCCGCGGCATGCTCGGCTTCCGCCTCACCGGCCCGAACCTCGCCGCACAGTGCAATGACGGCGAGATCGTGCGCCTGCAACCGGACGTGCGGCTGGTGCTGAACCTGCTCACGCAGTTGAACCTGCCGCCGATCGAGTCGATGGGCGCGCTCGGCGCGCGCGCCTTCGTCAGCGAGTTCAACAAGAGCCGGCCTGCGGGCCGGCCGATCGGCGAAATCGTCGACGGCACCCTGCCCGGCAGCGACGGCCCGCTGCCCTATCGGCTGTATCGGCCGGCGACGCCCGGGCCGCATCCGATCGTGGTCTACTTCCATGGCGGCGGCTGGGTACTCGGCGACGAGCAATCCGACGATCCGTTCTGCCGCGACATGGTGCGGCGGACCGGCATGATCTTCGTCAGCGTCGACTATCGCCACGCGCCCGAGCATCGCTTCCCGGCCGCAGCCGAGGACGGTTATGCGGCTACGCGCTGGATTGCCGAGCACGCCGCCGAGCTCGGCGGCACGCCCGATCCCGTGCTGGTCGCGGGCTGGAGCGCCGGCGGCAACGTCGCCGCCGTCACCTGCCAGCTCGCGCGCGACCGGGGCGGCCCGGAGATCGCCGGCCAGCTCCTGGTGTGCCCGGTCACCGATTGCAGCTTCGACCGGCCGTCCTACAACGACAATGCGACCGGCTATTTCCTGACGCGGTCGCTGATGTACTGGTTCTGGGACCTCTACTGCTCGCCGGCAGACCGCACCGATCCGCGCGCCTCGCCGCTGCGCGGCAAGGTCGCAGGCCTGCCGCCGGCCTTCATCGTAACGTGCGAGTTCGATCCCCTGCGTGACGAGGGCATCGCCTATGCCGAGGCGCTCGCCGCCGCCGGCGTTCCGGTCGAGCAGCTCAAGGCGCGCGGCCATTTCCACTCGTCCTTCACGATGGTCGATGTGGTGATCACCGGCGTGCCCGGCCGCGTACAGATGGCCGAGGCGTTGCGGCGCTTCGCGGGACTTCCGCCGGAGGTACGACGCGGCGACGAGACCAGCAATGGTGAGGCCAGGCCGGGGCAGAGAATCGCGGCGGCAGCGAGCTAACCGGCGATGGCCCGCCGGGAACCATTTTCCGGCAGCCACGTTGGTAACTCGTGGCATTGAGATGCAGCGATAGGGTGTGTTGGCCCCGGCACGCAAGTACGCGTGCTGGGGTTCTTTTTGCGTGAAGGGGAAGAACATGGGAGACGCATCTACCAGGGCTTCCAAGATCGATTTCGGTGCAGCCGCCGTGCTGCTCAAATGGCCTTCGCTCGGAAACCAGCGGCGACCTGATCGTACCTCCTACCAGGTGATCGAGGGCACGCTCGACCAGTGCATCTCGGCCTTCATGGGCAAGCCCGCCGCGACGCGTCATCTCTATGAGATCCGCGCCACGCCGCAGCCGCCGCTGGTCACGGCAATCCTGTCGCCCGAGCACATCGCAGAACTGTCGCGCTTGCGGGAATTTCTCTGACCGCGCGCGGCAGGTCTCGTCTTCACGCGCACGACAAGTTGTAGGAACCCTCTGCCGGATTTTCCCGTTATCGGTCATCAGAAACGGCGTGAGTGCCTGCGATGCCTGAAGCGGGTCTATCATCCCCGATCGTGCCTTATGGCGCAGATCAGACCCTGTTCGTCGTAATCGATCGCCTCGACGACGCGACTGAAATCCGCGTCGAGCGAAACGACATCGAAGCTACGATCGACGAACTCGTCGCCGGCTGCTTCCACGATCCGATCTGCGTGATTTCATTCAACACGCTCGAACATTGGACGAGAGACATCTCGACCGAGATCGTCGGCGAAATCCGGGCGCGCTGCGATATCGATGGGGTGACGCTGCCCGACTATCTCAGCGACTTCGTCGAGAGCCACACCTGATCTTACTTCCGCAAGCACAAAAAAGCGCCGCATCCGCGGTGTTTTTCGTGTGGCAACTCAGAGCATGGTTTGGGAGCGTTATGCGCGCTGGTATCTGCCGGCGATGACCTCGATCTCGCGGCGGCGTTCACCGGCGAAAGTCAGGAGCTGTTCGATCGTCCGCGTATCAGTGATCCGTTTGGCCAGCCGCTCGGCGCGCGCGGCCTGATCTTCGAGATACTGGATCGTGTTCAAGCGCCGCCTCCCCGAGAGCCCCGATTTGTTTGGGCACCCATGGTGCGCCAGAGCGGCTAACAGCCGGTTAAGCGCGACGCTTCGATGTCGATCGACCGGCCTTAATGCACGACGTCGAGCCTGACGTTGACGATGCCCTTGTCCACCATGCCGAGCGCCTCGGCGGCGGAATGGGAAACGTCGACAACGCGCCCGCGGACATAGGGTCCGCGATCGTTGACCCTGACGGTGACGGAACGGCCGCTGGAGACATCGGTGACGCGCAGGCGCGTGCCGAACGGCAGGGTCGGATGCGCTGCGGTCAATTCGTTCTTGTCGTACTTCTCGCCGCTCGCGGTCTCCGTGTCCGAGTAGAAGCTGGCAACGCCGTGCGAGCGGGCTTGTGCGGTGTTGCCTCTACCGTCCGGCGCGCGCGCCCGCCTGATCGGTCGCGGATGCAGGGCTGCAACCTTGTGAGGCCGCTCGACCGCGGCCTGACGGCTGGCCCCGCCAAATCCGGAGGCCGCCTGGCGGCCGGCCGGCGATTGCGCACATGCGGCGAGCGAGGCGGCCCCGATCGCGACGAACAGGAAGCGGGCCGGTTGGCGGCATGAGATTGCGTGGGAAATCCGGGCACTTTCGGCACGTGCAAAGCGAGACATGATACGCCCCTCCGAACAACCTTAAGTTCGGTCGGCAATGGGGGCAGAACCTTGGCGGAAGGAAAGCAGGCCTGCGGCGACAGCCGTTTCACGCTGGCTGTGACGATTCCACCACAGTTAATGTCCTGAATCGGGACAGATCCGCGCCGGATCGGCCCTAAATCAGCGCGAGACGATGCGCAACGTCACCGTGCGGTCGCCCAGCCGGGGCTTATCGGCCCGCACGTCCTCCTTGAGAATCCGTGCGAGCTCGCGCCAGTAGAGCCACTGCCAGCGCGTCGTCAGGCTGGCCAGAAAGTCGAGGTCTCGTTGTGTCAGTGTGCACATGACGAACCTGATCCGGTTGGACACGTTACGCGGTCAGCCGACGAGACCTCCCATCGGCCTGACATCTGCGCTGTCGGGGAAGACGGCGCTGGCGAGCAGATTCTCCTCGACGCGCAGATGATCCCTGAGCAGGCCCTTCAGCACGGCGCGCAAGTCGACAGTGGGCTTGAGGTCGCGATCCTCGAAGAGCTGCGCCGGCTTCAGTCCCGGCCAGTCTGCAATCACACGGCCAGCGGCGAGCGCGCCGCCGGCGAGGAAGGCGACCGTGCCGGTGCCGTGGTCCGTCCCCTGCGTGCCGTTGATGCGCGCGGTGCGCCCGAATTCGGTGACGACGGCGACCACGGTCTCGTGCCAGGTCTCGCCCATGTTGCTCTCGATTGCGGCCAGCGCGCCGTCGAGCGCGCCGAGGAGATTGAAAAGCTGGCCCGAGGCCGCGCCTTCGGCGATGTGCGTGTCCCAGCCGACGAAGCCCATGGCGCCGACACGCGGGCCGTCCGGCTTGGCGAGATAACGCGCGGCAGTGCCGGCGGCATCTGCAAAATAGGCGCGCACGCGCGCGATGCCGGGCGGCGCCAGCGTCGGATCGTCCGACATTGGATCGCCCATCGCGGGCGTACCATCGAGCGAGGCGAGCTTCATACGCGCCTGGAGTACGCTCGCAAGCTTCGGGTCGGTGTGCCGGTAGAGATCGAGCAGGCGGTTCTGCGTATCCGCGCTCGCGGGCAACAGCTTCTGTGGCACCCATGTCATCACGGGTGCCGCGCCACGCACCACGAGCGGCGTCACCGAACCGATGCCGAGCGCGCGGCTGCCGTGCGGGTCGACGCGGCCGCCCGATTCCAGTGCGAGCAATGCGCGATTGAGCCATCCCGAACCGGTCGCGCCAGGTCTGGCGATGCCGCTTTCCAGCACGTCCTGGCCGTCGAAATGCGAGCGCTCGCGATAGGGCGTCGCCGTCGCATGCACGATCGAGGCCTGCTTGCTCTTGTAAAGCCGATGCAGGTTCGGCATCGCCGGATTGAGCGCGAACAAGGAATCGAGCGGCAGCGCGGGCGTCTTGCCGTCGAGCACCAGCGCACGATCGCCGCGCAGGGAGATCCAGTCGGGATCGCCGACCGGTGCGACCGCACCAAGCCCGTCGAGCGCGCCGCGCAGGATGATGACGAGCAGGCGCGGATCGCGCCCCTCGGCGCGCGCAAGCCGCGGCATCTGGCTCCAGGCGAACAGCGCACCGGAGCCGACCAGGAGCTCGCGCCGCGTGGGCAGGTGGATGATGCTCATGCTCACCTCCTCTGAAAATCCGCCGACATGAACAACAGCGCCAGCGCCTGCTGCCGGCTCTCGGCGCGCCCGACCGCTTGCTTCACCTCGGGTGAGATCTCGGACGCGAAGACGTTATCGATGATTGCCTGAGGGTCTGTGATGCCCGTCACGCGCTCGGCAAAATAGTTGGCGACGTCGAGCCGCCGTCCGACGCCGTCGATCCAGCTTGCCTCGTCGTCCGGATAGCCCTTGGGCGCGAACGGACGCCACAACCCCTCGCCGAGGAGATCCTGGCCCCCGGTATAGCGTACCGGATCGACCTGCGTGATGCCGGTCGCGCGCACCATGCCGACGACCCACTCGCCGGGGCGCTTGAGTTTTGACGGCGGCCCGCGCCAAGCTTCGTCGGAGGACACCATCGCGATCGCGACCTGCTTGAGATCGCCTTCGGTGTTACGGAAGGCCTTCGCCATCTGTTCGACCAGCGCCGGCGGCGGCTCGTCGGCGACGAAATGGCGCGCGAGCTTGGTCGCGACATGGGTCGCGGTCGCCGGATGCGCGGCAAGGTCGCGCAACACGGCCCGGCCCTGCTCAACATCCTCCTGCTCGTAGCGTTTGCCGAGCACGGTCTGCCCGCCGGGCTCGTGCAGCCGCGGATTGAAAGTGAACTCGCCACCGTGCTGGGGATCCGCACCCGGCGGCACCAGCGTCCAGCCGGTCAGGATGTTGGCGAAGCTGATGACGTCGTCCTGGGTGTAGCCGGTGCGTACGCCCAGCGTGTGCAGCTCCACGATCTCGCGCGCGAAGTTCTCGTTGAGGCCGCGGCTGCGATTGATGCCGGCAGTCGAGTTCGCACCCATCGACTCGAGATTGTCGAGATAGAACAGCATCGCGGGATGGCCCTCGGCCGCCTGGAGCATATCGACGAAACGACCGAACGCATTGGCGCGAATGACCTCGCGCTCATAGGCGCCGGACATGCTCTGGATTTTGTTGGCCGAGACACAGAAATGGTTGGACCAGAACCACACCAGGCGCTCGGCGAACCCGATATCGGCGGCAAGCGCGGCCTCGGTGCGCAGCTTGGCCTCCTGCAAGTAGATCGGCCGTCCCGGATCAGGAATGGCTTCGGCCGCCTTCTTCGCCGCCATCTCGGCGGCATCCTTCGCCTCGCTCTGACCCTGCGCCTGCCCCTGGATTTGCGTTTGGGCTTGCGCTTGAGTCTGATCTTCCGCCATGGCGGGCACCGCAGCCATCTGCTGCTTCTTCGCTTGCTGCTGGGCCTGCTTGGCGCGCGCGGTTCGCCGCGCATTGGCGTCGGCTACCGTGCGGAAGGCCTTGGCGCTGGACGGAAGGGTGGCCGCGGCAGCCAGTGCGAGCGGTCGGTCGAGCTCGGCGATCAGGGCGCCGCGCGGGTCAGTCCCGACAGCCGCAATCGATCCAGGTCGCGGCCCCATCCCGAAGCGATGAAGGGCCAGCACAGCTTCGGCCTTTGCAGAATTGCTCATGGCGAACGCCCAATTCTCGGAGGCTATCGGACGGGCGGCGTAGGAGCCGCCCGTCGGAAGTTACGAACCGTAATGCTACAGATCGTAACATTAGGTCTGTGGCCTCGCAAGCAGAGATTGAGACATCACAGTCAAGAAATCGGGAGCCGCCCGCCCGATTGACGGGCGGGCGGCGCAGCCCCTAGTAATTCGGCCCGAGCGCGATCTTCGTGATCGTGCCGTTCCGGACGCCGATGCGCCATTCCGCCGCGCCGTTGGCGAACTGGGCGATGTAGATGTCGCTGTCGAGCGCGGTGACGCCGCGGAACGAGACCGCGCGCAGCGCCCCGAGCCGCGCCAGGATCGCTTGGTCGAATGGAAGCTGCTGACGCGTGATATTTGCAACCTCAGTGGTCATGTGGTCGTAGTCGGGCTCACCTTTGCCGACCCCCTCGATGTAGCGCCGCAGCATCTCCTCACCATTGGCGATCGGAACGGCACGACGCGCGGCGCGCCCCGGCTTCGCTCCCACTGTCGAGGCCTCGACATTGTGGAAGCGCGTCTGCCGGCCCGGAAGCAGGATCTCCAGGCATCGCCCCGACTTGTCGGCAATGACCCACGGACTGTTCACCGTGGTCATGTGGGCCCACGACATGTTGGCCCTGACGGGGCTCTCCGTCCTGCGATTGCCATCAGCATCGAGATTGAAGACCTGAATGTCGTCGCCCATTTCGTTATAGACCATGATCCTGATCGGCGACCTACCGGCGCGGCCGCGCACACTTGCCTCTTCCGAACAGGCGACGATGCCGCCGAGCTCGTCATTGCCGTCAGGACGGAAGAGCACGTCGGCCGCCTTGCCGTCGGGCTCGAGCAGTAGGCGGAATTCCGCCGTGCCGTTCTCGAATTTCGCACCATAGATGTCGTAGCCGCCAGGACCGACGCCGCGGAAGAAGATCGACTCCACCGCGCCGAGCGCCAGGAACGTCGCGTGCAGCTCGTCGAGTTGCAGATGGATCTTCGCCGCAAGCGGCGCGCTCATGCGATCGTAGTTCGGCGTACCGCGGCGCATGTCCTCGATCCCGCGCAGGATCACCTCCTTGCCGCCGGCGGCGGGGACCTGCTCCCGGAAGCGATCCGGCACCTCGGCGATCCGGCGCGCGAAGTCCGCTTCGATCGCCCTGGCGACAGCGGCGTCGATCCGCGGCGCGAGGCGGGCGCCGGAAACCGTGTTCTGGAGCAGCACGCGCGTCACCTTCGCCTGCCCGTCACGCAGGAAGATCAGGAGATTGTCGCCCCGGATGGAGAATGCGTCAGCGCCTTCCGCGAGAAGCGCGGATCGGCCCAGTACGGTTTCCTGCACCTGAAGCCCATCGCCATCGCGCTGGACCGTGAGCACCCGGTTCGGCGCGAGCCGGTACCAGCCGACATATTGATCGAGCGGCGCCGCATCGGAGGCCGATGTCGGCATCTCCGCAATGCGGGAAGCGCGCACGTCGCGGCCGTTGAAATGCAGCATCAATTCGGACGATCGGCGTTCCGCATCGATCGGGAACGTAATCTCGCCAAACGTAGCCGGGTAGGATGCCGTGCCGTCGCTGGCAACCGTCAGCCGCAGCTTGCGCTGCCCGGTGATCTGTCCGTACAGCTCATCGCCCTCCCGGAAGATCGCAAATACCGAGGCGGGGCCCATGGCGTAGAAATTGACGAAGGGACGGTAGTGCTGCGCCGGCGCCTCGCCGAGGTCGGCGACAGCAGGCACCGGATCCTGCGTGCGATAGGCGATCATCCCGATCGACACGATCACGGCCGGCGCGATCGCGGCCGCGATCCACAGCCGTTTGAGCCAGCCGACCGCCGCCGGCAGCGCCGCCGCCGCGATGATGCGCTCGACACGGGCGCGCACGGTCGAGGCCCGCGCCATCGCGAGCTCCACCGGCCGCGGCTTCACGCTCGTTGCGACATCGAGCAGGATTTCGGCGTAGGACAGCCGGTCGTCGATGACTTCGATCGCCTGGGCGTCGCTGATGATCTCGGCAAGCTCGGCGAGGTGCGCGAGCTGCCACCACGCGAACGGGCTGAACCAGAACACCGCACGGTTGAGCGCGGCGAGCAGCAGGACGTAGAAATCGCGATTGGCGACATGCGCGCTCTCGTGCGCCAGCACCGCGAGGCGCTTTTTCGCATCCCAGCCGGCGAATTGCGGCGGCACAAGGATGGTCGATCCAAAGGTGACAGGACCGCCGACGTCGCGGCTGATGCGCACGTCGGCATCGATTCTCTGCGGACAGCCCATCGGCTTCGCCGCGCGCGCCAGCCGCCAGGTCAGGCAGAGGCCGATGGCAAGCCGTAGCAAGAGCAGGCCGGCGACGCCGGCATAGACAATCGTCGCCACCAGCCACCAGTCGACCGACGGACCGCTCCTCGGCGGCAGTACGACGGGAGTGCCGGTCGCGACCGGCAGGGCCGGCTGCGGCGTTTCCAGCATCGAGATGTCAGCGGGCCAGAGATCGTCCGGCATCACCGCCACGGACATGGGCAACCGCGCGATGGTGAGCGTCGGCCAGTGCATGACGAAGGGCATCGCCAGCGATGCCAGGAGCACGACGACCCAGGCCGTCATGTGGACGTGCGGATTGTGCGCACGAAACAGGTTGAGACCGAACCAGACGACGCCTCCAAGCACGAAGGAGCGGAGTGCCGCCTCTGCCAGAGTTGCGATCATTCTTTCTTCACTCCCCTCGCCTTCTTCGCCTTGGCCACCTGGTCCGCCAACGTGCGCAGTTGTTGCTGGTCGAGCATCGCGTTGTCCACCATGCCGACGAGGACCTCCTCGATCGAGCCGTTGCAGAACCAGTCGACGATGCGCTGCACGGCCTTGGCGGCCACGCGCGCGCGCGGCTCGGCGGCGTGATAGACGTAGGTGCGTCCGTCCACCGTGTGCCGCGCATAGCCCTTCTCCTCCAGCCGGCGCAGCACGGTGCGCACGGTCGATTCCTTCAGACGCCGCGACAGCCGCTCGCGCACGACCTCGGCCGTCACCGGACCGTGGGCCCAAACCAATTGCATGACCTCGCGCTCGAGGTCGCCCAGTTCGGGCAAACGATCGTCCATGGTGCCTGACCTTGCGGTTGGAAGTTTCTTGTAACGCTACAGACCGTCGCATATACGGACGCGCGGCGCAACGGCGATTCCACCTGAAATGGTATCGCCGTGCTGACCTAACCGCAGGCCGCCAGGGGCCGGCGTGATCACGCTATGCGAAACTTCAGGAGGTCGTCATGCCCGGGCTTGCTGTCTTCGCTGAAGCTTCGCCGGCCCAACATCGAAGGCCCGGCGAAGCCGTGGCGGAGCCGGGTCCCGGGCATCCACGTTCTTTGCGCCGCGCGGAAGGCGAGGATGGCCGAGGCGAGCGGAAGCGACGCCGTCCTTCAGACGGCTCTGCCTGGCCATGAAGATCGCGGAAGCGTCAGCACACTAAGTGAGTGCCCGCGTCACATGCGATTGCGCGACCGGGGCCGGGCCGCTCAGTAATGCGGCTCGTACATCTGGGAGGTGACCTGGCCCATCAGGTCGTTGGGCGCGGGTCCATCCGCCAGCCCGCGCTGGTAGGCCACTTGCGCGACGGCGGCGGCGATGCGCGCCGAGACCTCGCGGATGCGGGGCAGCGCCGGATAGAGGCTGCCCTGTGCGAGGTCCTCCTTGCCGACGCAATCGGCGAGCGAATGCGCAGCCGCCATGAACATCTCGTCCGTTACCAACCGCGATCCGCTGGCGATGACGCCAAGCCCGACGCCGGGGAAGATGTAGGAGTTGTTGCCTTGGCGCGGCACGAAGGTGCGGCCGCTGAGCGTCACGGGATCATAGGGGCTGCCGCAGGCGAACAGCACGCGGCCTTCGGTATAGCGATAGGCGTCCTCCGCCGAGCATTCGGCCTTCGAGGTCGGGTTGGAGAGCGCGAACACGATCGGCTTTTCGTTGAGCTCAGCCATCGCCTTGAGCACGTCGGGCGTGAAGGCGCCGCCGACCGCGGCAACGCCGATGATCGTCGTCGGCTTCAGCGTCCTGATCGCGGTGAGGAAGTCGGCGATCGGCGCCTGGTCGGCATGGGCATAGCGCAGCTTATGGCCGGAGAGCCCTGCGCGGCCGTTGACGACGAGGCCGCGGGAATCCACCAGCCAGTTGCGCCTGAGCGCTTCGGCTTCCGAAGCGCCCTCCGCCATCATGGCCGAGACAACGAGATCGGCGATCCCGGTCGCCGCCTCGCCTGCGCCGAGGAACAGGATCTTCTGGTCCCTGAGCTTGCCGCCAGAGACCTTCAGCGCCGAAAACAGGCCGGCAAGCGCGACCGCCGCGGTGCCCTGGATGTCATCGTTGAAGACGCAGGCTTCGTCGCGATATTTGTGCAGCAGCTTGAACGCCGAGTGGTTGGCGAAATCCTCGAACTGGATCAGCACGCCCGGGAACGTATTCCGTGCCGCCTGCATGAACTCGTCGACGAAGCTGTCATAGGCCTCGCCCGTGAGCCGCCGCTCGCGCAGGCCGAGATAATAGGGATCGTTCAGGAGCTCTTCATTGTTAGTGCCGACGTCGAGCACGATCGGCAGGCACTGCTCCGGATGCACGCCGGCGCAGGCCGAATAGAGCGAGAGCTTGCCGACCGGAATGCCCATTCCGTTGGCGCCGAGATCGCCGAGGCCGAGGATGCGTTCGCCGTCGGTCACGACGATCAGCTTCGCCGGATAGGGCCAGTTCTTCAGGATCTCGGCGATCTGGCCGCGATCGCGCGAGGAGATGAACATGCCGCGCGGCCGCTGGAAGATCAGGCCGTATTTCTGGCAGGCGAGTCCGACCGTCGGTGTGTAGATGATCGGCTGGATCTCGTCGATGTTGTCGCAGACGACGCGGAAGAACAGCGTCTCGTTGCGATCATGCAGCGCGTTCAGCGCGACGTATTTCTCGAGGTCGGTCGGCAGCGTGCGCAGATTTGTAAGCACCCGCTCGGCCTGCGTTTCCATGGTCAGCACGCAGGGCGGCAGCAAACCGCGCAAACCGAGCGCGCCGCGTTCCGCTTCCGTGAAGGCGGTGCCCTTGTTGAGCAAGGGATCGCGCAAGAGCGTCATGCCATGCAGCGCGGTGGAAGATGATGTCGAGTGGGCACTGACCCGGTTAGGTCTATTCACGAATTCCCCCAGGGAGTTTCTTATTGGACCGCAAACATTGTCGGCCAGCACCGCATGGAGATCAAGGATGTTGCCACGTATGCACGATTGTGATCTCGCACCGCAGCGAGATCTCCGTAAATACCGCAAATCGCGTGCGGCGAAAAGTTCGCCGCGAAGCTCCCACCCCTCATGGTGAAGAGCGCAGAACGCGCGTCTCGAACCATGAGGCCCCGATCTCGCCCGCGGCCATCCTTGGAGACGCCCGTGTGCATTGGATCAACGCCGTCCTGTGCCTCACGAACCGATGCCCCCCGCTTCACCAATCCGGTTAAGCGGCTGCTTCGGTTCTCTTGCCGGATATGCCACGTCAAATCTCCACAGGCAGAATCCGAAGGCTCCACCTAGGACTGCGCCAGCGATTGCGCTCGCGGCAACGAAATGAAGGTGGTTTTGTGGGTGTACGAAGAAGATCAATTGAGTGACGAACCTAACGTAGGTGGTCAATGCTCCTAAGAGAGTCGGTTTAAGCGAATAACACAGTCCACTAGCGCGCAAGTGGTTGGCTGCACTTAGTCGAAGCGTCGCGCTCATTTAGCTCGAATAGCAATGGCCCGCCACTAGGTCCTTTCGCGATCATGCGACCGAGCCGTGGAAATGCCGCAAGGCCCGATACACCACGGGCAGAGTTAAAGTCTTCAATGATTTTCAGAGTTGCTCCGTCGAATGAATAACCTCCGAGTGACGTTTCGATGATGTTGAGCCCGGCGAATTTCGAAGCAACAATCTGGCGCACTGAACCGACAACTTCGTCAGAACCGTTAGCCACTTGCTCCACGCCGAGAGAGTCTTTTCGCACTACGAACAAACCTTCGTCGCCACCTGCCAAGATACCTTGATCTCCCTGTGCCTCGGCGAACGCTCTGATGGAACGCATTGGACCATGAATATCGTCTAGTCTTCTCGCTTGCCCTTGCTGACTGACTGAGTAGATACCGAGGTTAGTCCCGAACAGAACGTCGCCAGTTTCCGGTTCGAATGTCGTGAGCACAATTGCTTCCCGCGGCAGTCCCGCGACAGATCGCCAACGCCTGTCCGGCGTGATCATGAACCATCCATCGTTCCACACATAGACCGTCTGGAAGCGGCGGACGGAAAAAAAGCTTTTTGCCCCATAGGTGTGCGTCCGGTTTGAAAAATGGAAAATCCCAGGAAAATATTGCTTGATGCCCTCCGCGTCGAAGGGAGCCAGAGCGCCATCGTGCCGCATCAAGAACAGCCCGTGCCAATTCCCAACGATCGGACCTCCAAACCAAGGCGCATCAACGATCGCTTCAATGTTGCTCCTTCTAACCGGGGTATCCGTCCGGCGATAGCTGGTTCCCTCCATGTGGATCATTTTGATCGGCCCCCCGGAGTTGCCGTCCACAACCAGGACGGATTCTATCGACGGAAAGACCCCGAGAATCTCGCTGTACTGAAGGGTCGCTAGTTGCTGGACCGATAGATCTGAACTGATAACGCTTTCCAATGTCCCGCCGGCGACTACGCCCCCAGACCATGGCAATTGAACGAGATCGCGCGTGAACTGGCCGCCCCGACTTTCTAGTTGCCTGATTGTATCGTCCGGACCGAGAGAGAAGAGACCTTTCACAGTGTCGAACAACAATTGACGACCATCCGGCGCCTCGATCATCCGGCCCAGAGCGAAGCCGATCGACTCCCCGTCGGTGCCTGATATCGGCCTCAAGCAAAGGTTTGATCGCGAAATCTTGCTTTCGAGCTCTTGCTGATCACGACAGATATGGTCTCGACTGTGCTGGGAGTCGACCGCAAGAAACAGGCCGTATCGCCCTGTCAGGATCATTTCGCCGGTTGCAGGATTTGCTCCGTTGGAAAATCCCAGCCAGCCCAGGCCAATATGATCTCCACCGGCAACCGGCGTGGCGTTGAGGTTCGCATCCAGGCTGAACAGACCGGCGCGCGTGGAAACCAGTGCCACGGCGGATTCCGGCCAATCCGCGATTTCAGCCATTGGCAAACCCTCGACCGGAAAGGGCATTGAGAGCGCGACCATGTTTCCCTCTGGCCGCAGTTCGAACCATCCGGATCTCGTGACGACCAAGACCCGCTTGATCGACGGTAGATCGTACACGCGTGGCAAATCACCAAGTCGATCTCGGCCGCCATCCACTACCGGCCTTATTGCCTTTCCGTCGTAGAGGAAAAAACCTTCAGGAGCTTCAATGAGACTTCGACCAATGGTTGGAAGATCTTGTATTCGCCCATACCTGAAGAGATCGGGCCGAGGTAACCCGAGGCGTCCTCCCGGAACGTCTTCGAGTTGTCCATCACGCGCGAAGCGCCGCCAGCGCATCTTTGCATCGAACCACCCGCCGGCGGCGTAGGTCAGGATTTGCCCGAACAGGCGAGATTCGGAGAAAGACAATCCGGCGCCGTTTGAACTGGTGGTTGCCAGAACCTCAGCCGAGAATTGCGGATCTCCCGTACTCACGTTTTTGCGGATCGCAACAACGGATTTTTGCGCTATGAGCAAGGCCACGCCGGCCGCTTCAATGAGACGTCCGTAGTCGTCCTTGCCGATGCTCCCGACGTCCTGCCATCGGCCGTCGTCGGTGACGATATGGATCTTCCGGTCGAGATCAAGGATGACGGCAGCCGAAAGCAAGGGTGCATCATGAATGCTATAGATTCCGCGTATTCCATGAGCAGTCATTTGTTCTTCCGACATCCAGGTGCGGAGCGATCGGTCTTCCACGACCTTCGGTAATCCTTGGCCGGAGACGACGACCGTCAGCTTTTGCCGCGGCAACAGAAACAGACCTAGACTTGCTTGGTCAGAGCGAGGGTTATCGTCCTCGATGGGAGCGAACTGCTCAGTATCCGGACGAAGGACCGAAATTCCGCCTACGTGGCTAACCGCTACGACTCGCCGGCTCCACGGCTCAATGACAAACCGCCCCTTATCAAGAAAGTTGTGCGGAAAGGCGCCATGATATGGCACCAGCCTGCGCTCAGCATTGATCGTCCATTGTCCGCCCCGATTGACTGGAGTGAAGACAGGTCCAGGAAGACCTGGAATGAGAAATACATCTTCGCTTATTCGCCAGGCTTCATTGGCGTCCTTCTCTGTGGGAGCACCGTCCCTCACGGGGACGACGCAGAAACGGTCACTTGGCTGCGCCAGGGTAGCTCCCATTGGACAAGCGAGAATTAGCGCGGTGAGCAGGCCAGCCGCTCCACTCTTGTGACGATCTCTATGTGTCCTGCCGAGCATCTCTTAAGGCTCCTGCGCCATCAGTCACGGCTTGCCGCAGCACTCAATGCAGAGCCCCAAGGCCCCCCAAACCGATGAAAGCACCAGCGATGCGAGAACCAAGCGGGACGGCTGCTGGGCAGGCAAGAGAAGCGCGATCTGAGCGGCATGGCGCACTAATCACTAGAGATTTCCCGGATAAGTTGCACAGTCAATCATGGGAACACGTTAACCCGATGTCAGTTCTCCACTCGTCGCGAGGAAATGGTTACCGGGTAGCTATGCCGCTGTTCGCAATGTTCTTCAAATGCGGACAAATATGCCGCCGCCCCCTGCCGCTGCTCCATCAGTTTCGGCCGACGGAGCACAGCCGCGAAGTGGGGCTGAGCGAGACAGCGCAACTGCGGGCAATCCCGACCACGGACCAGCCGATTTCGCGACGCTTCATGGACTCGCGCCGCTAGTGCCATGTTAGCTTCGGCTTGCGCGGCGATGCTACTCCGGCTTGATGTCCGCGGCCTTCACGACCGGCCACCATTTTTCGGTCTCGGCCTTCCGGAAGGCCGCGAGGGCTGCGGGCGATTGCTGCTCCACTGGCGGAATCTCCTGCCCCAATTCGGCGAAGCGCTGCTTGACAGACGGATCGGCAAGCGCCGCGATGATTGCCGCATTGAGTTTCGTGACAATATCTTTCGGCGTGTTCTTGGGCGTCCAGACGCCGTGCCAGTAGGAAATGTAGAGGCCGGGCAGGCCCGCCTCGTCGACGGTCGGAATGTCGGGCGCGGACGCAAGCCGCGTCGGTGACGTCACGGCGAACGCCTTGATCGCGCCGTTCTTGACCTGAGGCAGTGAATTGGTGGCCTGATCGAACATGATGTCGATCTGCCCGGCCACGAGATCGATCATGGCCGGCCCGGCGCCGCGATAGGGCACGAACTGGAAATCGGTACCGGTCTTGGTCTTGAAGAACACACCGGCGACATGCGCGCCCGTGCCGGCGCCGGCCGTCCCGGCGGTGGCCTTGCCGGGGTTTTCCTTGAGCCAGGCGATCAGCTCCTTGAGATTGTCGGCCTTGAGCGTCTTCCTGCCGACGATGAGCTGCGTCCCCATCGCGATCATCGCGACCGGCTCGAAGTCGGCGACCACGTCATAGGGCAGCTTGAAGATCGCGCCGTTCAGCACATGCGTACCCCAATGACCGATCGTGATCGTCGTGCCGTCCGGGCTCGCGCGCGCGACGCGGGCCCCGGCGATGCTGCCGGAGGCGCCCGCCACGTTCTCGACCACGACCGTCACGTGCAGCTCGGCCGCGATCCGCTCGGACAGGATGCGCGCCAGCGTATCGGTCGGCCCGCCCGCGGCGAACGGCACGACCAGCGTGATGGGACGCGACGGAAACGGCTGGGCGCTGGCCGGCGCGGTCCACACCGCAGATCCGGTCAGCGCGCAAACGATCAACGCACAAGTGATCACTGGGCCGCGCAATCCGGCCCACAGCCCCCGCGTCATTCTCTCCCCCACTCTTTTTGTCGCCCGCATGTTGGCAGCAGACTAGAGCCGGAGTGAACGCTGCCGCGTGGGCCGAGGCAAGCGGGAAATTTGACCGGGCGGCTATGCCGTCGCCCGGCGCGGCGTCGGATTCGCGGCCGCATCGGCCGGCGGCGCGATCTGCATCAAAATGGTCTGGACGGGGGATGCGATCTCGATACCGGACTGCTGGAAGCGGAGCTTCATGCGGCGGTTGAATTCGCGCTGCACCGGCCAGCGACCCGAATCCGTGCAGCGGATCTGGCCGACGATCGACACCATCGCGCCGTCAACCTTGTCGATACCCCAGAGCTCGAGATCGCCGCGGATGGCTGCGCGGTATTCCGGCTCGCGGCGCATTTCGTCGACGATCTCCTTGAGGATCTGTCCGGCGCGGTCGGTGTCTTCCTTGTAGGCGACGTTGATGCTGACCGACGCATTGCCGGCGCCGCGGCTGGAATTGGTGATGGTCGTGACCGCACTGAACGGCACGATATGCACGGCGCCGTCGCCGGCGCGCAGGCGGATGGTGCGGATCGAGACGTTCTCGACCACGCCGGTCAGACCCGAGACGCTGACGTTGTCGCCGACCTGGACCGTATTCTCCAGCAGCAGGAACAGGCCGGTGATGAGGTCTTGCACCAGCTTCTGGGAGCCGAAGCCGATGGCGATGCCGACGATGCCGGCGCCGGCAAGCAGTGGTGCGACGTTGACGCCGATCTCGCTCAGCGCGGTGAGACCGACGACGGCGGCGATCAGGCACAACAGCACCGTCCGCAGCATCGGCTGGAACGTGCGCAATCGCGCGGCACGGGCGTAGTGCCCGTCCCGCGACAGCACGTTGATCTGGCGGTCCATCAACGCATTGCTGGCCTCCCAGATTGCGGCGGCAATGACTGCGGCGATGCCGATCGTGACCACGGCCGAGATCAATCGGCTGCCGATCTGGCCGCCATAGAACCAGACGATGGCATCGACGCCCCAGACCTCGAGCACGGCCACTAAGCCAATGAAGGCGATGACGCTTGAGACGATTTTCCGCAGTAGTGGCAGATAACGGTTGGCACGAGTCTCCAGGCCGGGGAAACGCTGCAGTATCTCCGGATTGATGCGGAAGCCGCGGTCGATCAGGCTCAGCGTCACCATGGTGACGACCCGCGTGATCAGCACGACCGCGATGGTGCCGACGAAATATTGGAGCAGCAGCGAGTAGCCGTTGCGGATGTTCAGCGCCCAGACCGCCCACAGTGCGAGGTCGAGCGCGATCGCGAGATAGTGCCAGCCGCCGGCGACGCGGTTGCGCAAACGGGCCGCAAGCCCCTGCCGGTCGGCGGGCGCGCGGATGGCCTCCGCAACCTGGCGACGGCACTGCAGGATGATAACGACGATGAAGAGATGCACGATCAGCATCACCATGCGCAGCAGGGCCGCATAGCCCGCGCGATGCAGGCCGAGCAGCAGCGCCACGTTGGCAAAGGCGATGCCGGTCACCCCGACGCCGACGATGCGGCGCGCCCAGATCTCGACATAGGCCGCGGTCTCGGCGCGAACCGGAAACAGGCCGTACGGCCCCGCCAAAGCGCGGACGAGGCAGATGAGCCCGCGCGAGAACGCGTAGGCGTTGACGACCGCGAGGATAACGAGGCGCACCGTTACAGGCTCGCCGATCTCCGTTCCCAGCAGCGCCGTGGCGAGACCGACGAAAACGCACACCGGGAGCAGTTCGAGGACCAGGCGTCCGAGCACGAAGGGCAGCCGCAGGAAGAGCTGCCAGGCCCGCGCCAGGGTGGCGCGGCGCCGGTACAGCTCAGGCGCGGCGGCGACATCGACGGCGGAGGATGGCGGATCGGCTATAGGCAGCGCCTGCACCGGCAGGCGCGCGGTCTGCGGCACCCGCGATTCCAGGAATGCGACCGGACGCCGGATCAGCCGGAAGATCACCCACTCGGCGCAGAAGGCGCAGCCGAACACCAACGCCAGTTTCCAGGCGATTTCGATCAGGAGATTATAGGCGGCGGGATCATTCGCCGTGCGCAAGAACCAGTAGTAGAAGGCCGGAAAGTGCGTCAGCGTCCGCGCGATCTCGGCGACCTCGCGCGAAATATCGCCGATCTCCTCCGACACGCTCAGCAAGAGCTGCGCACCGAGCCCGTCGGCCGACAGCGGAATCGGCGATTTCTGTTCGGGCGCGGCCGGCGCGGGTTGCTGCTGGTTCGATGCACCGGCGAGCGCGCGCAGCGTGTTGATCATCTGGGCGCGCTTCTGGTCGTCCTGGAGGGTTTCCACCGCGCGCTTCGCTTCGTCCGGCGAGAGCGCCACGGCCCCGTTTGCTGCCGGCGCCGGCGGCTCGGCGCGGGCACCGGGGAAGGCCGAGATTGCAAGGAAGAGGACAGCGAGCAGCGCCGGGACGAGCTTGTGCGGCACGAAGATTCCCCAAGAAAAATAGCTGCGCCCGGCGGAGGCGAGAGTCGTCGCCGCCGTGGCGCATGCGTCATGTCGGGTTGTGCTATTCGCCCCGGTCCTGTGTCGGAAGTTTGCCAGCGAGACGACTTTCTCTTGGCATTTGCCGCGATGCAGGAATGGCAGCCGCTTGCCGCGCACGGGAGCAAAAGGCCGCTCCCCGTCATCCCGGGGTTCGGCCCGGGATGACGGCGAGGAGGAGAAGAGAGAGAAAGCAGATGTCGAACGCGTTGTGCGCAGGCCCCGTCACGGTCGCCCAACGCAATGAGCGGATTCCAAAATACAGCGCCGGGAAGGTAAGGGGCTTTGCCTCACTGATGCAGCCCGCTTAAACCTTGTCCCGGCGTGCCGTTCGCGGATTTGAGCCGCTATGCGATAGTCCGAACGAGCTCCATCGCAATCAACGCGGCTGGATTTGCGGAGGTGGCGTCATAAACCTCCCCTTGCTCTTGGGTTGGACATTGCGCGTCGCAGATTTGCGACCCGGGGAATGCTCCTCCCGTGACACAAAGGTGTCAAGCGGGATCAAGGTCGCAGAGATCACATTTAAGGGCGTTTGTTCCGCAGTCGCGACGGTCCGCGACTTGATGCAGCGGAATAAAATCTTCTCCGCAGCGTTTGTCTCGACGAGGATATCCGCCTCTCGCCCGCACTCCTAATTATTCTCAGAAAGCAAAAGATGAAGATATCGATTTGCCTCACCGTGCTCACCACGCTCGCTGCCGGAATTGGATCGGCTGCTGCGCAGAGTCCGCCGCAGAGCTCGACCAAAAAGGTCGACGGCACCGAGAACGTCTACATCTTCCGCTATGGCGGTCATCAGTCGATGTTCGTGGTGACGCCGCAGGGCGTGATCGCGACAGACCCGATCTCGTATTTACGTCCGGCAAAGCCCTATATCGACGCCATCAAGTCAGTCACCGACAAGCCGATCAAGTACGTCATCTACAGCCACCACCATTACGACCACATCGCCGGCGGGCAACCCTTCAAGGACCTCGGGGCCACCTTCATCGCCCACCGGCGGACCAAGGAGCGCTTGCTCTAGCTGAAGAAGCAGAATGCACTGCTCGCCGATGTGGTGATGCCGGACCAGGTGATCGACGACAAGAAAACCATCACGCTCGGCGGCACCACGCTGGAGCTGAACTATGTCGGTCGCAATCATTCCGACAATTCGCTGGTGATGCGGCTGCCGAAGGAGAAACTCGTCTTCGTCGTCGACTTCGCGCCGATCGAATCCGTCCAGTTCCGCAACATCCCGGACAATGCGTCGCCGCTGGAATACATCGCCTCGCTGAAGAAGCTTGCCGCGCTCGACTGGGAGCGGATGATTCCGGGCCACCCCTATGCCGGCGGCCGCCTCGGCACCAAGAAGGACGTCGAGGACGACATCGCCTACATGGAGGACCTGTCGGCGGAGGTTAAGAAGGCGGCCGATGCCGGCAAATGCTTCGACACCGCGATGAAGGAAGTGAAGCTGCCGAAATACGAGAAATGGGCGAACTACGAAGCGAGCCTGCCCGCCAACGTGGAGCGCTTCTGCTACTGGTGGGGCCGCGGGTATTGAGAGGACATCGGCCTCACGCCGCTCCTGCGGGGAGCGGCTTGCGCGAAATACGGGTTCCTCAGACACGTCGCCGGGCGGCCCAATGCGCTCGCCTGGCACTGGGCGAAGGAGGGGAAAATGCAGTCCATCCGCTCGCCCTCCAACTCGCCGAAGACGCGCAGGCAGACCGGCGAGCCGCCAGCATAGGTCTGGGCGCGCGCGGAACCAGCCACCAGGAGCGTGACGAGCGCGGAAATGGCGACAATCGGCTTCAACATGACGACCTCGCGACCTCGGGATCAGAGAAACATGTCGGTCAAATCGACCGTAGAGGAATTGCCGATCCGGTCAAAGTTTTGGGTAAGCCAGCTTCGCGCGGCCTCGCGCCCCTCGTCACGCAGGCGGCACAAGAGGCTCCATTCAGGATGAAACTGCGTGGCCGTTCCGAGCTGCGACATCAACTGATCATTGCCAATCCAGTGCATGAACATGCGGCTGTGCGTATTGCTGTCGAGCTCCCCATTGTCGATCAGTCGGGTGGCAAATGCAATGGCGCGCATCTCCCGCATCAGCGACGAATTGAAGCTGATCTCGTTGATGCGGTGAAGGACGTCGGCGGCGCTCCCCGGCAGCTCGTCGCGCCGGATCGCGGTGACCTGCACGATGATGACGTCGTGGCTGCCCTTGCGATAGATCAGCGGAAAAATCGCGGGATTGCCGAGATAGCCGCCGTCCCAATAGTGCTCGCCGTCGATCTCGACCGCCTGGAAGTACGGAGGCAGACAGGCCGAGGCCAGCACGGTGTCCGCACTGAGCAATGGAGTCTGGAACACCTTGATCTTGCCGGTACGGACGTTGGTGGCGTTCAGGAAGAGCTGCGGAGCCTCCGGCGACGAATTGAGCCGGTCGAAATCGACCACGCGTTGCAGCACGGACCGCAGCGGATTGAAGTGGAGGGGGTTGAGCAGATTCGGCGGCAGCGTGTGCGTCAAGGTGTGGATGAAGGCATGAACCGGATGATATTCCGGAGGCAGCCTGAAGGCCTGGATCCACTGGTTGAGCGGCGAAAGCAGGTCATAGACCTGATCCATCCGCGAGACCTCGTACCAGAACGCATGCAGGTTCTGCCGGGCCGCCTCGGCCCCGCCGATGGCCATGCCCGAGGCCAGCGCCACCGCATTCATCGCACCGGCGCTGGTGGCGCTGATCGCCTCGATTGCGAGCCTGCCGTCCTCGAGCACCTGGTCCAGCACGCCCCAGACGAAGGCACCATGCGCGCCGCCGCCCTGGAGCGCGAAATTGACATTCTTTTGGTTGCCGGTCCCATCTGCGGTCACTTTGCGCGCTTCCTGCCTCCCTTCCCCTCGTTCTCGAGCGCTTCCCGCACCGCCCCGAACTCCCGCAGCGAGGCCTTGTCGGCACGCGGAAAGCGCAGGTCCAGCTTTTCAAGCGCTGCGACGATCACCGAGCCGATCACGACCCTCGCGAACCATTTGTGGTCGGCCGGCACAACATACCAAGGCGCATGAGGCGTCGCGGTATGCCGGACGATATCCTGGTAGACCGCTTGATAGCGCGGCCACAGCGCGCGCTCCTCGATATCGCCCATGGAGAACTTCCACTGCTTGGCCGGATCCTCCAGCCGGTCGAGGAAGCGCTGGCGCTGCTCTTCCTTGGAGAGATTGAGGAAGAACTTCAGCACCACCGTGCCGTTGCGCGCCAGGTACCGCTCGAAAGCGGAGATGTCCTCGAACCGCTCTCTCCAGATGTTCTTGGTGACAAGCTTTGGCGGCAGTTTTTGTTTGGCGAGGATCTCCGGATGCACGCGCGTCACCAGGCACTCCTCGTAATGGGAGCGGTTGAAGATGCCGATATGGCCGCGCTCAGGCAGCGCGAGCACATGGCGCCAGAGGAAGTCGTGGTCGAGCTCCTTGCTGCTCGGCTGCTTGAACGGATGAACCTCGCAACCCTGCGGGTTGATGCCCTCGAAGATCGCCTTGATCGCGGAGTCCTTGCCGCCGGCGTCCATGCCCTGGAGCACGATCAAGACCGACCAGCGGTCCTGGGCGTAGAGCTTCTCCTGGAAATCGATGAGGCGCTTCTTGTTGGCCTCGAGGATCTCCAGCCCCTGCTCCTTGTCGAGGCCGCCTTTCTCGTCGGTCTTGTGCGCCTTGAGGCGAAACTTGCCGGACCCGTCATGGCGGAAGGGCGTGATGTATCGGTCGAATTGTTCGGCGAGCGATTTTGACGGCTTCTTGTTCATGAGCTCGGGGATACCTTGCGTTGCGGCTTCAATCGGTCGAGCACGCTACCAAGGATGCCCTTGGGAAGGAATATGATGAAGAGGACGAGCAGCACGCCGTAGACGAGGTTGTCCCAGCCGACTGCCTTGGTGCCGAAGCCGATCCGCAAGGTCTCCGCGAGCAGGATGGTGATGATGGCGCCGACGGTCGGACCAAGCGAGACGAAGAGGCCGCCGACGATGGCCGCGAACACCATCTGCAGCGACACCGCGATGCCGCTGACGGTGTCTGGCGTGATGAACATCTGGTATTGGCAGTAGATCGCGCCTGCGAGCGCAGTCATCAGCGCGCTGATCAGCGTGATCTTCAGCTTCTCGGCGGTAACGTCGACGCCGGCGGCCGCCGCGGCGTCCTCGTCTTCCGAGATCGCTTCCAGCGCGTAGCGGCTCATGCTGCGGTCGACCAAGTGCCATACCAGGAGGCCGGCGAGCCAGACCGCAAGCGCGATCAGGTACCAGGTCGTCTTGTCGTCGAATTGCAGCGCCAGCAGCTTGTTTGTCAAGGCGCGGTTCGGCGTATAGCCGAGCGAGCCGCCGGTATAGTCGCGCGTCGCCGTGATGACCTGGAGCACGATGCCGGAGAGCGCCAGCGTCACCAGTACGAAATAATGTCCGGTGATGCGGAAGCGGAAGCAGGGATAGCCGACGACCAGCGCCAACGCGCCGGCCGCGACCATGCTGACGGGAATGCCGATCCAGGGCGACAGGCCGAGATGATTCCAGAGCAGCGCGGTGACATAGGCGCCGATCCCCATGAAGCCGCCGTGGCCGAGCGAGACGAGGCCGAACCGCCCCATCATCGACCAGGAGGTGTAGGCGAACGACCAGATCAGGATCAGCACGAGGATGTGCAGATGGTAGGGATCGCGATAGACGAAGGGCAGCGCGATCAGTGCCGCCAATCCGACCGTCCACGCCGCAAGCCGGCCCTGCCGCGTCATCGGCGCCTCGTAAGCAGGCCCGCGGGCCGGATGAACATCATGACGATGAAAAAGGCGAAGGCGAGCACATAGCCCCATTCGAGATCGGAGAACAGGCCGCCGAGCGAGATGATCTCGGCGAACACGAAGGCGGCGACGAAGCCGCCGATGAAATTGCCGAGCCCGCCGAGCACGCAGATCAGGAAGGTGATCGGCCCGAACGACAGGCCGACGAAAGGATGCACGTCGTATTGCAGCACCAGGAGGCAGGCCGCCAGCCCGGCCAGCGCGCCGCCCAGCGCCGAAGTGATGAGATAGATCCTCTTCGCATCGACCCCCATCAGCGCCATGATCTGGCGGTCCTGGGAGATGGCGCGGATCGCGGTGCCAGTGAACGTGCGGGTCATGAACAGATAGACCGCCACCATGCCGACCAGCGCTGCGAGGAAGGACAACAGGCGTGCGTAGCTGAAATTCATGTCGCCGAAGGCCAGCACCGGCAGGCGGATGCCGAGATTGCGGAAATCGATGCCGAAGGCGACGGTGGCAAAGCTCTGGAGCACGAACAGCACGCCGCCGGTCGCGAGCAACTGGTTGATCGGCGGCGCAGTCAGCAGCGGTGCGATCACGAGGTAGTGCAACAAGGCGCCGAGTAGCGCAACCAGGAGGATGGTGAACGGCGCGGCGATGAAATAGCTGACGCCGTAATACTGCACCATGAAATACATCGCGTACATGCCGATCATCACGAGCTCGGCATAGCAGATCCACGTCACGTCGATGACGCCGAAGATCAGGTTCAACCCGAGCGCGAGCAGCGCCAGCACGCCGCCAAGCAGGATGCCGTTGATCACGGCCTCCAGCAGGTAGATGTCGAAGATATCAAGAAATGCCTGCATGTGCCGCGCCCACCTTCACACCCCGAGATACGCTTCCTTGACCGTGTCGCTTTCCAGCATCTCGGCCGACGTGCCCGAGCTGCGGATCGTACCCGCCTCGATCAGGTAGGCGCGGTCGACCACGCGCAGCACCTGCTGCACGTTCTGCTCGACGATCAGCACCGTCAGGCCGCTTGCGCGGATCCGTTTGACGAGCTCGAACACCTGCTGCACCACCACCGGTGCGAGCCCCGCCGAGGGCTCGTCGAGAAGCAGCAGCTTCGGATTCGACATCAGCGCACGGCCGATCGCGCACATCTGCTGCTCGCCACCGGACATCGTGCCGGCCATCTGATGGCGGCGCTCCTTCAGGCGTGGAAACAGCTCGAAGACGAAATCGAGCCGCTCGGCGTATGTCCCGCGCGACGCCTTCATGAACGCGCCCATCTTCAGATTGTCGTCGACCGAAAGCCGCGGAAACAGCCGCCGGTTCTCCGGCACATGCGCAATACCGAGTCCGACGATGCGGTGTGCCGGCGTCGTCAGCACATCGACGCCCTCCATCCGGATCGATCCGCGCGAAGGGCGGATCAGGCCCGAGATCACGCGCATCAGCGTGGTCTTGCCGGCGCCGTTCGGCCCGATGACGCCGACCGCCTCGCCGGCCTTCACGTCGAGATTGACGTCGAACAGCGCCTGGAAGCTGCCATAGCCGGCATCGACGGAACGAAGCTCCAGCATCGCGCTACACTCCGGCCCGGCGGCGCGCCTCTGCGGCCGCCGCCTGCGTTGTCTCGGCATCGGTGCCGAGATAGACCTCGATCACGCGCGGATCGCACGCAACCGCGCTCGGCAGTCCCTCCGAGATCTTCTCGCCGTGATCGAGCACCATGACGCGGTCAACCACGCGCATCAGGACGCCCATGATATGCTCGACCCAGATGATGGTGATGCCGAGTTCGTCGCGGATCTTTCGCAGCATCTCGGCGGCCTGGTCCATCTCGGTCTCGTCGAGGCCGCCGAGGCTCTCGTCGGCGAGCAACAATTTCGGCGCGGTCGCGAGCGCCTTCGCAAGTTCGAGCTTCTTCAGGCCGGCTGCCCCTAAGCCGTCGACAGGTGCATGCCGATCGGTCGGAAGGCCGACCATCGCGAGCGCGCGCTCCGCCGCCTCCTCGGCCTTGACGCGGCTGTGGCGGCCCTGGCCGTAGAAGCCGGCGAGCGCGACGTTCTCGAAGATGGTCAGGCGACGAAACGGCCGCGGAATCTGGAAGGTGCGGCCGATGCCGCGGTTGATGATCCGGTGCGGGGCGAGGCCCGCGATCTCGTGCCCGGCGAACACGATGGATCCGGCGGTCGGAGGAAGCGTGCCGGAGAGCATGTTGAAGATCGTGCTCTTGCCCGAGCCGTTGGGCCCGATCAGGCCGAGGATCTCGCCCTGATCGACCCTGAACGACACATTGTTGACGGCCTTGAAGCCGCCGAACCGCTTCACCAGCCCGCTGACCTCCAGCACCAAAGCTCTCCGCCGCTACTGGTTGCTGTAGGTGGTGCCCTTGGGCAGCGGCAGCACGGCCTCGCGCTGCGCCTGGCTCTTGGGCCACACCACATAGGACTTATCGTCGAGATACTGGATGACGACGGGGAACGATCGCTCGTTCTGGCCGGCCATCGGCGTCCCCTCCCCATAGAACTTGACGCCGAAGCCGAGCATCGTGCCGCCTTCCGGGATATCGGTGTCGAGCGCCGCCTTGCGCAACGCATCGGGATCGACGCCGCCATACTTCTTGATCGCGCGCGGCAGCACGTCGTTCATGAAGACGTAGGTGTTGGAGGCGCCGATGCCGACATGGGCCGAGCGGATGGCGACGCCGGGCTTGATCTTGTCGAACTCCTCGCCGACCATCTTGATGACGGGCGCGAGCTTCGGGTCCATCGTCTTCTGGTTGGCGAGCCAGATCGAGATCGGATCGGTGTTGAAGATGTAGGTGGCGTCCGCGCCGAGCCCCTCCTTCAGCTTCTCATAGACCCCGTAGCCGGCGCCATGTCCCATCAGCGCGCCGAACTTCAAGCCCTGTTCGCGGGCCTGACGCAGCAACAGCGTGATGTCGGGATTGTAGCCGGTGTGGAAGATCACGTCGGGCCTTGCGCGCTTCAGCTTGGTCACCAGCGCCGACAGGTCCGGCGCGGTCGCCGAATAGCCTTCCTTCAGCACGACGTTGAAGCCGGCCTTCTTCGCGCCGGCCTCGTTGCCCTTGGAGACGTCGACGCCGTAGGCGCCGTCCTCGTGGATGATGGCGACGCGCAGGTCCTTCGGCTCCTTGCCGAACTTCTCCTTCGCGTTCTGCGCGATGAAGTCCATCGTCATCATGCCGAACTGGTCGCCGCTCGCCTGGGGGCGGAACACGTATTTGTAGTTCTTGTCGTTGAACACGGCGGACGAGATGCAGGTCGTCATCCACATGAACTTCTTGAGCTGCTCGACGCGGGCGGCCACCGGCACGCATTGCGCCGAGGAGAAGAAGCCGAGCACCATGTCGACCTTCTCTTGCTCGAGCAGGCGGACGGATTCGTTGATGGCGATGTCAGGCTTGCTCTGCGCGTCGGCGTAGACCGCCTCGACCTTGTAGCCCTCGACGCCGGTCTTGCTTAACTGGTCAAGGATGATCTTGACGCCGATATATTCGAGCTCCGACCCGCCGCCGGCGAGCGGCCCGGTCAGGTCGAAAATCACGCCTATCTTGATCTTTTTCTCCTGGGCCTGGGCGGACACCGCCAAGCCCATTGCCGCAATCGCGACGAACAGCCCACGTACCAAGCGGGCAGCCATGCGCAGGCGCATCTAAACCTCCCTGGACGATTGTGCATTGCAGTCTTCTTGTTTTGCTTTTTTGCCCATCACATGGGCTGAGCGATGCGATGTCAAGCCTTGCGCGTCAGCGCGCGGCGAACTGCTGCTCGATAAAGGCCGTGACAAAACGCGGCATGCTCGGCGTGAGGTCACTCGTCCCGCGCACGAGATGGATGGCCGAAAGCTCGGGCTCGGCCTGATCAGCGAGATTGGCTTCGATCCGGGCGCGGACTGCCTCGCCCGGCATGTCCAGGTGGAGGATCTTCAGCATCGCAATCGCTCGCCCGGCGACCACGCAGTGCCAGTCCGCCTCCGCGTCGTAGTCGGCGGCGGTCAGGCCGGTCTCCTCCTCGATCTCGCGGACGACGCTGCCGGGGATGTCGAGCGCGCCGTCCCTGACATCGTCGAGGTCGGGCGTGCCCGAAGGGAAATAGATGCGGCCCGCATTGGCCGTATGCTGCCCCATCTCGCCCATCACGAAGGCGCCATCGGTTGCGCGGAGCGCGCCCATGCCGAAGCCGTTGAACACGCCTGCGTCGGGAAAACCCCAGTCGCGCCAGGCGAGGAAGCTGGCAAAGTCTGTCTCGAAATAGGTTGCGGCGAAATGGCCGTCCGAGAACACGGGATCGCGCCCAAGCAAGACGCGGCCGTTCCATATCTGCGGCCGCTCGCGCTGCTTGTCGGCGAAATGCGCATCGATCTCGGCGCGCCGCTCCTGCGCGAACGGCCACGGAAGCGGACGCACGGCAAGATCAAGCGTCGTGACGCGATGAATGACCAACGATGTCATGACGGATCGACTAGCACGCCTTCACGTCAGTTATTTGGCATTCGCTCCGGTCGTCTTCTTGGCCTGGTCGACAAACTTGTTGGTGAAGGTCTTGCTGACGTCGATCTTGGCGTTCGCCACCTCCGGCGAGCCGACGCTGAATACCGCGAGCACCGCGTCGGCGCCCTTCGGGTCCATCTTGCCGGTTTCGGAGAACATCGGGATCGTGTTCTTGAGCGCGGCGAGATAGAGATCCTTGTTCTTGCCGACCATCTCCTCCGGCATCTTCGCCATGACCTCCTCCGGCGAGTGCGAATGGATCCAGGCGAGCGTGCTCAGGATGGCATTGGTGAGCGCCTGCGTCTCCTTCTCGTGGCCGGTAACCCAGGCCGCCGTCGAGTACAGCGCGCCGCCCGGATATTCGCCGCCGAACGTCTCGAGCGTATCCTTTTGGGTGCGGGTGTCGCTGAGGATGCGCAGGTCCTTGTGGCTGCCTTGGAGCACGGTCACGGAGGGGTCGAGCATCACCGCCGCATCGATCTGCCCCTGCTCCATCGCGGCGACGGCGGTGGCGCCGAGGCCGACACCGATCACGGCGGTGCCGGCAGGATCGAGCCCGTTCTTCTTCAGGAGATACTTCAGGAAGAAGTCGGTGGAGGAACCTGGCGCGCTGACGCCGACCTTCTTGCCGGCGAGATCCTTGACCGACTTGATTTCGTTCGTGTGCGAGGGCGCGACCACAAGCACGAGGCCGGGATAGCGGTCATAGACCACGAAGGCCTGCAGTTCCTGCTTCTTGGCCGCCAGATTGACGCAATGGTCGAAATAGCCGGAGACCACGTCGGCGCTGCCGCCGAGCACGGCCTTGAGCGCATCCGAGCCACCCTTGAGATCGACCAATTCGACATTGACCCCGGCCTTCTCGTATTCGCCGAGCTGCTTTGCCAGCACCGTCGGCAGGTAGCACAGGCAGGCACCGCCTCCGACCGCGATGGTCACCTTGCTTTGCGCTGCGGCAAGACCGGTGGTGAGCGTCAGCGCAAGCAGCGCGCCCGCGAGCCGGGCTATCGTGTTCTTCATTGGTTTCCTCCGTTCGGCTGCGGCACCATAGAGCAGCGCGACAGGCTTGAGAAGCGCCGGACGGCGCACTGTGTCCACGGCTCGCATCGATTCATTCAAGCCTTGTCACTTCTAGGCTCGCCCGTCCGCAGCCGCCGGCCGCCACACCAAAAGGCGTCGTTCCACCAGCGTGACGCCCATATCGATCAGGATGACGAAGGCCGACAGCACGAACATCCCGGCGAACACGCCGGCGACGTCGAACACCCCCTCGGCCTGCTGGATCAGATAGCCGAGGCCCGCCGCCGATCCCAGATATTCGCCGACCACGGCGCCGACCACGGCGAAGCCGACGGAAGTGTGCAACGAGGAGAACATCCACGACAATGCGGACGGCCAATAGACGTGCTGCATCAACTGCCGCTCGCTCATGCCGAGCATGCGGCCATTGTCGAGCACGGTGCGACTGACCTCCTTCACGCCCTGGTAGACATTGAAGAACACGATGAAGAACACGAGCGTCACGCCGAGCGCGACCTTTGACCAGATGCCGAGGCCCAGCCACAGCGCGAAGATCGGCGCCAGCACCACCCTCGGCAGCGCGTTGGCCATTTTCACGTAGGGGTCGAACACCGCGGCGACCAGCGGCTGGCGCGCAAACCAGAAGCCGACCAGGACGCCGCCGAGCGAGCCGATCACGAAGGCGAGGATGGATTCCCAGAGCGTGATTGCGAGATGCTTCCAGATCACGCCGCTCGCAAACCACTTCACGATCTGGCTGAACACGTCGACCGGGTTGGAGAAGAAGAACGGCGGCAGGAGGATCTTGCCGAACACGGGCACAGTCGACAATACCTGCCACAGCGCGATGCAGACGATCGCGACCAGGACTTGCAGCGCCAGCAGCGTCACACGCGACATCAGACCGCCTCCGCCGCTTGGGTGGATTGCGCGTAGCCCTTCATCACCTCGTCCTTGAGCACGCTCCAGATCTCGCGATGGAGTGCGTGAAACTCCTTGTCCAGCCGCACCTCGAAGATGTCTCGGGGGCGCGGCAGCGTCACGCGCCAATCGCCGATGATGCGTGAGGACGGCCCCGCCGACATGATCACGACGCGGTCGGCGAGGGCGATCGCCTCTTCGAGGTCATGGGTGACGAACAGCACGGCCTTGCGATCGGCGTTCCAGAGGTCGAGCAGCAGATTGCCCATTACCTGCCGGGTCTGAGCATCGAGCGGCCCGAACGGCTCGTCCATCAGGAGGATTTTTGGATCACGGATCAGGACCTGCGCCAGCGCGACGCGCTTGCGCTGGCCGCCGGAGAGCATGTGCGGATAGCGGCCCGCGAACGCCCCGAGGCCGACCGATGCGAGCCATTTCTGCGCGCGCGGCAGCGCCTCAGTGCGCGGCGTGCCCTTGATCTCGAGCCCGATCGCGACGTTGTCGAGCGCCGTCTTCCAGGGGAACAGCGCATCGGCCTGGAACAGGTAGCCGGCATCGCGATTGAGGCCACCCAGCGGCCGGTCGAATATCTTGACGCTGCCGGCGGCCGGTTTCAAAAGGCCTGCCGCAACGTTGAGCAGCGTGGATTTCCCGCAGCCGGTCGGACCGACGATGGCGACGAACTCGCCCTGCGCCACGGTGAGATGGGCCTTCTCCACCGCGGTATAGACCCGCCCGTCTCCCAGCCGAAATGCAACCTTCGCATTCTCGAGCGCCACCGCCGTGGGCGTTGTCATGTGTGTCCTCCGAACCTCGATCGATGGCTTAGCCTCTCGCGCGGCCAAGTTCAATCAAGCCGCCAGGCGTGGTACGCATAAGGCTCGTCATTCCCTCCCTTCCAGGGCGGGTTAGCGAAGCGAGTCTCGCCAGATGCCCTCCAGGCCCATGATCGGCTATGCGCACGTCACCAAGAGCTTCGGCCCCGTCACCGCCGTGGACGGCGTCTCGCTCGACATCGCCGAGGGCGAGTTGGTGGCTGTTGTCGGCAGCTCGGGCTCGGGCAAGACGACGCTGCTTCGGCTGGCCAACCGGTTGATCGATGCGAATGGTGGCACGATCACGGTCGAGGGCGAGGATATCGGCACGGTCGATCCGGTCGCGCTGCGGCGGCGGATCGGTTACGTTTTCCAGAGCGGCGGGTTGTTCCCGCACTTGAGCGTCGCGGATAACATCGGGATCACGCCGAAACTGCTGGGCGTGTCGGCGCCGGAGATCGCATCGCGCGTCGATGAGCTGATGGGGCTCGTGCAGCTCGACCGCGGCGCCCACCGCGACCGGCTGCCCGAAGCGCTCTCCGGCGGCCAGCGCCAGCGCGTCGGCGTGGCGCGGGCGCTCGCGGCGCGGCCCCGCATCGTGCTGATGGACGAGCCGTTCGGCGCGCTCGACCCGCTGACCCGCGACGCGCTTGGCGATGACTACCGGACCCTGCATCAGAAGCTCGGGCTGACCACCGTCATGATCACCCATGACATGACGGAGGCGATCCTGCTCGCCGACCGCATCGCGGTGATGCGCGGTGGAAAGCTGCTGGCGCAGGGCACGCCAGCCGAGCTTGCCGGCAGCGGCGATGCCTATGTGCTGGAGCTCCTGCGCACGCCGCGGCGCCAGGTCGAGCGGCTAAACGCGCTGTTGCCACACGGCGGTGCGGCATGAGCCTGCTCACAGATCCACGCTGGGGCGAAGCGCTGTCGCATCTGCCCGACTATCTCGGCAACCACGTCCGGGTGAGCCTCGCCGCGCTGGCGCTGGGGCTGATCGTCAGCCTGCCGCTGGCGATCCTGACGCGCAACCGCCCGGCGCCGCGCGGTGTCCTGCTGGCGCTCGCCAGCATCGTGCAGACCGTACCCGGACTGGCGCTGCTGGCGCTGTTCTATCCGCTGCTGCTTGCGGCTGCCGCCGTGACGCTCGCCTGGTTCGGCGTCTCCTTCTCGGCCTTCGGCTTCCTGCCGGCGATGCTGGCCTTGGCGCTCTATTCGATGCTTCCGGTGCTGCGCAACGGCATCACCGGGCTGAACGGCATCGACCCGGCTCTGCTAGAGGCCGCCAAGGGCGTCGGCATGACCGCGCGACAGTCCCTCGTGATGGTCGAGCTGCCGCTGGCGCTGCCGGTGATGATGGCAGGCATCCGCACCGCCGCGGTGTGGGTGATCGGGACGGCGACGCTGTCGACCCCGATCGGACAGACCAGCCTCGGCAACTACATCTTCGCCGGGCTGCAGACCCAGAACTGGGTGTTCGTGTTGTTCGGCTGCTTTGCTTCTGCACTGCTGGCGCTCGCCGTCGACCAACTGCTCGGCCTGATCGAGAGCGGCCTGCACAACCGCAGCCGCCTGCGCGCCGGGCTCGGCGGCGTCGGCCTTGCGGCGCTGGTGGTTGCGACGCTGGTGCCGTCGATGGGGCGCTCCTCTTCGAGCTATGTCGTCGGCGCCAAGACATTCGCCGAGCAATATGTCCTGTCGGCCCTCATGAGGCAGCGCCTCGAGGCCGCAGGCCTGGCTGCGGCCTCGCGCTCCGGCCTCGGCTCGAACGTGATCTTCGAGGCGCTGAGGGCCGGCGACATCGACCTCTATGTCGACTATTCCGGCACGCTCTGGGCCAACCAGTTGCACCGGACGGATATCAAGTCGCGCGGGGAGCTGTTGTCGGAGTTGAAGACGGCGCTTGCGAGAGACAACATCACCCTGCTCGGCGAGCTCGGCTTCGAGAACGCCTATGCGCTGGTGATGCCGAGAAAGCGCGCCGAGGCGCTTCATATCCGCACCATCGCCGATCTCGCCGCGCATGCGCCGGCCATGTCGATCGCCGGCGATTACGAATTCTTCTCACGTCCGGAATGGGCAGCGCTGCAACAGGCTTACGGACTCACCTTCCGCGCCCAGCGCCAGATGCAGCCGGACTTCATGTACGCGGCTGTCGCAAGCGGCGAGGTCGACGTGATCGCCGGCTATACCAGCGACGGACTGATCGCGAAATACGACCTCATCACGCTCGACGATCCCAGGCATGCGATCCCGCCTTACGATGCCATCCTGTTGCTCGCACCGAAGCGCGCCGGGGACGAACGGCTCAAGGCGGCCTTGAAGCCGCTGATCGGCAAGATCGACATCGCTACGATGCGGGACGGAAACCTGCGCGCCAGCGGCAATGATGCGAATTCGTCGCCCGAGGCGGTGGCGAAGTGGCTGTGGGAGAAAGTCGGGACGAAGTAGTGTAGCCCCAAATCCAACTCTCTCCGTTCCCTCCCCCCTTGCGGGGGAGGGAGCCGCAGTGTGCTCAAGGCGCGCTTTCATCGCGGCACACTTCAATCGTGCACACAGCGTCGCAGACGGTCCGCTCCGCGCTCCCTCACGCCCTCACCTCCTGTCGCTGGAACAGCACGTAGCCGAATGCAAACAGCACGATGGTGCCGGCGATCAGGCCGACGGTCTGCGGCCAGGCGATCATGACGCTTTCGCCGAAAGGCAGCGGCGCACCCATGACGGCGCCACGGAGCTGGTCGAGGAAGACCGGGCCGAGCGCGCGCGTGGTCGGCGACAACACCGCGAGCATGGCCTCGCCGAACAGATCGTTGGGCGACAGGCGGAGCAGCTCCTGGGTCCAGACCGTCGTCGCCGGATCGTTCAGGCCAAGCAGCGCGTAACGCGGATCCGCCGGTGCGATCGCCTGCGCGACGGCGGGGGCGAGCATCGGCCAGAGCACGGTCAGGAACAGCCAGATACCGAGCGAGACCAGCGCCGCCGTCGCAGGCGAGCGGAACACGATCGAGAGCAGCATCGCAAGCGACAGCCAGACGCCGGCATAGAAGATCGCCACGACCAGGAACACCAGCGAGCGCGCAATCTCCTCGCCGCCGGGCGGCACGCCGAGGAAGATCAGGCCGAGACCGATCACCAGCAGCCATAATGCGGCGAGGCTGATGCCGATGGTGGCAAGGGCTGCCAAAAACTTCCCCATCAGGAGCGCATCGCGATAGATCGGCTGCGCCAGGATGCGCGACAGCGTCCGCCGGTTGTGCTCGCTGTTGACGGCATCGAAGCCCAGCCCGATCGCCATCAGCGGAATGAGGAATCCGAGCACGGCGACAAAGGACGGCAGCGGCGCCTGATCGATGGTGAAGAGCCGCAGCAGCAGGAAGGGATCTTCGGCGGTGTTCTGGCGCAGGCTGTTAATCGCCTCATACAGCGCGGCGAGCGCCGTGAAGACGATCAAGAGCTCCAGCATCAGCATGCGGATGCTGGAGACGTGATCGGCCAGCTCCTTGACGAACACGGTGGACAGACCCTGGAACGGAGATCCCTCACGCCGCATGACGCACGTCTCCCGTGGGCTGGGCCTGGAAATAGCGTGCGTAGATCGCTTCCAGGCTCGGCTCGTCGACCGACAATTTGCGCAAGGCTCCATCGACGGCGACGACGGCCCGCGCCGCATCCGGCCGCACGTCGCGCTCCGCGGTCATGCGGAAGCGATCGGTGGCGAGCGTCTCGACCTGGGTCACGCCGGGGATCATCGCGAGCCGCCGGGCGATGCCGAGCCCTTCGGCCTCGACTTCGACGACAAAGCTCGCACCGAGCACCTTCACCGCGAGCTCCGGCACCGCACCCATCAGCACGATGCGACCGGCCTTGAACAGCGCAACGCGATCGCAGATGCGCTGCACCTGGTCGAGCATGTGGGACGACAGCAGCACGGTGATGCCTTCGGCCTTCAGCTCCCCGATCAATCCGAGGAATTCCTGGGTCGCCTGCGGGTCGAGCCCGGAGGTCGGCTCGTCCAGGATCGCGATCTCGGCGCGCTTCATGATGATCTCGGCCAGTCCCAGCCGCTGCCGCATGCCGCGCGAGAAAGTCGCGACCCGCCTTGAGGCAACGTCCGCAAGGCCGACGCGCCACAGCGCCTGCTCGATCCGGCGCGCGCGCTCGGTGCGCGCGAGGCCCATCAGCTTGGCGGTGTAGGCGAGGTTCTCGGCGGCGGTGAGCTGGTCATAGAAGCCGACCGCATCAGGCAGATAGCCGGCGCGCCGTTTGACCTTCAGCGGCTCGCGCGCCGGATTGAAGCCGAGCACGCTGACCTCGCCCGATGAAATTTCGGTCAGGCCGAGCATCATCAGGATGGTCGTGGTCTTGCCGGCGCCGTTCGGGCCGAGCAGGCCGAACACCTCGCCTCGGGCGATGTCGAGGTCGATGGCATCAACGACCGCGGTGTTGCCGTAGCGCCTGGTCAGGCTATGCGCGCGGATGACAGGAACGCGCGGCGGACTCTTGGTCTCGCTCTGTTGCTCGCTCATCGCCGTCCGAACCTCGCGACTGCGCCCAGCATCAACAACAGCGCGACGCCGATGACGCCGGCGCCCGCCACGCCCCACACCGTCGAGGTGCCGACGGTGATCCGGAACTGGCTCGAAGCGTTTTCACCCTTCGAGGTGGCGCGGATGGTGGTCTGGTAATCGCCGGCCAGCGACTTTTCGCTGGGCGTGAGCAGCGCCTGCACCTCGCTGTCCTTGCCGGGGACAAGCCGATCGATCGTCGCCGGCTCGAACGTCACCTTCCATCCGCTCGGCGCGGTGCCGGCCAGCGCAATGTTCTCGGCCGGCGCCGTGCCGGTGTTGGTCACGACGATCGGGATCGAGCTCTGCTTTCCCGCGACCGCGCGCGCGCTCAACAGACCGTCGCGGCCGGAGATCTGGAGCTGCGGCTCGCCGACCACATCGAGCGCGAGTTCGGTCGAGGCCGAGGCATCCTCCGCCTTCACCGTCACCTTCACCGGGAAATGTCCGGCGTCGACCGTGCTGGGCGGACGCACTTTCAGCTTGATGTCCTTGGACTGACCGGCATCGATCGGAATCGAGGACAGCTCCTGCGTGCCATAGGCTTCGGTGAACGAGGTCTCGAAATTGGCCGGCGCTTCGGCGGCGAAGCTCGTGACGAGGTTGCGGCCCGAATCGTTCTTGATCGAGAGCGTGTAGTCGAAATTGGATTTCGGGCTGCCGCGCAGCGACGGCAGGCTGGACTTCACGGTCAGCTTTGCGGGCAGCTCCTTGGCGAGCGACACCGCGATCGGAAGCTCGGCGGTCGTGCCCTGCCCCTCGGCCTTGACCGTGAGCGTATGCCCGCTGAGATCGCCGCCGGCGGGAACGTCGAGCCTGAGCTGGAGTGCGACGCTGCCATCGGGCGCCGGCATCGCAGCCCCGACCGGCTGGCCGCCGCCGAGCACCGTCGCGGTCCAACCGCTCGGCACGCCTGCGACCGAAAGCTGGTAGCGCTCCGGCGCGAGACCGTAGTCCTGCAGGCGCAGCGAAATATTGGTGGTGGTCCCCGGCCGCACCGTGACCGCCGGATAGTCGGTCATGAGATAGAGGCCCTTGATGTCATGCGCCGGTTCGGCGGCATGGACGGCGGGGCCGAGCAGCATGAGGGCAAATGCAAGACGCGCAGCATCAAGCGCTCGCATGGATGATACTCCTGCAAGGAAAGGTGGACCAGGACGGACAACGCGCCGCCGAAAAGACGAAGGTGACGGCGGGTCGGATGATGGAAGCAATCGTGACAAAGTTTGGGAAACGAAGCGCCGCGCCAATTACAAGTCGGTGATTTCAGGCGCTTTCGCCTCAGACTTTAGTTTGAAATCAGGCCATGCGGCCGGCAGATTAAAATATCGTAATACGATATAATCCGCAGTGGACGCGAGGGGCTAGAGCCCGTGGATCATGCCGGCGTCGATCAGGAGGCGGTTGAGGCGGCGCGCCTCGGTGCCGCCATTGCAGCCGTAGAAAAGGCCGTTGCAGCGGAGCATGATCTCTTCCTGCTCGGCAAAGGACGGTTCGAGCGGAATGCCGGCGGCCTCCTGGATCACCAGCGGCAGATACGCACCGTCGATCGTGTCCATCACGGCCTTGCTCTTCACCGGCTCGAAGTTGACGGCATCGATCGCGTAGTAGGTCGCGTAAAGACGCGGATCATAGGCGTCGAGCTTCTTGCCGATGCCGCCTTCGTCCAGGCCGGGCTCGAGAATCTGCGGCGCGAATTCCGGCTGATGGTCGCCGTAACGCACGATCAGGAAGGGTTCGCCCGGGAACGTCTTCTTGAGGCCAGCAACGAAGGTCTTGTACTGCTCCGCGCTCATCGCCTGCCGGCGCAGATATTCGTCGATGGCCGGCGTATTGCCCGGCGCTCGCCAGTTCGGCATCAGGTCCGGACGGAAGTGCGTCTCCCAGGGGAAATGATTGGCGCCGAGATAGATGAAGGTGAACAGCGGCTTGTTCGGTGGCCGCTCGCCCATCAACTGAAGCGCCTTGTCGTAGAAGAAACTGTCGGGCTCGACGTCCCTGGCGCCGAGATCCTTCGCATCGTAGAAGCGCTCGATGCCGGTCGTAAGCTGGAAGCTGCGCGCGCTCATGAAGGCGCCGAAGGCCGGATAGAGCGACATGGTATCATAGCCGCAGCGGCGGAGCGCCAGCGGCAGGCCGCGCTCGACGCGGCCGGATGCGAGGCGGGTGACGAAGTAGGCGAACCGGCCGAACGAGCGCGAGGAGAGGCCGGCAAGCACGTTGTACTCGGTGAACCAGCTCGGCCCGCCATTGCTCTCGGCAAGGAAAGTACGCTCCTTGCCGTCATAGGATTTGAAATGGCCGCCATAGCCGGGCGGCACCTTGATGCCTTGCGCGGCACGAATGTCGAAGCTCGATTCATCATGGATCATGATGATGTTCGGCCGCCGGCCCGCGGGATGACAGGCGTCGACCAGCGGCATGTTGAGCCGCTCGCTGGTCGCGCCGGCCGACTCCATGAAGCCGTATTGGACGAAGTCGGACACAGCCGTAACGCCGGAGCGGAAGAACTTCGAGAGATAGCCGTCGTCGTAGTAACCGCGCCAGGCTTCATCGGGATGGCTGACCGAGTAGCCGACCAGTGCTGCGAGACAGGCGAGCTTGCAGGCGAGCGCCGGCAGGCGACGGATGCGGAACGGATCGAGCCACCACAGCGCATACATCAGCGGCAGCGTGACGAGGCCGGCTCCGATCACCGACCAGCGCAGGTTCGGAAAGATCGTGAACAGGAACGCGACGGTGTCGCGGTCGATCATCATCAGGTCGATGAAGTTCACCGTCATCTGCACGACGTCGTGCTTGAGCCGTGACAGCAGCACGAGCACGACGACCAAGGTCAGCGACAAGGCGCCCGACAGCGCGGGGCGCCGTAGCAGCGTGATCCAGAAGAAGTTGAGGATTCCCCAGGCGAGGACGAAGGAGAGCCGCGAGCCGAAATCCGACTCGGTTTCGTACATCAGCGCAAGCGCTGCGAGATGTGGAGCGGCGACCGCCAGCAGGCGCCAGATGCCGAGTGCGGCGACGCTCGCCAATACGGCAGTGGCGGCGGAAGGACCTGGATTGGGCGCGGACGCCATCGACACACGCTGAACACGGTCCGGCGCGGTGATGCCCCCTCTAGCCGGCCTGCTGACCGCCAGGGCGTCCGGCGCAGCCGGAGCGCGCCGTGTCATAAAACTGTAATGGAACGATCAGGGAGAGGCAACGCAGGCAGCCCTGCGACCTTCGCTTAATGTGAACGGGCGGCGAAGGGCCGCATACCTCGCGCGCCCGGACCCACTCTATCCCCCCGCCATCCTCTCACCCTGAGGCGCCCGCGAAGCGAACGTCTCGAAGGGCGAGGCCCGGATCGGCAGTCACGGCCTGCATGGCTCCAGCGGCGATGCGAACAGTGGGCGAAGTAGCTGATCCCGGCCGGCTAGAGCGCTCGCTTTACCGTCGCAGCAGGCCGAGTTGCTTGCCGATGATCTGGTCGAGCGCGCGCTTGGGCAGCGTCGCACCCATCAGGTGTCGCATCGGGTCCGGCGTGATCTGGTATCGCACCTTGGGCCTCGCGGCGGTGAGCGCCTCAAACACGATTTCGGCGATCCGCTCGGCCGGCAGGCCGTTTTCGGCGAGCTTGCCCAATCATGCAGCGGAAAGGGAACCGGGCGCAACGCTGCCCGCCGCTGGGTGAACCGGATGCAGACCCTCGCGCGTCCGCAACCAAGACCAAGAAGCGCGATCGAACGTCAGCTCTTAAGATGATGAGCCGCACAAAGCCGCCTTCGCGCACTTCTTGCGCACGATCACGGCGAAGATGAAGAGTCGAATCCTAGACACTGAAGTCGCTGATCTTTTAGGGATTCTAGAAGTGAGGCAAAGGCCTCGGAAACAGCGCACGACCAAGAATGTGCTTTAAGCGTCAGTTCTTGATCTTGAGGATGCGCTTCAACATCGAAGAATTTGATTGAAGCACCAGCGCTTATGCCGGGAAGGAAGCGCGAGACCGTGGTCTGCGATCTCGCGCCGGTTGTAGTCGCGAAGACTTAAGATTTGGTTTGGCGAGTGAAGCTCTTGTTTCACCCGTCATTCCGGGCCGCGACGCAGTCGCGAACCCGGAATCTGGAGAACGTGGAGCGAGATTCCGGGCGCGCTTCGCGCCCCCGGAACGACGGCGTGGCCGTTAGTTCTTGCTCTTGTCGACCAGCGCGCCCTTCTTGATCCAGGGCATCATGTCACGCAGCTTGGCGCCGACTTCCTCGATCGGGTGGGCGGCGAGCTTGGCGCGGGTCGCCTTGAACGAGGTCTGGTTGACCTTGTTCTCGAGCATCCAGTCGCGCGCGAACTTGCCGCCCTGGATGTCGGCGAGAACGCGCTTCATCTCGGCCTTGGTCTCCGCGGTGACGATGCGCGGCCCGGTGACGTACTCGCCATACTCGGCGGTGTTGGAGATCGAGTAGTTCATGTTGGCGATGCCGCCTTCATAGATCAGGTCGACGATCAGCTTCACCTCGTGGAGGCACTCGAAATAGGCCATCTCCGGCGCGTAGCCGGCCTCGACCAGGGTCTCGTAGCCACCCTTGATCAGCTCGACCAGGCCGCCGCAGAGCACCACCTGCTCGCCGAACAGGTCGGTCTCGCACTCCTCCTTGAAGGTGGTCTCGATGATGCCGGCGCGGCCGCCGCCGATGGCGGAGGCGTAGGACAGGCCGAGGTCATGGGCGTTGCCCGAGACGTCCTTGGCGATCGCGATCAGGCAGGGCACGCCGCCGCCGCGCTGATATTCCGAGCGCACGGTGTGGCCGGGGCCCTTCGGGGCGATCATCAGCACGTCGAGATCGGCGCGCGGGTCGAGCAGGTTGAAATGGACGTTGAGGCCGTGCGCGAAGACCAGCGCTGCGCCCTTCTTCATGTTGTCATGCAGGTGCTCGCGGTAAATGTCGCCCTGGAGCTCGTCCGGGGTCAGCATCATGACGAGGTCGGCCCATTTGGCGGCCTCGGCGACTTCCATCACCTTGAAGCCGGCGTTCTCCGCCTTCTTGGCCGAGGCCGAGCCCTTGCGCAGCGCAATCGCCACCTCCTTGACGCCGGAGTCCTTCAGGTTCAGCGCATGGGCGTGGCCCTGGCTGCCGTAGCCGACGATGGCGACCTTCTTGCCCTTGATCAGGTTCAGGTCGGCGTCGCGATCGTAATAAACACGCATAGTCGTTTCCTCATTGGGGGCCGGAATCGGCCGTTGGTCAGGTCTCGGACGGTGAAATTTGCGGATTTCGGGGGCTGTCTAGAGCATTTTGGGGCCCCTGGGAAACCCGTTTCTGCATGGACAAGTGCGGCATCATGCATCCATGAAGACAGGGTAGAGCGAAGCCAGCAGCAGGACCGCCATCAGGATGTTGAAGGCGCGAACCAGCCGCTCGGAGGTCAGGACCGGCCGCAGTGCGGTCCCGAACAGGGCCCAGACCACCGTCGAGGCCGTGCCCACGAGCAGGCTGATCAGGGTCTGGATGGCGATGTTGAGCGGAAACTGGGCGATGGCGGCATAGGCGGTGATGGTGCCGATCACGATCACCCAGCCCTTGGCGTTGATCCACTGGAACATGGCCGCGCCCCAGAAGGTCATCGGGCCGCGACCGCTCTCCTCGCCCGGCTTGGCCGGCCCGGACAGCGCGATCGCCGCGGCGAGATAGATCAGGTAGGCAGCGCCGGCATATTTCAGGATGATTTGGAGGATCGGATAGGCCAGGAACACGGTGCCGAGCCCGAGACCCACCGCGCCGACCATGAAGGCGAAGCCGATGGTGATGCCGGCGATGTGCGGGATGGTGCGACGGAAGCCGTAGGTCAGCCCCGACGACAACAGCATGATGTTATTCGGCCCCGGCGTGAAGAACATCACGACGGCGAAGATGATGAAGGCATAGAGCAGCGACTGGGACATCTGCGCCTCACGCTGTCTTCGGCAGATTCTGCGGACGCCCGGCCAGCAGCATCACGGCGATGCCGCCGATAACGGTAAACATGCCGGCGAGGCGCAGCGGTCCGAATGTCTCGCCGAATGCGATGCTGGAGGCCGCCGAGCCGACGAACGGCACCAGCAACGCGAACGGTACCACCTGGGCGGCGGGATAATCGCGCAGCAGCCGGCCCCATAGCCAATAGGCGATGCTGGTGGAGATGGCGCCGACCATCAGCAGGCAGACGAGGCCGGTCAGCGACATATGAATCAACGACTGCCAGGTCGGCACCGGCCCGTTGACAACCAGGGCGAGGGCGAACAGCGGCACCGCGGAGGTGAGACACAGCCAGGCGAACAGGTCGAACATCGGCACACCGCGGGCACCACGCAGCAGGAGATTGCCAACGGCGAAACAGATCGGCGAGATCATCAGCACCGCGAAGGCACCGACGCTGAAATCATAGCCGACGGTGCCGCAGATCATCAGAAGGCCCGCCGCGGCGATGCCGACGCCAAGGGCCTGCATCGGCGTCGGCCGCTCGCCGAACGCGATCGCGGCAAAGCCGATGGTGAACAGCGCCTGGCTCTGCACGATGACGCTGGTCAGCCCCACCGGCACGCCATGGGCGATGCCATAGGCCTGGGCAAGGAACTGGCCGAGGAACAGCGTGAAGCTGATCGCGATCAGAAGCGACCAGGCGATCTTCGGCTTACGAACGAACAGGCACGGTACCGCTGCGATGATGAAGCGCATCGCCGTCATCAATTCCGGCGAAAACTCGTCGAGCGCGATCCGGCTCGCCAAGAAGGCAAGGCCCCAGATAATCGCCACCAGGACGGCGATGAGGATGTCGGCCGGCTTCATTGTTCTTGTTCTGCTCTGTCGCGCCGCTGTGTTGTGCTCGTCCAGGCTTATTCGCCGGCCATTACGTAGAAGAATTGGGTTTGCTCAGGAGATAGGTGCCGTGCATGGGGGCGTGGTAGTCGGCCGAGACCAGCGTGAAGCCGACGTCGGTCAGCATCCGCTCCATGACCCAGCCGAAGGTGGAATATTCGTCGCGCATATGCGTTACCACACTCTCGCGCGAGAAATCGTGGTTCTTGATCTGGAAGTCGGCCCATTGCTCGACGTCCCGCTCGAGCGCATCAGGCGTCGAAGCGAAGACGATGTCGCGCAGATAAAAGCTCGCGCCCGGCTTCAGTGCACGATAGATCCGCGATATCGCCACCGCCTTCCAGAAATCCGGCAAATGGTGCAGCGTGAACTCGCTGACGATCAGGTCGTAGGATTCCGGCCGGTAGGAGAAGCTGAGCAGGCCCGCCGATTGCGTCGCGACCTTTACCTTGCGGTCGCGGGCATAGATCTCGGCGAGCGCCAGCATCGCCGGCGAGATGTCGATGGCGTCGACTTCCGCACCCATCAGCGCGGCTTCGGTCGCGAGCACGCCGTTGCCGCAGCCGATGTCGGCGATCCGCCAGCCCCGCTGTACCCCGAGCATTTTCAGCGCGGCGCGCGCGCGCAAATCGGCATCGTCATGACTGTCATAGATCGAAGCCACCGCGGGCTCGATGCCCATCCGGTTCCGCTCGTTGTAGTACCAGTCGCGCGCCAGCATGGTTCACATCCCTTCAGGCCCGCGACCGATCGCGGCAACGCCGGTGCGCGACACCTCGACAAGGCCGAGTGGACGCATCAGGTCGATGAATTGATTGATCTTGTCCGTGTTGCCTGTGATCTCGAACACGAAACTCTCGGTCGTCGCGTCGATCACCCGGGCGCGGAACGCGTCCGCCAGCCTGAGCGCCTCGACCCGGTGCTCGCCCTGCCCACGCACCTTCACCATCGCCAGCTCGCGCTCGATCGAGCGCTTGGTCAAGGTCATGTCGACGACGCGATAGACCGGGATCATGCGGTCGAGCTGATGCTTGATCTGCTCGATCACCATCGGCGTGCCAGTGGTGACGATGGTGATGCGCGAGAGATGCTTCTGGCTCTCGGTCTCCGAGACCGTGAGGCTCTCGATGTTGTAGCCACGCCCCGAGAACAGGCCGATGACGCGCGCGAGCACGCCGGGCTCGTTCTGCACGAGCACCGAGAGCGTGTGCGTCTCGTTGGGATCGTGACGATCCTCGATGAAATAGGCGGATGCGGGCTGGTTCATTGTCGTCCCCTCTATTCTTTCTCGTCATGCCCCGCGAAAGCGGGGCATCCAGTAATCACCGGCGCCAGAGATTCTCACGACCGCCGCGGCGTACTGGATCGTCCGGTCAAGCCGGACGATGACAGCGGAATTCCTGCTGAGTGCTCGGCTCATCATGCAACCACCCTTTGGCTCGCCGTCGACTCCGCCATCACCCACCGCTGGAACAGGTCGAAATCGATATTGCCGCCCGAGAGCACGAGACCCACCCGCTTGCCCCCGAGCTTGCTCTTTTCCTGCAGCGCCGCGGCGAGCGCGGCCGCGCCGGCGCCTTCGGCGAGATTATGCGTGTCGGTCCAGTAGGCGCGGATCGCGGCGGCGACCTCGTCGTCCGTGACCTCTACGATGCGCGCGGCGCCCTTGCGGATCAGCGCCAGCGCCTCCGCATCCGGAATGCGCGTCGCCATGCCGTCGGCCAGCGTGTTGCTGGTTTCGGTCGTCACGATCGTGCCGGCTGCGAACGACAGCGCGTAGGACGGCGCTTCCGTCGACTGCACGCCGACGATCTCGGTCTTCAGGCCTAGGAGGTCGCGGGCCATGATGCAGCCGCAGATGCCGGAGCCCTGCCCGATCGGCACGTAGAGGATGTCGAGATCAGCCGCGGCCCTGAACAGCTCGAGCGCATAGGTCGCCACGCCCAGGACCAGGTCGGCGTGGAACGACGGCACCATGTGCAGGCCGGCGAACTGCGCGCGGCGCTCGGCCTCCTCGCGCGCGGCCTGGAAGTCTTCGCCGTGCTCGACCAGCTCGGCACCGAAGGCTTTCATCGCCCGGTTCTTCTCGACCGAGTTGCCGCGCGGCACGTAGATCACGGCCGGCACGCCGTGCCGGCTTGCCGCGAACGCAAGGCTCTGGCCGTGATTGCCGCGCGTCGCCGAGATGATGCCGGGTGTATTCGGCCGTTCGCGCTTCAGCCGTTCGAGATAGACGAGGCCGCCGCGCACCTTGAAGGCGCCGATCGGCGTATGGTTCTCGTGCTTGACCACGACCGGCGTGCCGAGCCGCTGGCTAAGCAGCGGCCAGGCATGCGCCGGCGTCGCCGGCACCGCCTGTCCCACGATCGCATGTGCGCGCTCGAGCTCGCGGAGATCAAACATATTGGCTTCCCGTCGGCCTTCTCCCATTCTGGTCATCCCCGCGAAAGCGGGGATCCAGAATTCCAGAGACGCCCGAGATCGATCGAGACGCCGCGGCGTACTGGATCGCCCGGTCAAGCCGGGCGATGACAGCGGAATTTGTGTCAGGCCTCATCACACCAGCGCCTTGCCGCCGGCGAACGCGGTCGCCGTGGCTTCGTCGTTCGCCTGCTCCGGCAACAGCATCTCGTTGTGCGCCTTGCCGGAGGGAATCATCGGGAAGCAATTCTCGAGCGCGGCGACGCGGCAGTCGAACAGCACCGGGCGCTTGACCGAGATCATCTCCTTGATGGCTCCGTCGAGATCGGCGGGCTTGTGCGCCCGGATGCCGACGCCGCCATAGGCTTCCGCGAGCTTGACGAAATCCGGCAGCGCTTCGGAGTAGGAATGCGACAGCCGGTTGCCATGGAGGAGCTGCTGCCATTGCCGCACCATGCCCATGTACTGGTTGTTCAGGATGAAGATCTTGATCGGCAGCTCGTACTGGACCGCCGTCGACATCTCCTGGATCGTCATCTGCACCGAGGCATCGCCCGCGATGTCGATGACGAGGCTATCCGGGTGGGCCACCTGCACGCCGACCGCAGCCGGCAGGCCGTAGCCCATGGTGCCGAGACCACCCGAGGTCATCCAGCGGTGCGGTTCCTCGAAGCCGAAGAACTGCGCCGCCCACATCTGGTGCTGGCCGACCTCGGTCGTGATGTAAGTATCCTTGCCGCGCGTCAGTTCGAACAGGCGCTGGATCGCATATTGCGGCAGGATGACGTCGTTGCTCTTCTTGTAGAACAGCGAGTTCCGGGCGCGCCACTGCGCGATCTGCTGCCACCACGCCTTGATGTCGGGCTTCTTGGCCTCAGCCTTGAACACCTGGAGGATGTCGCCGAGGATGTTGCCGCAGTCGCCGATGATCGGCACGTCGACGCGGATGTTTTTGTTGATCGAGGACGGGTCGATGTCGATGTGGATCTTCTTCGAGCCCGGCGAGAACGCATCGACGCGGCCGGTGATGCGGTCATCGAAGCGCGCGCCGACGCACAGCATGACGTCGCAATCATGCATGGTCATGTTGGCTTCGTAAGTGCCGTGCATGCCGAGCATGCCGAGCCAGTTCTTGCCCGACGCCGGATAGGCACCGAGGCCCATCAGCGTCGAAGTGATCGGAAAGCCGGTGACCTCGACCAGCTCGCGCAGCAACTTGGTCGCCTCGGGACCGGAATTGATGACGCCGCCGCCGCTGTAGATCACGGGACGTTTGGCATTGGCGAGCAGCGCGACCGCTTTGCGGATCTGCGTCGCATCGCCCTTCACGCGCGGCGCATACGACCTGTGCACGTCGGACTTGCGCGGCGGATGATAGGTACCGGTCGCGAACTGCACGTCCTTCGGCACGTCGACGAGCACCGGACCGGGGCGGCCGGAGGTCGCGACATAGAAGGCCTCATGCAGCACCTTTGCGAGATCATTGACGTCGCGCACCAGCCAGTTGTGCTTGGTGCTGGGACGGGTGATGCCGACGGTGTCGCACTCCTGGAACGCGTCGTTGCCGATCAGATGGGTCGGCACCTGGCCGGTGATGCAGACCAGAGGGATCGAATCCATCAGCGCGTCGGTGAGCGGCGTCACCATGTTGGTGGCGCCGGGGCCGGAGGTCACCAGCACCACGCCCGGCTTGCCGGTCGAGCGCGCATAGCCTTCGGCGGCGTGGCCGGCGCCCTGCTCGTGGCGGACCAGGATGTGCTGGAGCTCGCTCTGCTGGAAAATCTCGTCATATATCGGAAGCACCGCGCCGCCGGGATAGCCGAAGATGTCCTTGACGCCATGATCGATGAGCGCGCGAACGATCATCGCGGCGCCGGTCATCTGGTTTGGATCGTGGCTCTTGTCGGTCATTGGCTTGCTCCGGATGCGCTGTTGTCAGCGGCTTCTTTCAAGTCTGGTTCGGGAAATAAAAAAGGCCCCGAAGAGGGCCCATGCACACCGCCTGTCTTGTGGATGGCAGCTAGCCACCCCCGGCGGTGTGCCTGGGTACGACGGCGATAAGGAGTACGGTAATAATGTTACGCATGGCAGGCGCTCAACTTCCCAAAGGTTGCGCGAAACATAGCGGCCAAAGCCTGGATGTCAAGGCAAAGCGGCCATTCACGCGCGATTTTGGCAGTGTAGCGGCGTTCTTGCGGTTCGGCGAGAGGTAAATTGTGGCACCGCCAACAATCCTGCGTCATTCCGGGGCGATGCTACGGGTTAGCGCGACGCGCGACGCCGGAGCACCCAGCCAGGAGTTCATCACCACGGTCGCTGATGGGGCGCGCGGGCGGCGTCGTCGCTACAACCGCATGGGGTTTCGGGCTCGCGCTGCGCGGGCCCCCGGCACGACTTCTCTCAATTCCCGTCCCGCGCGGATTTGATGGCCGCGGCGAGCCAGCCCCTCGCCTCCTCCGGCTTCACCCACTCGAATTCCGGGAGCTGGTGCCGGAACCAGGTGAACTGGCGCTTGGCGTAGTGACGCGTGTCGGCGCGGCCGATGCTGGCAGCCTCTTCCAGGCTGAGCTCGCCGCGCAGATGTCTGATTAGCGCCGGCACGCCATGCGCCTTCATGGCGGGCAGCAGCGGATCGAGGCGGCGAGCGGCGAGCCGCTCCACCTCCTTGAGCGCGCCGCCGCCCAACATGGCATCGAAGCGGGCGTCGATGCGGGCGTAGAGTTCGTCGCGTTCGGGCGCGAGAAACACCGCGCGGAAACTGTCCTTGGGCAGCAGCGGCGGATGGCCCTCGTGGTGCCAGTCGAGCAGCGAACGGCCGGTCGCCTCGACCACCTCGAGCGCGCGCGCAATGCGGGTGCGGTCGCGGACCTTCAATCGCTCCGCCGCGCGGGGATCGCGAGCCGCAAGTTCCGCATGCAGGGCCTCAACGCCGTTCCGCTCCAGCCGCGCGCGCACATCCTCGCGCACTTCGGCGGGGATCGGCGGCACCACGGAGAGCCCCGCCGTCAGCGCCTTGAAATAGAGCCCGGTGCCGCCGATGAAGATCGGCAGGCGGCCCTGCGCCTGCGCTTCTTCAAGGACCTTCGCCGCATCGGCCACCCAGGCGCCAGCCGAGAAATTCACGGCCGCGTCGACATGGCCATAGAGGCGGTGCGGAGTGCGCGCCTCGTCGCTCCGCGTGGGCCGCGCCGTGATGATGCGCAGGTCGCGATAGACCTGCATGGAATCGGCATTGATGACGACGCCGCCGCCGGCAAGCGCAAGCTCGAGCGCCAGCGCCGACTTGCCGCTGGCGGTCGGGCCTGCGATAAGCACGGCCTTGCTCGGATGCTCCTCGCTCACGAAAACCTCAAATGTCCCTCGTCGCCACGCTGATCTGCAATCCCGCCAATCCCGCGCTCGACTCCACCATCGTCGACGGCGCCCGCGCCGTGCTGCCCAGGGCAGAACCGGCGCACTGGTTGTTCGACGGGGTCGCGGTCGACATTCCCTTCGGCGCCGACAGTAACCTCGAACGCGACCGTCACGCCATCGAACAGCGGTTGCGCGAAATCCGCGGCGACCTCCCCATCGACATCGTCGTGCAACCGGTCGGCTTCCGGCGCAAGAAGCTTTTTCTGGCCGACATGGATTCCACCATGATCGGCCAGGAATGCATCGATGAGCTCGCCGATCTTGTCGGAGTGAAGGCGCATGTCGCCGGCATCACCGAGCGCGCGATGCGCGGCGAGATCGAGTTCGAGCCGGCGTTGCGCGAGCGCGTCGCGCTGTTGAAGGACCTCCCCGCCAGCGTGGTCGACGAGGTCCTGGCAAAGCGCATCACGGTGACGCCGGGCGGCAGCACGCTGGTCGCGACCATGCGCGCTCATGGCGCCTATACCTGCCTCGTCTCCGGCGGCTTCACGCTGTTCACGCGCGCGGTCGCCGCCAAGATCGGTTTCCAGGAGAACCGCGCCAACGAGCTGGTCGTGCGCGACGGCAAGTTCACCGGCGAGGTGAAGGAACCGATCCTGGGCCGCGCCGCAAAGCTTGCGACGCTGGTGGACTTGATGGAGTCGTTCGATCTCGACGACATCGACTCGCTGGTGGTCGGCGACGGCGCCAACGACCTCGCAATGATCCAGGCGGCGGGGCTGGGGGTTGCCTATCATGCGAAGCCTGCGGTCGCCGCTGGAGCGGCCGCGCGGGTCGACCACGGCGATCTCACCGCGCTCTTGTATGCGCAGGGGTATCGGCGGGACGAGTTTGTGGAAGCCTGACGCCCCCTCCGGCGTCGTCACCCGCGAAGGCGGGTGATCCAGTATTCCAGAGACAGTGCGAGATGTTGAGAGGCCCCGGCGTACTGGATGCCCCGCTTTCGCGGGGCATGACAGTGAGTATGGGGCTGAGCGCCTTCCCTACTGCACGCTCAGCGCGACGAATCGCAGCTCGCCGTCGCCGTTGGAGACGAGCAGCAGCACCGACTTCTTGCCGTCCTTCTTCATCTGGTCGATGCGCTTCTGGACGTCGGCGCCGCTCGACACGGCCTCCTGCGCCACTTCGACGATCACGTCGCCGGCGGAAAGCCGCTTGTCGGCGGCATCCGAGTTGGCGTCGACATTGGTGACGACCACGCCCTTCACGCTGTCCTTGATCTTGTAGCGCGTGCGCAGATCCTTGCTCAGCGTCGCAAGATCGAGGCCGAGCGCCTTCTGCGTCACCGGCTTCTCGGGCGGCGGCTCCTCGGTCTTCACCGCGGCCTGCACCTTTTCCGGATCCTGAAGGCGGCCGAGCGTGACCTTCTTGGTGTCTTCCTGGCCCTTGCGGATGATGACGACGTCGACCTCCTTGCCCACCGCGGTGTCGGCGACGACGCGCGACAGATCCTTCGGGTCCTTGATATCCTTGCCGTCGAACTTGACGACGACGTCGCCCGGCTCGATGCCGGCCGGCTTGGCCGGACCCTTGTCGTCAACGCCGGCGACCAGCGCGCCGCGTGCGGGCTTGATGTTGAGGCTCTCGGCGATCTCGTCCGTCACGCTCTGGATGCGCACACCGAGCCAGCCGCGGCGCAGTTCGCCGAACTGGCGGAGCTGGTCGACCACGCCTGCGACCGTCTTCGACGGCACTGCGAAGCCGATCCCGATCGAGCCGCCGGAGGGCGAGATGATCAGCGTGTTGACGCCGATGACCTCACCCTCGAGGTTGAACAGCGGGCCGCCGGAATTGCCGCGGTTGATGGCGGCGTCGGTCTGGATGTAGCTGTCATAGGGGCCCGAGGAGATATCGCGGTTCTTGGCCGAGACGATGCCTGCGGTCACGGTGCCGCCGAGGCTGAACGGATTGCCGATCGCGACCACCCAGTCGCCGAGACGCAGCTTGTCGGAGTCGCCGAACTTCACCGCAACGAGCGGCTTGGTCGGCTTGAACTTCAGCACGGCGAGGTCGGTCTTCTTGTCGACGCCGACGAGCTCGGCCTTGATCTTGGTGCCGTCGTTGAGAATGACGTTGATCTCGTCGGCATCTGCGATGACGTGGTTGTTGGTCACCACGATACCTGACGTATCGATGATGAAGCCCGAGCCGAGCGAATTGGTCTTGCGCGGCGGCCCGTTGTCGCCGCGCTCGCCGCCCTTGCCGGCACCTGGGCCGCGGCGGTTCTTGAAGAAGTCGTCGAAGAATTCCTCGAAGGGCGAACCGGGCGGAAGTTGCGGCATGGTGTTGCTGCCGCCGCCTTTGGCTTCGACGGTCTGCGAGGTCGAGATATTGACGACCGCGTCGATCACTTTTTCGGCGACATCGGCGATGCCTTCCGGCCCACGTGCGTAGGCCGGCGAGCCGAACGCGCTGAAAGCGCCGATGGCGAGCGCGGCCAGCCCAAGTCGCACGCAATGGCGCAAGCGGGTCGGGGCAATGGTGGCAGCGGTCATTGTGATCTCCAGAGAAAGAATTCGGCTCCAGACTGCGCTCGAACGGGGGGACGGCGCAAGCACGGAGGTTAGCGGGCTTCAAGAGCCGGATAATACGGCGAAAAGCCGACCCAAGGCTTCACTTTGGCGTTGGCGCGGAGCCTAAATGGGACGTCGCATAACCCAGATCAGGATCAACCCGGCCACCGCCGAAGCGATCCCGACTGCTCGCAGGATATGGTCGGGCGTGGCTAGCGCACTCTTCATGGCCTTGCGCATCCAGGCCGGACTTGCCGCGAACAACAAGCCTTCGAGCACGAACAGGATGCCTAAGCCGATGAGGAAGTCGGCGAACGCAATGGACCTCATCGGATTGGAACCTCCCCGCGTGCTGTTCTTGCTTCGACGAAGGGCAGCAGCCGCACCGCCCTTCGGCTTGCTCAGCCTTTAAGGTTTCGCCGGCGCCGGCGCCTCGCCACTCGGCTTGCCGCCCGGACTACTGAAGTACCGGAAGAAATCCGAGTCAGGGCGCAACAGGAATCGGGTGTCGTTGGAACGCAGCCCGTTCTCATATGCCGTCATCGACCGGTAGAAGGCGAAGAAGTCGGCATCCTTGCTGTAGGCCTCGGCAAACAGGCGGTTGCGCTCGGCATCGCCCGCGCCCCGGATCTGCTCGGACTGCGAATTGGCGTCGGCGACGATCACGGTCACCTCGCGGTCGGCCTTGGAGCGAATCTCCTGCGCCTTCTGACCGCCCTGCGCGCGGAACTCGGCAGCTTCGCGCTCACGCTCGGTCTTCATGCGCTGGTACACCGCCTGGCTGTTCTGCTCCGGCAGATCGGCGCGGCGGATCCGGACGTCGACGACCTGGATGCCATAGCCGTCGGCTTCGTGATCGAGCTGGTCGCGGATGCGCAGCATCAGCTTCTCGCGATCGTCACGCACCACGTTGATGAAGCTGACCTCGCCGAGCACGCGGCGCAGCGCTGCGTTGAGCAGCGTGGTGAGCTGGAGGTTGGCGGACTGGATCGAGCCGACGCTCTGATAGAAGCGCAGCGCGTCCTTGATGCGGTAGCGCGCGAAGGCGTCGACCACCAGGCGCTTCTGGTCGGAGGCGATCGCCTCCTGCGATGGATTCTCGAGATCGAGAATCCGCTTGTCGATGTTGATCACCGAATTCCACGGCGCCTTGAAATGCAGGCCGGGCTCGGTGACGACGTCGACGGGTTTGCCGAACTGAAGCACGATAGTTTGCTCGGTCTGCTGCACCGTGAACAGCGACATGTAGGCCACGATCAGGACCAGGAGCAGCCCGAGCAGCGAGACGATGCCTGTAACCGGAGACCTCATCGGGTGCCTCCGCTCGACTGCTGGCCGGCGGTGGGCGCCCGCTTGGGCGTCAGCTCGTTGAGCGGCAGGAAGGGCACGACGCCCTGGCCCGAGGAGCCGCCGTCATAGACCAGCTTTTCCGAGCCGCCGAGCACGCGCTCCATCGTCTCCAGATAGATCCGTTCACGCGTCACGTCGGGCGCCTTCTTGTATTCGTCGTACACCTTCAGGAAGCGCGCACTCTGGCCCTTGGCCTCGGCGACCGCCTGCTCCTTGTATCCTTCGGCGGCCTGCAGGATCTGCGCCGCGCGCCCGCGCGCCTGCGGCACGACCTGGTTGGCATAGGTCTGCGCCTCGTTCTGCAAGCGCTCGGAGTCGGAGCGCGCCGCCTGCACGTCGCGGAAGGCGTCGATCACCTGCGCGGGCGGATCGACCTTCTGCATCTGCACCTGGGTGATGAGGATGCCCGAGCCGTAGCTGTCGAGCGTCCTCTGCATCAGCTCCTGCACGTTCTGTTCCGTGACGTTGCGGGCGCCGGTCAGGATCGGCTGGATCTGCGAGCGGCCGATCACCTCGCGCATCGCGCTCTCGGCAACCGCCTTCACGGTGCCTTCGGGATTCTGGATGTTGAAGAGGAAGTCACCGACACCGTCCGGCTTGATGCGCCAGAGCACGGTGAAATCGACGTCGACGATGTTCTCGTCGCCGGTCAGCATCAGGCTCTCCTCCGGCACGTCGCGGATCGAGCGGCCGCGCCGCGTCGGATCGTCGATCAGCGTCATGCCGATGGAGATGGTGGAGACGCGCAGCGCCTTCGGCAGCAGCACGGTCTCGATCGGATAGGGCAGATGATAGTTGAGGCCCGGCTGCACGGTGCGGACATGCTTGCCGAAGCGCAGCACGACGCCGAGCTCTTCGGACTGCACGCGGAAGAAGCCCGACAGCAGCCAGAACGCGAGGACGATCAGGAGGATCAGCGTAATGCCGACGCCAGAGAAATAGCCGCCGGGCAGAAGCTGCTGCAGGCGGTCCTGGCCGCGCCGCAGAAGGTCTTCCAGATCCGGTGGCCTCGGCCCGACCGGTTGCGGGCCTGAGCCCCATGGCCCTTTCGGACCCGAGCCCCACGGGCCACCGCCCTGATTCTTCCACGGCATTCGACAGTCTCCTCGGCGGGCCGGGACTAGAACTCATCCGGCCGGCATTTGTCCGGTCCGGCTTTATAGGGGACCGGCAGGCCCCTTACAACGCGCCCCTGACTGCCCCCCGAGCTATGCTTGGGCGCGGAAAAGTCAATGTAAACATTGGCGAATGCAGTTAATCTCGGGACCGCCGACGATATGTCACATAGGAGAAGTCGGCGCTGTCGTCGGCTCCCGCCGGATGGCGGACGCGGCTCGTTTCCTCCCACTGCGCCTTGTCGATCTCGAAACAAGTGTCGCCCGCCGGCCGCGCGTGCACCTCGGTGATTTCGAGGCGGTCGGCGCGATCGAGCCATTGCCGATAGATCTCGGCGCCGCCGATCACGGCGATTTCGGCGGCGGAACGCCGCAGGGCATCGCCGCGTGCGACCGCGCCTGCATCCGCCGCCGACGTCGTGACGATGGCACCTCGGGCGCGATAATCCGCATCGCGCGTGATGACGATGTTGGTGCGGTTGGGAAGCGGCCGGCGTAGCGATTCAAAGGTCTTGCGGCCCATGATCACGGGCTTGCCGATCGTGAGCGCCTTGAAGCGCTGCATGTCGGATTTCAGCCGCCAGGGGATCGCGCCACCAGCACCGATGACGCCGTTCTCCGCTATGGCGACGACGAAGACGATCTCCATCACGGCGCCTTCCCTGCAAGCTTTGCCAGCGCAGGCCCGGTGACGCGGCACAGCGTCCAGTCATCCATCATGACGGCCCCGAGCGATTTGTAGAACGCAATCGACGGCGCGTTCCAGTCGAGCACGGTCCATTGCAGGCGCGACCAGCCGTTCTCGACGCATTCCTGCGCCAGATAAACCAGCAGCGCCTTGCCGAGGCCCCTGCCCCGATGCGACGGCCGCACATAGAGATCCTCGAGATAGATGCCGTGGCGGCCGCTGAAAGTGGAGAAGTTGAGGAACCAGACCGCGAAGCCGACCGGTTCGCCCTCCCATTCGGCGATCGCGCAATAGAGCCGCGGATCGTCGCCGAACAGAGCGTCGGCGATCATCGTCTCTGTCGCTTCCACCTCGTGCGAAAGCTTTTCGTATTCGGCGAGCTCGCGGATGAAAGCGAGAATGAGGCCGGCTTCGCCGGAGCGCGCGCGGCGGATATTGAGGGACATCTGCGCTAGACCGCGACTTCCGCTTTAATGTGCGGATGCGGATCGTAGCCGACGAGCTCAAAGTCCTCGTAGCGGAAGGAAAAGATATCCTTCACGTCAGGGTTGATCTTCATCACCGGCAATGGACGTGGTGCGCGCGTTAACTGAAGCCGCGCCTGTTCCAGATGGTTGGAATAGAGATGGGTGTCGCCGAGCGAATGCACGAAGTCGCCGGGCTTCAATCCCGTGACCTGCGCGACCATCATCGTGAGCAGCGCATAGGAGGCGATGTTGAAGGGCACGCCGAGGAACACATCGGCCGAGCGCTGATAGAGCTGGCAGGACAGCTTCCCGTTCGCGACATAGAACTGGAACAGGCAGTGGCACGGCGGCAGCGCCATCTTGTCGACCTCGGCCGGATTCCAGGCCGAGACGATCAGGCGACGCGAGTCGGGGTTGCGCTTAATCGTGTCGACCACGCTCGAGATCTGGTCGATGCTGCGACCGTCCGGCGCAGGCCAGGAGCGCCATTGATGGCCATAGACCGGACCGAGATCGCCATTGGCGTCCGCCCACTCGTCCCAGATAGTGACGCCGTGGTCGTGCAGATATTTGATGTTGGTGTCGCCCTTCAGGAACCACAACAGCTCATGCACGATCGCCTTCAGTGGCAGCCGCTTGGTGGTCAGCATCGGGAAACCGGCGGACAGATTGAAGCGCATCTGGTGGCCGAACACCGACAGCGTGCCGGTGCCGGTCCGGTCTGTTTTCTCGGCGCCGTCTGAAAGAATCCGCTCGAGCAGGTCCTGATACTGGTGCATGGGTCTATGGGCCTTTGGAGGACGGCGAACTTAACGGCCGGTCCCGCGCTGCGACAGCCGCGATTCGCTGTCCGCACTGATTATACCCGGAAAAGTGAGCGTTCCCGCCGCAAACGACAAGGGGCGGAACCGGTGTCCCGCCCCTCGCCTATCGGCTTGATTGTGCTTGTTAAGTTGCCGGTTTGAGCACCGGGCTCCACTTCGCGATCTCGGCTTTGACGAGGGCTGCGAGCGCCTCCGGCGTCCGCTCTGCAGCGCCCGGAATGACGCTGCCGAGCTCGAGCAGGCGCTTGCGCACGGTCTCGTCGTCAAGTGCCTTGGCGGCGGCCGCGTTCAGGCTCGCCAGGATCGCCGGCGAAGTTCCCTTCGGCGCGAACATCGCGTTCCAGGCCTGGGCCTGGAACGTGGGCAGGCCGGCCTCCGCCGTCGTCGGCACGTTCGGCAGCGACGGATTGCGCTCGGCCGTCGCGATTGCGTAAGCCTTGATGGTGCCGGCGTTGATCTGCGGCACGGCGTTGACGATCTGGTCACACATGTAGTCGACCTGGCCCGCCACCAGCGCGTTCATCGCAGGTCCGGTGCCGTTGAAGGGCACGCCGACGGGCTTGACGTCGAGGATGGAGTGCAAGAGCTCGCACGACGCGTGCGAGACGGAGCCGACGCCGGCATGTGCCGCGTTCACCTTCTCCGCGTTCGCCTTCACGTAGGCGACGAATTCCTTCAGGTCCTTCGGCGGGAAGTCCTTGCGCGCCAGGATCAGGATCGGCGTGCCCGCGAGCAGCGCGATCGGCTCGAAGTCCTTCTCGGGATGATAGGCGAGCTTCGGATAGAGCGGCACGGACGCGGCGTGCGTGCCCATGTGGCCGGTGATCAGCGTGTAGCCGTCATTGGCCGCACGCGCGGCACGCGTGGTCGCGGTGGTGCCACCGGCGCCGACTACGTTCTCGATGATGATGCTCTGTCCCAGCGTTTGCGCCATATGCGCAGTGACGATGCGCGAGATCACATCGGTCGGACCGCCGGCAGCGAACGGTACGATCATGGTGATGCTGCGCGTCGGATAGCTCTGCGCTGCGGCCGGTGCGACAAAGGCGCACAGCGACGCGAACGCTGCGACACATGCGCCCGCAAGCGCGCGAATTGAAGTCATCCCGATCCCCTCGGACACGAACAAAAAATGCCGGCCAAGCGGCCGGCATTTTCATTTCACGAAGCTGTCGCGCGAGTCGATTCGACTTCCGAATGCGGCGCGCCGACGCAGGGCGGCCGCGATCAGTTCTCGGACTCCGTGAACACCTCGTCGCGCTTGGCCCGCAATGCAGGCAGCACCGTGAGGACCAGGAGACCGGCAGCGATCGCGAGCAGCACGGCGGACAATGGACGTGTCAGGAAGACGCTCCAGTCGCCGCGCGAGATCAGCAGCGCCCGGCGCAGATTCTCCTCCATCAGCGGACCGAGCACCATGCCGAGCAGCAGCGGCGCCGGCTCGAAATCGTGCTTGATCAGCCAGTAGCCGACCAGGCCAAACACGCCGGCAAGAATGACGTCGACCGGCGCGTTGTTCACGGAGTAGATGCCGATCGCACAGAAGATCACGATCGAGGGGAACATCAGCCGGTAGGGCACGCGCAATAGCCGCACCCAGATTCCGACCAGCGGCAGGTTGATGATGATCAGCATCAAATTGCCGATCCACATCGAGGCGATCATGCCCCAGACGAGGTCCGGCTGCTTCTGCATCACCTGCGGACCCGGCACGATGCCGTGAATGGTCATCGCGCCGACCATCAGCGCCATCACGGCATTCGGCGGGATGCCGAGCGTGAGCAGCGGGATGAACGAGGTCTGTGCCGCCGCGTTGTTGGCACTCTCCGGCGCCGCCACGCCCTCGATCGCGCCGCGGCCGAACCGCGACGGGTTCTTGGCGAGCTTCTTCTCGAGGGTGTAGGCCGCAAACGACGCGATCACCGCGCCGCCGCCGGGCAGGATGCCGAGGATCGAGCCGAGCACGGTGCCGCGCAGGATCGGAGGCGTCGAGTCGGCCAGATCCTTCCTGGTCGGCATCAGGCCGGTGATCTTCTGCTGCACGAGATCGCGGTTCATCTCGGCGCCGTGGTCGAGATTGCGGATGATCTCGGCGAAGCCGAACACGCCCATCGCCACCGTCGCAAAGCCGAGGCCGTCGGCGAGCTCCGGAATGTTAAAGGCCATGCGCGAGGCGCCGGTCTCGATGTCGGAACCGACCATCGACAGCAGGAGGCCCAGCACGATCATCGCGATCGCCTTGAGCACCGAGCCCTTGGCCAGCACCACCGCAAAGATCAGGCCCAGCACCATCAGCGAGAAATACTCGGCCGGGCCGAACGCCAGCGCCAGCTTGGTCAGCGGCGCGCCGAGGATGGCGATCAGCACGGTCGCGACGCAGCCGGCGAAGAACGAGCCGATCGCCGCGATCGCCAGCGCCGGGCCCGCGCGGCCCTGCTTCGCCATCTGATGGCCATCGATGGCCGTGACGACCGATGTCGCCTCACCTGGGATGTTGACCAGGATCGAGGTCGTCGAGCCGCCGTACTGGGCGCCATAGTAGATGCCGGCGAGCATGATCAGCGCGCCGACCGGCGGCAGCCCGAAGGTGATCGGCAGCAGCATTGCCACGGTTGCGATGGTGCCGATGCCCGGCAGCACGCCGACCAGGGTGCCGACGAGGGCGCCGATCAGGCACATCAGGAGATTGATCGGAGAAAACGCGACGACAAAGCCGTGAGCGAGGTTGGCAAAGAGCTCCATCACACCCTCACTGGACCAGGAAACGTGGGAACATCGGCATCGGCAACCCGAGCACGTAGGGGAACAGAAGCGCGCAGCCGAGCGTCAGGCAGGCGCCGACGATGACGGCCTCGAGCAAGCGGGTCTCGTGCGACCCCATCGCCGCAATGAGAAAGCTCGCGAAGGCCGAGACGACTAGGCCAAGCGGCCGAATCGCCAGCGCGAAGAACAGGATCGCGGCCATCACGAACAACGGCCCACGCCAGGAATAGTGAGCCAGCGCCGGCCCCTCGGTCATGAGGCCCGTCAATGCGATGCCGGCAGACAGGGCGACCAGGAGCCCGCCGAACATGCGTGGCGCGGTCCCCGCACCGAAGGAGAAGCCGCGCATGCCCTGCAAGTCGCTCCCTGCCCATAGCGCGAACAAGGCGAGCGCCATCAGGACGATCCCGCCGACGTAATCCTGGGCCGACCTGATCGTCATGAAGAGCGTGAGGATCGCCACCACAAACAGCGGATAGGAATAGATCAGCGCCAACAGCACGTCGGACGACTTCTTGGAGTCGCCGGCGAGTATTGCACTGGGAGCCCCCACCAGTAGCGCGGTGGCGTGGCTGATCACGACTGTCGCCGGACCGCGGCCGGTGCCCCAGCCGAAGATCGTCCCGATCGACCAGACGAATTCGAAGATCTGCGGCGCAATCGCCAGCAGACAAAAGCCGAGCGCCAGCGACGTGTTTCGGGTGGCTGTCGCTGAGTGGCCCATCGTATCGGCCATGCTTGTCTCCTCCGCGACCTGTAAGTCACGAGCGTTGTTGTTCTAAATCGGCTGGAAAGGATCCCCCGCCCGCATCACTGCCTAGCGATTTTCATCACACAATGCCAGCAAAACCCAACAGGCCCCCGGCCAGCAGCAGCCATAGCGGATTGATGCGCGAGAGGGAGGCGATGATCGCAACGGCCGCCGTCAGGAACAGGGCAACGAGGCTGCGATCGGTCGCCTGGGCCAGAATCAAGGCACTTGCCGCCATCAATCCGATCGACAGCGGAACCAGTGCGACCTGGATCAGGCCGGGCCAGCGCGATTGGCTGGGCCGGTTCAGGAGGCGGCTGACATAATAAGCAAGCAGCGCCGTCGGCAGGCACATCGCCAGCGTCGCCACCAGTGCCCCGGGAATGCCGGCAACGGCATAGCCGATCAATGTGACAATCAGGACGTTGGGACCGGGCGAGAGCTGCGCGATCGCATAGGCGTCGGCAAACTGCTTGTCGGTCATCCAGTGATGCACCTCCACCGCGATCCGGTGCATCTCGGGGACGGCCGCGGCGGCACCGCCGACGGCGAACAGCGACATCAGACCAAAGGTGGAGATCAGCGCCCAGATCGGGCTCTCGCTGGTCATGCTGCTACCTTCCGCCGCAGGATGAAGGTCACGGCGACGCTGAGCGGGATCGCGACCAGCAGCACCGCCTGCAACGGCAAGCGGAGCACGCCGATGGCGGCGAACACCGCAAGCATCAGGATGAGCCCGGTGGCGTCCGGCCCCTTGAGCAGCGGGGTCATCATGCGGAAAACGACCGCGATCAAGAGCCCCACCGCGGCGCAGGAGATGCCGGCGAGGCTGCGGCGCAAAAGCTCCAGCTCGCCGAAATGGGCGTACAGGACCGCAAGCACGGTCATGATCAGCGTCGGCGGCAGCAGCAGCCCGGTGAAGGCGGCAATGCCGCCGGCAACCCCGCGCAGCCGCGCGCCGAACACCATCGACAGGTTGACGATGTTGGGGCCGGGCAGGAAATGGCAGAGGGCGAAGGTCTCGTTGAATTCCTCGGCCGTCATCCAGCGGTGCTGGTCGACGATGGCTCGCCGGGCGAACACCAGAACGCCGCCGAAGCCGGCCAGCGACATCCGGGCAAAGGCGACAAACAGCGCCAGCAGGCCGGGTGGAATGCTTCTGGCTGAAAGATCCGGCTCTTGGGCGGCCGGTGATGAATCCGACGACATGGCCGGACTTTAGAATGGGTGCGGCGGTACGGCCAAGACGCTGGGGAACCCTATCCAAAGGGAACAGCGATGTTGTCGCTCGAAACCCCTGTTTTTTGAAACGTTTGCCCCCTATATTGTGGGTGCCGGTTCGCCGGCTATGGAAATAAACGGTCGTCGCAATAAACCATTCGGACCCGGGGGCGGTACCCGGCGCCTCCACCAAAGCCCACCCGGATAGCGGGCTTCCTGCCCGCGCAAAAAAGCGGGTTTTGGCGGGGGCGAAATAGGATCGACGAGGGCGTAAAGGGCGTACTTTTTCCCGGTATTGTTCCGCCGTTATCGGGCTACTGCAATAGTTGCCAACGACAACTTTGCTCCGGTTGCTCAGGCTGCGTAACGCAGTTTGAAAGACCACTCTAAAGTCCTAGTGGGTTAAGCTCCGCTAGGCGGGGTTCGGAGGCACCTGGCAACAGAAGCCTCCACTTGCTTTTCATTTTATTTGTCCCGGCGGGGACTCCTGCTGACCCGTCAGGCGCGGTACCATTCCGGCTTGGCGAGTCGGGCCGGCAGGGCCTGGCTCTCGGGAATGCAACAGGACCACCATGGCAACCGATCATATCCGATACGATGTGCTGGCGCGCGACGCGCTGCGCGGCGTGCTGCGCAAGGTGCTGACCGATGCCGCAGCCCATGGATTGCCGGGCGAGCATCATTTCTTCATCACCTTCGTGTCGAAGGCCGAGGGTGTGAAGCTGTCGCCGCGGCTCTTGGCCCAGTATCCGGAAGAGATGACGATCATCCTCCAGCACCAGTTCTGGGATCTGACCGTGCTCGAGGACCGCTTCGAGGTCGGCCTGTCGTTCGGAGGCATTCCGGAGCGGCTGGTGGTGCCGTTCAGCGCCATCAAGAGCTTCCTCGATCCGTCGGTGAAATTCGGCCTCCAGTTCGACACCTCCGACGTCGCCGAGGATACGCACGCCGGACTTCCGGCGGCCCCGGCTGCATCGGCCGTCTCAGTGGCAACACCTGCCGCCGAGACGGCGGAGACCGTCGATGAGCCGACTCCGCCGAGCCAGGGTGGCGCCGAGGTCGTGCGGCTCGATCGTTTCCGCAAGAAATGATCTAGGACCGGGGCCCGCGGCCGCCACACGCGGCCAAACCGCCTATATAGGTGAGCAACCGCAAGGCCGCGCAGTCTAACGCGGCAGAATGGACATGCTCATGGACAAGACCACCCGCCCCTCGCACCGCGCCGCCACCCGCATCGAGACCGACAGCTTCGGTCCCATCGAGGTCCCCGCCGATCGCTATTGGGGCGCGCAGACCGAACGCTCGCGCCAGAACTTCCGCATCGGCCAGGACCGCATGCCGATCGCGCTCGTGCATGCGCTCGGCATCGTCAAGCTGGCCGCGGCGCAGTCCAACCGCGAGCTCGGGCTGCTCGACCAGCGCCGGGCCAACGCCATCATCCGCGCCGCGCGCGAGGTGATCGACGGCAGCCTCGACGATCACTTTCCACTGGTGGTCTGGCAGACCGGCTCGGGCACGCAGTCCAACATGAACCTCAACGAGGTGATCGCCAACCGCGCCAATGAGCTGCTCGGCGGCGAGCTCGGCGCCAAGAAGCCGGTCCATCCCAACGATCACGTCAACATGAGCCAGTCGTCGAACGACTCGTTCCCGACCGCAATGCATATCGCGGCAGCAAGCCGCATCACCGCCGACCTGATCCCCGCGCTGGGCGAGCTGCACCAGGCGCTGCGCAAGAAGGAGAAGGAGTTCGCCAAGATCGTCAAGATCGGCCGCACCCACACTCAGGACGCGACGCCGCTGACGCTCGGGCAGGAATTCTCCGGCTATGCCGCGCAGGTCGAAAGCGGCATCGCCCGGCTCAAGGTCGCGGTGAAGGATCTCTATCCACTGGCGCAAGGCGGCACCGCGGTGGGCACCGGTCTCAACTCGAAGCCGCGCTTCGCCAAGCTGTTCGCCAAGCATGTGGCCGGCATCACCAAGCTGCCCTTCACCAGCGCCGCGAACAAGTTCGAGGCGCTGGCTTCCAACGACGCCTATGTGCTGGCGCACGGAGCGATCAACTCGGTGGCGACGGGGCTGTTCAAGATCGCCAACGACATCCGCCTGCTCGGCTCCGGCCCGCGCTCGGGACTGGGCGAGCTGATCCTGCCGGAGAATGAGCCCGGCTCCTCGATCATGCCCGGCAAGGTCAACCCGACGCAGTGCGAGGCCATGACCATGGTGTGCTGCCAGGTGTTCGGCAACAACACCGCAATCACGCTCGCCGGCAGCCAGGGCCATTTCGAGCTCAACGTTTACAAGCCGGTGCTCGCCTACAACATGCTGCACTCGATCCGCCTGATGGCCGACGCGGCGCGCTCCTTCACGGAACATTGCGTCAGCGGAATCCGCGCCGACGAAAAGCACATCCGCGAGCTGATGGAGCGGTCGCTGATGCTGGTGACGGCGCTCGCACCGAAGATCGGCTACGACAACGCGGCCAAGGTGGCGAAGACGGCGCATGCGAACGGCACGACATTGAAGGAGGAGGCGCTGCGGCTCGGCTTCGTGTCGGCGGACGAGTTCGACCGTTTGGTGCAGCCGGAGAAGATGACACGGCCGGGGTGATTTCCGAATTCCGATAGCCATCCGTAATGATACGGAGCCCAAAACGGCATATTTGTAGGGGCTTAAAGGGCAGGATTTGATTACCGTCAATGTCTCGGAGAGGAGGGATGCTATCCACCACCTCTCTCACCCTTCCCGGGGCCAAATTGATCGTTTGATGGTCCATCGGGCCGATTGACGAGGACGAGCAAATGACAATCAAATCTTATGCGGCACATTGCTGTGCCCGGTTTCTGAATGTTTCATCCCGCCCGCCGAGGATCGGGTGATGGAGACGCGACATGGGGAACGTCATCAACCTGAACCGCATCAGGAAGCGGGCCGAGCGGGAAGCTTCGGCCAAGCAGGCGGACGCCAACCGAACCAAGTTCGGCCGCACCAAGGCCGAACGCTCAGCGGAAGAGAAACGCAAGGCGCAAGCGAAGGAGCACCTGGACCAGCATCGGATCGACCGCGAGGAACAGCCATGAAATCGCCCGTTGTCAAACGATCGATCGTCGTCGCCGGCCACAAGACCAGCGTCAGTCTGGAAGAGGCGTTCTGGAACGGCATGAAGGAGATTTCCGGCCTCCGCAACATGACGCTGTCCGAGCTCGTGGGCGAGATCGACGGCAATCGCCAGCAGGGTAACCTGTCGTCGGCGATCCGCCTGTTCGTTCTCGACTACTTCAAGAACCGCGCTGCGGCCGTCCCGCCCGAGCACAAGGTCCCGGCTCAGTAAGCGCCAGAAGCGAGCCGGCAGCGTCGCGCCGGCTCGCACTTTATAATCACTCTAAGGTGCAACCCGGGCAGGCCGAGCCGGCTTGACCTCAGTGCCCTGCGTTGAAAATACAGGGCATGAGCGACGACAATGACACGCGCCCGCACCTGCCGCTGGGTCTGGCGCAGCGCGGCTACACCGGCATCATTCAGCACCTTTCCGCCAAGGACGCAGGCTCGGCGCTGCCGGACATCGAGCTGGAGAGCCGCCTGATCGAGCTCGGCTTTGTCGAGGGCGCCCGGGTGGAGATCCTGCACGAGGGCATCGTCGGGCGCGACCCGATCGCCGTTCGCGTCGACAACATCACGATCGCGGTACGCCGTCGCGAAGCCATGGCCATCATCGTCGCGTGATGCGGCCGGACCTTTGATCTCATGGAAGCACCCCTGCTGCATCTCGCCCTGGTGGGCACGCCAAACAGCGGCAAAACCTCGCTGTTCAATGCGCTGACCGGCAGCCGGCAGAAGGTCGCGAACTATCCGGGCGTCACCGTCGAGCGCAAGGAGGGCTTCTTCGTCACCCCGCTCGGGCGCCAGGTCTCGGTGGTGGACCTCCCCGGCACCTATTCGCTGCGCGGCCGCAGCCCGGACGAGGAGATCACCCGCGATTTCGTGCTCGGCAAGGCCTCCGGCGAGCGCATGCCCGATCTCGTGCTGTGCGTGGCCGATTCGACCAACCTGCGGCTGACCATCCGCCTCCTGCTCGAGCTCAAGCGCACCGGCCGGCCGCTGATCCTCGTCCTCAACATGTTCGACATCGCGAGCCGCCGCGGTATCACGGTCGATGTCGCGCGCCTTGCCAAGGAGCTCGGCGTGCCCGTGGTCACCTCGATCGCGGTGCGCAAGGGCGGCACTGCCGAGCTGTTGAAGCTGACCGACGAGATCCCGGCGAAAGTTTCGCCCGAGGCTGAGAACAAGTGGCGCGCGCTCAGCGTCTCTGAACTGCGCGCCACCCAGCGAGAGGCCGACCGGATCATCGCCGACTGCGTCAGCCTGCCGAGCCGGCCCGACACCTGGACCGCGCGGATCGACGCCGTGGTGCTGCACCCCGTCGGCGGCCTGCTGGTGCTCGCGCTGATCCTGTTCGTGATGTTCCAGGCGGTGTTCGCCTGGGCGCAGCCGCTGATGGAGCTGCTCAATTCGGGCTTCGATGCGCTCGGCGAGTTCGTGCACGACACCCTGCCCGCCGGTCTGTTGCAGAGCTTCCTGCAAAACGGCGTGATCTCCGGCGTCGGCAGCGTCATCGTGTTCCTGCCGCAGATCATCATCATCTTCCTGTTCATCCTGCTCTTGGAAGATTTCGGCTACATGGCGCGCGCCGCCTTCCTGATGGACCGCATCATGGGCGGCGCCGGCCTGCACGGCCGCGCCTTCATCCCGCTGTTGTCGAGCTTCGCCTGCGCCATTCCCGGCATCATGGCGACGCGCGTGATCGACAACAAGCGCGACCGGCTGACCACGATCCTGATCGCGCCGCTGATGACCTGCTCGGCGCGCATTCCCGTCTACACGCTGATCATCTCCGCCATCATTCCGGCGAAAGAGGTCTGGGGCTTCATCAATCTGCAGGGCCTCGTGATGTTCGGCCTATACGCGACGGGCATCATCAGCGCGCTTCTGGTCTCGTTCCTGATCAAGTTCTTCATGCTGCGCGACTATGCGCCGGCGCCGTTCATGCTGGAGCTGCCCGACTACAAGATGCCGCGCCTGAAATCGATCGCGATCGGCATCTTCACGCGGGCGAGGATGTTTTTGCAGCGCGCGGGCACCACGATCTTCTCCATGATGGTGCTGATCTGGTTTTTGGCCTCGTTCCCGCAGCCGCCTGCCGGGGCAACCGAACCCGCGATCGACTTCAGCCTGGCTGCGATCATGGGCAAGGCGCTCGCGCCGCTGCTCGCGCCGGTCGGCTTCAACTGGCAGATCGCCGTCGCCCTGATCCCGGGCATGGCAGCACGCGAGGTCGCGGTCGCGGCGCTCGGCACCGTCTATGCGATCGAAGGCGGCAAGGAGGCGGCCGAACAGATCGGCCAGGTTCTGGCGACGAAATGGTCGCTCGCGACCGCGCTGTCGCTGCTGGCCTGGTACATCTTCGCCCCGCAATGCGCATCGACGCTGGCGGTGATCCGGCGCGAGACCGGAAGCTGGACCTGGATGGCGGTGACCTTCGCCTACATGCTGGTGCTCGCCTATGCCGCGAGCCTCGTCACGTACAATGTCGCCGTCGCGCTCGGGGCCGGCTAGTCGTTTTCCGCCGAGCCCTAGCCTCCGCGACGCGTCCCAACAAAAATATCGAAAACAACCCCATGGAAAGTAGCCGAGGGCTACAGGTCATGATGGCTGGCACATCCTGAGGTTGACACGTCGGGCAAAACAGCGGCACCATGCCATCATCGAAGAATTGAGCGCTAGACGCTTCGCGATCGCACCATCCCGAAGATGACTTCGAGCGCTTGATCCAGATCAATCCGCTTCGCGCGGGTGAACCGATATTCGCTGATACAACGTCGCAGGCTGGGCCCAGAGATCGCAGGGGGGCACGGAGCGACCAAAATGCCGCTGGCGGCATATTTCTGGAAGATCGGCGCGCTGTTGCTCGCGCTTTTGTTTGTTGCGGACTTTTATCTGCCCAGGGCGCCGGTCGTTCCGGGCGCGGCTGCGGACCGGCCGGCCATACGCATTCACTCCGAGCAAAAATTGCCCGAGCGGGTGGTCTTGGATACCTCGGCGGCGCCTGTCGTATCGAACATCGACACCGCGACCGCGCTCACCTCCACCCCGCCACCTGCCATCCGCGCAGACACTCCGGCGGTCGCGAATGCATTGGCGATGCTGCCGGATTCGCGTCCACCCGAATCCGCTGACCACAAGCGACAACGCAAACCGCAACACGTCGCGATCCGGCCGAAGCGACACGTGAAGCCGCAGATGGATCCGTGGGCGCGGCAACCACAGTACGCGTGGTTCGGATTCCGGCCCTGGTGATCGGTGCCGGCCGGCCGGCCGATAATCCGGGCGAATGATCATGATCGCTTGACGTCCGTATCGGGAAATTGCGGCAGGCTTGCCGGCATTTCCCGTCGGTGGCGGGGCTCGAGTTTGCAGGCGCTTACCCGTCTGCTACCGGCGGCTATGTTCCAGCATGCCCCCACTCCGCTCCGTACTCCTGGATCTTGACGGAACACTGGTCGATTCCCAGCCGGGCATTGTGGCAAGCAGCATCGCCGCGCTGCGTGCGCTCGGATACGATCCCGGTGACACGCTCGACATCAAGCGCGCCATCGGGCCGCCGCTCGAAGAGATGTTGCAGGCTTTGCTGAGGGCGCGCGGAGACGACCGGCTCGATGAGGCTGTGACGGCCTATCGGCACCATTACAGCGAAAGCGGTCTCTTCGGAAGCGAACCCTACCCCGGGATCAGCGGCGCGCTTGAGGAAATGCAGCGAGCTGGCTTGCGGATCTACCTCGCCACATCGAAGCGTGAAGTCTTCGCCCGGCGCATCCTGGAGAACCTGAAGCTGGCAACATATTTCGACGGCATCTACGGCTCGGTGCCGGGCGGCAAGCTCGATCACAAGCCCGAGCTGCTCGCCCATATCCTGTCTGAACAGGATATATCCGCCTCGCGCAGTCTGATGGTCGGAGATCGCCGGCATGACATCGCCGGAGCGCACGCGATCGATATGCGCGGTCTTGGCGTACTTTGGGGATATGGCAGCCGGGACGAACTCGAAGCGGCCGGCGCAGACCAGTTGGTGGAACGGACGGATGATCTCGCTGGCATGGTTTTATCCATGTTGAACGGATAGCCTCCGTTGCAAGCGGGTGATCCCTCACGGTCAGTGTGATCGTCTCAGGTCTTGCTTGTTGCAATCGGAAGTCGTGGAGCGGCCATGGCAAAGCATCGAATTTACACGACGAGCTTCGCAAGCGTTTACCCGCTCTATGTTGCTAAGGCAGAGAGAAAAGGGCGCACAAAAGCAGAGGTTGATCAGGTCATCTCTTGGCTGACTGTTTATGGGCAGAGGGAGCTTGAGACACAACTGGAGAAACAAACTGATTTTGAAACGTTCTTTGCAAATGCCCCGAGAATCAATCCTGCGCGAGCCCTGATTAAAGGCGTGGTTTGCGGTGTCCGAGTGGAGGATATCAAAGAACCAACTATGCAAGAAATTCGCTACTTGGATAAACTGATCGATGAGTTGGCGCGTGGAAAAGCTATGGATAAAATTCTGCGAAAATGATCCAGGGCGATTGAACCTCCGTCCACTTGGCTTGGCGACGTTGCGCGAATTTGCCGCGGTCCATCCCTTTAGGCGTTCATGCGCACTTAAGTACGTGGTGGAGGGCTAGGGTCCTCATGGTTTCCCGCTTCTAGCCCCAAATCAGATGCGCTCCGGCTTGTCAGATTTGCGCCGGCTTACGAAGACCTTCGCACTCGGATTTGAATCGCCTTCCCGCAACCGACTGCTTATGGTCGGACTATGTCCCGCCTCATGTGTCTATCCATTGCTATCGTTCTGTCGCTGCTGCCGTGTGTCGCGCCAGCGGATCCCGTTCACAAGCGGCCGGCGCCACGCTGGCACGGCTACGGCTTCCTGCCGGGCTATCGTCAGCCGCCGAGCAACAGCCAGCCGCTCTATGCGCAGAAGGACCCGACATGGCGCGTGGCGCGCAACAACCGACGCCCGTGGTACATCGACCCGGTCCCCCGCTATTACTGGTGGGATGGCGACTGGCACTATTTCGGTCGGCCCGGCATTTACAACGGCCGCTACAATGGCGGCAGCTTCGGACCATGCTGGACACGGACGCCGATCGGACCAATCTGGAATTGCGGCTGATCAGCCGATCGCTCGAGGCTGCCTGATTGATTTGACGGCTCGCCTCGCCGCATCGGCGAGGTCCGATGTGCGCTGCGACCTCAGACCTCGAGCCACTCCTGGCGCACCGCGGCGTTGGCCTTGAGCTGGCCCGGCGTGCCTTCGAACACGACGCGGCCATGTCCCATGATGTAGACTCGGTTCGATATCCGCATCGCGATCGAAAGCTTTTGCTCGACGAGCAGAATCGCGACGCCGGCCTGCGCGATGCGGGCAATCAGGTCGCCGACCTGCTGCACGATCAGCGGCGCGAGACCTTCGGTCGGCTCGTCGATCATGATGAGGTCCGGATCGCCCATCAGCGTCCGGCAGGTGGTCAGCATCTGCTTCTCGCCGCCGGACAGCACGCCCGCGGGCGTATCGGCGCGCGCGGCGAGATTGGGAAACAGGTCGAGCATGTCCTGAAGCCGCCATTTGCCGGGACGGCGCGTGTCCTTGATGCCGAGCAGAAGGTTTTGACGAACCGTCAGGCTCGGGAAGATGTCGCGATGTTCGGGAACATAGCCGAGTCCAAGACGGGCGATCCTGTAGCTTGGCAGGCCGGCGATGTCCTTGCCCTTGAAGCGCACCGTTCCTATCGGGCTGACCTCGCCCATGATCGCCTTGACCGTCGTGGAACGGCCCACACCATTGCGGCCGAGCAGACTCACCACCTCGCCGGCAGCGACATCGAGGTCGACACCCTGGAGAATGTGGCTCTTGCCGTAATAGGCGTGAAGATTCCTGACCTCGAGCATCAGTGCGCTTCCTCGCCGAGATAGGCTTCCTTGACCTTCGGATCGCGCCGAATCTCCTCGGGCGTGCCCGACGCGATGATGTGTCCGTAGACCAGCACCGAAATCCGGTCGGCGAGGCCGAAAACGACGCTCATATCATGCTCGACGATCACCAGGGTCCGCCCCTCGGTCAGTCGCCGAATCAGCGACACTGCGCGCTCGGTTTCGGCGTGGCTCATCCCTGCGGTCGGCTCGTCCAGCATGACGACGGTGGCGCCGCTCGCGATGGTGATGCCGATCTCCAGTTCCCGCTGCTCGGCATAGGTCAGGAGCCCCGCCGGAACATCGCGCCGGTGCGTGAGATGGATATCGTCCAGGATCTGGGCGGTCCTTTCCCGCACCTCGGCCAGGCTGTCCACATTCTTCCAGAATGCATAGCGATGCCCGGTCGCCCACAGCACGGCGCAGCGGACGTTCTCCCACACCGTCATGCGGGCGAACACGTTGGTGACCTGGAACGAACGCGACAAGCCGCGCCGGTTGATCTCGAACGGCCGCAGGCCGGAGATCTGCTCGCCGTTCAGCCGGATCTCGCCTGACGTCGGTTTGATATGACCGCTGATCAGATTGAACGTCGTGGATTTCCCCGCGCCGTTCGGCCCGATGATGGCATGCCGCTCGCCTTGCGCGACGCTCAGGTTCAGATCGCGAATGATGCCGACATTGCCGAAGCGCTTCTCGACAGCACGAACTTCAATGGCTGCAGTCATGCCAGATACCCCCGATCACGGGCGACCGTGGCTGCCCGGTCCCACGCTGCGGCGACGCGACGCCAGGTCAATCGCGCGACGATGAAGCCGCCGACGACGAGGACCGCTGCGGTGACCCATGTCACCGGCGATACTGGATTGAACGCAATGGCGAACAGATTGATGGGGTTGCTCGCTCCACCGGAATAGCGTGCGATCGTCTCTATCGTCAGGATGATGCCGCAGGCAAGCGCAACCGTCGGCACGATCGCGACGAGATAGGACGGAATCACGGTCCACAGCGTTCCGGCGCGGATCAACGGACGATGCATCATCAGGAGGCCGGCAATGCCGCCCGGCGAGAACATCACGATGCCGATGAAGATGATGCCGAAATAGAGCTGCCAGACGCTGGTGACGTTGGTCAGCCCGAGCTGGAGATAGGTCACCAGGATCGCGCCGAGGATCGGGCCGAAGAAATAAGCGGTCCCGCCGATGAAAGTCGCGAAGAGAACGAGACCGGACTGGATCGCGCCGAGATAGGCGGAGTTCGCGATCTCGAAATTGATTGCGGCCAATCCGCCGGCGATGCCGGCGAAGAACCCGGCAAAGCAATAGGCGATGTAGCGGACGACGTGCGGATCATAGCCGATGAACTGGACGCGCTCGGGATTGTCGCGGACCGCATTGCTGATCCGCCCCAGCGGGGTCCTGGTGAGCGCATACATCGCGATGGCGGATATCACCAGCCAGAACGCGATCAGGTAGTAGACCTGGAGCTGCGGCCCGAATGTCCAGCCGAACATGTGCGGCAAGGCCGTACGGTCCGTCGTGATGCCGGCTTCGCCGCCGAACACCGAGCGCAGGATCAATGACGAGGACGCCACCAATTCGCCGATGCCGAGCGAGATCATCGCGAACACGGTGCCGGCGCGCTTCGTCATTACCCAGCCGATCACCAACGCGAAGACGAGGCCACCGACCCCACCGAACAACGGGATGAAGGGCAGTGGAATCGGCCAGTCGTGCGCCACCACCGCATTCATCATGTGGCAGGCCGCGAAGCCGCCAAGGCCGTAGTGAACGGCGTGACCGAACGACAACAGGCCGGTCTGGCCGAGCAGGATGTTGTAGGAGAGCGCGAAGACGATCGCGATCCCGATCAGGCTGAAGGAGGTGAGCGATCCACCCGACGGGAAGACCAGCGGCAGCACGATCAGCGCGATCGCGGCGATCAGCCAGACCCCGTAGAAGCGCAGGTTTTCGCCGGCGGACTTTGCCGCGACTTTCGATGTCGACGTCTTCTTGGTGGTCATGACTCGCGCGTCCCCATCAGGCCCATGGGGCGAACGATCAGAATGAGCACCAGGAGGACATAGGGTACGATCGGCGCGACCTGGGCGACTGTGACGTTCCAGACGTCCGAGAGGACGGACGGTCCCGCCGACGGATCGAGCGGGCCAAAGGCGCTGGCCAGCGAGCCGTTCAGCGCCACCGCAAAAGTCTGCACCAGACCGATGACGAGCGAGGCGATGAACGCGCCCGGCAAGGAGCCTAGTCCACCAAAGACGATGACAACGAACAGGATGGGTCCGAGCGAAGCGGCCATATCGGATTGAGTCACCAAAGCCGGACCGGCGATCACGCCGGCAAGACCGGCGAGAGCGCTGCCGACGCCGAACACCAGCATGAACACCCGCCCAACATTGTGACCGAGATGCGCCACCATGTGGGGATGCGTGAGTGCCGCCTGCACGATGAGGCCGACCCGGGTGCGCTTGAGCACGATCAGCAGCGCCACGAAGATCGCGACCGACACCGCCAGCATGAAGATCTTGTAGGCCGGATAGTTGGTCGAGAAGACCGTGAAGGCCGGGAAGTCGAGCAGCGCCGGCACCCGATAGTCGAGCGGGCTCTTGCCCCAGATCATCGACACGATCTCTTCGATCGCGAAGGCGAGACCGAAGGTCAGCAGCAGTTCCGCGACATGGCCGTGCTTGTGCGTGTTGCGCAGGCCATAGCGCTCCACGGCCATGCCGATCGCACCCACGAGCAGCGGCGCGAGCACGAGCGCCGGCCAGAAGCCGATCCACTTCGTGAGCTGAAAGCCGAAGAAGGCGCCGAGCATATAGAAGCTGGCATGGGCGAAGTTGAGCACGCCCATCATGCTGAAGATGACGGTCAACCCGCTCGACAGCAGGAAGAGCAGCATGCCGAACAGCACGCCGTTCAGGGTCGAAATGACAATGAGTTCAAGCACAGCGCACTCGTGGCTATCCAGGGCCGCATGGCCCCGGCGGACATCGTTCAATCGGTCAAACGCATTCCGGTCGCCATCTTCCCGCGACCGATGACGGTCGCGGGAAAGCGACCTGCCCCGTGGTTACGGCCGCTTCATTTTGCAGGTCGTGGAAACCATGGCCTGCGGCGTATCGATCTTGGAGACCAGGTGCCAGCCCCAACCGGTGTTCTCCTCATCGAACGGCTCGTTCGCGGCAAGCTTGCCGAAGGAGGAGATGTAAATCGGTTGGAAGAACTGATGGTCGTCCTTGCGCATGACGCCGGTGCCGCCATCCAGGACCTCGAACTTGAGGTCCTCGAGCGCCGCTGCGACCTTCACGGGGTCGATCGAGTTGGCCTTCTCGGCCGCGGCCTTGAACATGCGCATCTCGTTGACGGCGCGCGGATACCAGAGCGACATGTTGGCCTTGGCGCGGAACGCCTTCTCGAAGTCCATCGCGGCCTGGTTGCCCGAGTTGGCAAAGCCCTCGGTGATCTGGAAGACCTGGTGATCGAGACCGGTCTGCTTGATCGCCGTCGGGCCACCGGCGCCGCCGGCGTAGTAGGTATACCAGTTGACCTTCAGGCCGGCATCGGCGGCGGCCTTGAGCAACAGCGCGATGTCCTGGCCCCAGTTGCCGGTGACGACGCTGTCGGCACCGGACGCCTTGATCTTCGCGATATAGGGCGAGAAGTCCGTGATCTTCAGCAGCGGATGCAGCTCGTCGCCGACGATCTCGATGTCAGGCCGCTTCGCCGCCAGCATCTTGCGCGCATCGCTGCGCACCGACTGGCCGAACGAGTAGTCCTGATTGATCAGGTACACCTTTTTGATCGAGGCGGTGTCCTTCATGTAGCTGGTGAGCGCCTCCATCTTGATGTCCGAGCTGGCATCCCAGCGGAAATGCCAGTAGCTGCACTTCTCGTTGGTCAGGCTCGGATCGACGGCGGCGTAGTTGAAGTACAGGACTTCCTTGCCGGGATTGCGCGTATTGTGCTTGGTAACGAAATCCTCGAGGGCCGCACCGACGGACGAACCGTTGCCTTGCGTGATGTAGTGAACGCCGGCGTCGATCGCCTTCTGGGCCTGCACCAGGCTTTCTTGCGGATTGGTCTTGTTGTCGAGCGGCACGATCTCGACCTTGTGGCCGAGAATGCCGCCCTTGGCGTTGATCTCGTCGGCCAGATACTGGAATGTCTTTAAACCACCCTCACCGACACTGGCACCGCCTCCGGACAGCGGATCGATGTAGCCGATCTTGATGGTGTCCTCGGCCCACGCCGCGTGACCAAACAACGGCGCGACCACGGCAATGGCCAAAGCTAACTTACGCATTCTGTCGTTTCCTCGCTGACTGTCGACTTTAGTCGATGGGTGTATGCGCATATTGCCGCGCAATTTCAACGTCATACTGCGCGAACGGTCGATGCGTGACAAGCCGCGCCAGGACATGGCTTCTTCGGCCACTACGTCAAAAAGTAAAAGCAGATGGTTGTCCGTTTCGCAGAACATTCCGCGAGGAGAAATAGAACGCCAATGTGCGTTTCGCGCTCAGGACGATCGTACCATTCATCGCCCTGGTCTTGAGGCGAAGAGGCCGCCTCACCGAGACGGCCTCTTCCCTTGTGGTCGGCATCAAATCACTTGGCGTAGCCTTATTTGGTGTAGCCTTATTTGGTGTAGCCCTGGCTTGTGCACCACCACATGGCTTCACCCGCTGTCGCGCCATGCTCCACGACGTATTTCCGGCACGCTTCGTAATTGACAGCATAGCGTTTGGCGCACGGGACGGAGGAAATGCTTCCGCTGCTCCAGGAGCATTTGTACTGAGCATTTGCCGTCGACATTGACAGGGTTGCGACAGCGAGACTCACGACGACGAGCGACAAGGTCTTCATGGCTATCTCTCCTGCATTCCTGGGATAGCGAGTGCTATCCCAGGTGGCACGATAGCACGCGTTCGACCGCGCCTGTCCGACGAGTGTCATTCCGCCGAAGCTGAACAGCCATTCAAGAAAGTTCCTGCCTGGTTCCTGCAACGGCTGATCCCAACAGCCGTTGACCCCCGCACGAACGATGCACAGGAGGAACGGATGAATAAGCTCACTTACGCTCTTGCAGCGGTAGCGACGCTTGCGGTCAGTGCCCCGACCATCGCAAATGCAGGCGGCTTCGGCGTCTACGTCGGCGGCGACAGGGACTATTACGGAGACCGCTATGACGGTCCGGGCGTGCGCATCTACGGTCACGACCGCGGCTGGCATCGTGGCTGGTACCATCATGACCGCGACTTCGATCGCGGCGTGGTGATCCGCCGTCACTACTGGGACGAGGACTAAAGGAGTCCCGTCATCGAGCTTGGAAGGCCTCGCGCAAGCGAGGCCTTCCTGTTTTGTGGTGACAGGACGTGCTTATCGGTTCACGCCCGTCAGCAAGGGGCTTTGCGCTCCTAGCGGAAGTACCCCAGCACGAGATCGAGGTCGGAGCGGCCGGCAACGGTGCCGTTGAGCTCGGCGTCGATGACACGACGGCAGGCGTCCACGGCGGCCTGGTCGCCGAGGTCGTTGGCGGCTTCCAGCACGAGCCAGGCCGCGTCCACCGACGCCTTCTCCGGGGCTGCGCCAGCATCGACGGCGAGACCCTTGTTGAGATTCTTGCGGATTGCGGTGCCGAATTGAGGCAACATTGCAAACACTCCCCTCTCGAATTCCGGAATGATGCTCAGTGCATCTGCAGCTCGGCCTGACGACCCGCGGCGGGATCGGCGGCCGCGCTGTTCTTGCGCGACTGGTAGAACTTCAGGATGCTGCGCGACGTCTCGATGTTGAGGCGGCCGAACTCGCGCTCGCTATCGTTGAGGTCCCGCGCCGTGATCAGATGATCCTTGGCGCCGAGAAACAACAGCGCCATGGTGGTGTCCCAGGAGAAATCGAGCGCCTTGCACAGGACCAGGAGCATCTCGCGATTGCGGTCCATCATCGCACGCTCGATCACGTCCACGGGAAGCGACGACAGCAGCGACAGGCCGATCTGCACCTCGTCGAAACGGTGCTGGCGCGCATAGCTCGAGATCGAGTCCTGGTTGAGATTGCCCTGCCGGTACTGCGTCGTCACCACGCGCTTGGCGACGAAATAGCTGCGCGAGGACGGACCGAACTTGGATTGCAGGTCGCCGGTGACCTCGGTCACCGAGCTCTGGATCTGCGCCATCATCTCGGGACGCTCGGTCTCGAGCCGACGGCGGACGTCCTCCGACGCCTTGGCGATGAGCTGCTGGAAGATGTGCCGCGGCACGTCCTTGCGCAGGCCAAGTTGTTCAGCAAGAATCGAATCTCCCTCGGCGCGCCTGACCATGTGGAGCAGGCCCGAACCCGAGAAACGCGCGCCCTCGTTCCTGGCGACGGAGGTCACGACCTCCCGGTTGCCGCGCTTGACCAGCACGTCGGTCACGGCCTCGCCGATCGACTCGCGCTGCGAGATCGCCAGCAGGTGCGACTGGCCCTTGGTCATGGCGTTCTCGATCAGCATCTTCTCGTCGATGCGTGTCGAGTCGCGCAACACGGGGCCGGCCACCTCGATCTCGTCGTCGAAGGCGAGCTGCTCGATCACGTTGAGCGGCGCGTGATCGCACGCCGCCATCAACTCGGAGAGCTGCGTGCGCGCGGCGACCTCGATCTCGTCGGCGAGCCGTCCGATGACCTCGCCGAACATGCTGATCTCGTCGTCGCTGTAGCGGCCGGTGATCAAAAGATCGGTCGCGTGCCACAACGCCCGCGCCCGGCTTTCGTCGGTGCCCCGCGCGATCGCGTCGTCCAGATCCTGCAGAAGCGATTTCGCCCCGTTCATTCGATGACCCCAATTCTTGGCGAGCCGTCTTGCCTCTTGGCAAGCCGCCGAATTCCTCTTCGAACGAGGCTAGCCGTCAAACGCGAGAATTCAGTAAAATCGGCAAAGCAGTTTTGCCGACCAATTTTCAGTAAAATGCGAGGGAAATTCTTCACCGCCGCGCAGGGTTCGTCACTTCTCCCGTAGGGAGAGGTGAACACCGCGGCGCGCGGACTGCATCTAACGCTTCAAGGATTTGACGGTGTCAGGACCAGCGGCGGCTTCGGCTTGGGTCTTGGCGGCGGCGGTCCCGGCGCCGGCCTTATCTCGATCGGCGGCGGCAGCGGCGCGACCTGCTGGCTCGCGAGCGGCGGGTTCGGCGCGGCGGGGGCTGGGTGCGGCACCTTTGGCGTCGGCGCGACCTTCGCCTTCGGCGGAATGCGGCGCGGATCCGGGCCCGGCATTGGCACGTTGACCGGCGTCTGCTCGGGCGCCGCGTCCGGAGAGACCAGCGTGGGAAGCGCGGCGGTGGCCGGCGGCGGCTCGCCGCGTTCGATGGCATCCAGCCGCCGCGTCTCGCGATCGATCGTGCGTACCGCGAGCCACGAGGATAGTGGCGCGAGATCGACGGTGCGGCTCAGCTTGTCCGGGGGACCTGCCGCAAATAGCTGGATCTCCGGCGGAGCGCCGGAGAGCCCAATCATGATCGGTGTCAGGCTGGCGCGAATGTCGGCCTGGTCGGCTGGAATGTCGTAACCGCCCGAGACGATGGCGCGGGCGTTCTTCGCCTCCAACGTCGTCGCACCGACGCGCAGGCGGCCATCGCGGATCGTGAACGGAATTTGCGCCGAGGCGACCGCGATCGGGCCGGCCGACAGCGCGGGCTCGACGAGCTGCCGGAGCCGGTTGTCATCGGTGACCTGGCCGCCGTCGCTGGCGCGGATGGCGATCTCGAAGGCGCGCGGATCGAGGCCGGTGATCTCGGCCGAGTTCAGCGTCACCGTGCCGTTGCCGGCCAGCGCGCCGGTCAGCGCCCCCACGCTGCGGCCCTGGCTCGTCAACGCCACCTGCACCGAGGCGCGCCCCTTCGGCAGCGCGAGGTTGCGATAGCGCAGCATCGTCGCATCGACATTGGTGAGCTCGAGCCGCGCGTTCACCGCAAGACCGTTGGGGCCGTTCCTGGCATCAAGGTTTGCAGACATCTCGCCGCCGCCGATGCTGCCCTTGAGGGCATCGAGCGAGAGCGCCTGGCCGTCGTGCCTGATCGTGCCACTGAACGGGCGCACCTCGATGCCGCCCGGCAAGCTCCCACGCAAGGCCTGGAAGGCAATGCGGCCGCGCCAGTTGCCGAGAAGCCCCGGGCTCAGCGGCTCGCCCGCATCATGAGCGGACGCGCCGAGGGCGACCGCGAGCGCGGGCACGAGATCGAGCGTATCGAGGCCGACCTCGCCGTCGAGGCTTCTGTCCTGGTCCAGCGTCATCGCCAGATGGCCGCGCAGGCGCGAGCCTCCGGCCGTGCTGTCGAGATCGTCGAAGGTCAGCTTGTTGCCGGACAGGCTGACGTGCGAGGACAGGGTGACGTTCTGCGCCGATTTTTCGGCCGGGCTGATCCCGAACAGCGGCGCCAGATTGGCGTTACGCACGCGCAGGCTCGCACTGCCGTTGGATGCCGACCAGTCGAAGCTGCCCTGCGCGTCCGCGTCCAGCCCGCCCGAGAGTTTTGCGCTGAATTGCAGCGGCTTCTGCCAGACGCCACTCAGGCGCCCCTCGAACTGCGATGCCCCGTCGCCCGCGGCCACAGCGCGATCGAGGCCGATCAGCGCGAGCAGCGTCGCGGCCTGCGGCGTCGACACTTTCGAGTCTAGCGTGAAATCGCTGTTGCGCAGCCTGTCGATGTCGATGCCGCTGACCGCCGCCGCCGGAGTCTGCGCGGCAAGCGTCGCGGTGGCCTTGAGTTGCGGCGCATCGAGGTCCAACACCGCGCGCGCGTCGGTCCGGTCGGCATGTTCGGCGTTCTTGTCGAGGCTGAGATTGAGCTTCAGCCGTGTGGCGCCCGGCAAGCCCTCGATGGCATCGAATCGCGCACGGACCACCGGCGCGACCGGCTCGACCAGCGCCGCGAGTTCGCGCAGCGAGTTGGCCGATGATGTCAGCGCAAGGCGGCCAGTCGCATGCGCGCGATCGAAATTGCCGCTCGCCTCCGTGGTCACGCCGCTGGCCTGGCCGAACCGGAGCTGCTCAAGCGTCAGCGAAGTCGGGCTGTAGCCGAGCTTCGCCGTGAACGGGCGCAGCTCCTGGCCGGCCGAGACGGCACGGCCGACATCGAGCGAAAGCTTGGCTTCCTCCGGCCATTCGCCTTGCGGGCCGGCCATCGCACGCACGAAGGCAGATGCCGCGTCGAGATCGAGCCGGTCGGCCTTGAGCTCCGCCTCGATCCGCGATCCCTTGTTCGCGCCGACTTGCGTGAAGGCGATCCGGCCCTCGACGGCGCCGCCTTCGATCTCGGCTTTCAGCCGTTCGATTGCCAGATGGTTGGCGGCAATGGTCACGTCGCCGTTAAGGCGCAGCGGCCTCGTGCTGCGCCGGTTGACGTCGCTGCGGCCCTGGAGCCAGGCCACCAGCACGTCGGGATCGGAGGATTCGACGCTGAGGCGGCCGCTGAAGCGATCGGAGCCGGGAGCGGCACCGTTCAGAGAAAGCTGCGTCATTCCGGGCGCGCGCAGGTCGAGCCGCCGGAAGGTCCAGGATTTTCCGTCGGTCTGCAGCTCGGCCGTGATGTTCTGGAGCGGACGTCCGCCCAGCGTGATCTGCTCGGAGTTGAATTCGATCTGCGCCGGGATCGGCGTCTGCGGGATCGCCGCGAGGCCGGCGCGCAGGACAGGGAGGATGCGCAGCGGCTCGGCATCGTCTTTCCCGGCCAGCTTGTCGGCATCGAGCTGGCGCGCCGAAAGCACCGCGCGCAGCAGTGGCGCCGCACCGAACCTGATATCGCCGACGCCGCCCATCTTCAGCGCATTGTCCTCCGCGCCGAAGCTTGCGTCGATCTGATCGAACTTCGCACCGGCCGGATCGGCCTTGAGCTTGGCGCTGAGCTTCCACGGCGTCGGCCCCGCGTCGCCCGGCTTCTTGGGCGCCGGCACGGCCAGCGTCAGCGCGCCGTCGAATTTCGGCAGCCGGTTCTCGAAGGCGAGCACGCCCTCGAGATCGGCCAGGATGGCGCGCTCGCCGGGATCAATGTTGAGATGGAGGCGGGTGGCGCTGCCGTCGGCGCTCGGACCAGAGGAGATTCGGAACGGATAACGGGTGCGCCCGATGGTGAAATTGCCGTCGCCGCGCACCGAGCCTGCGAGCGAACGCACGTCGCCGGAGAATGCGATGTCGTTCAATTCCAGCGTCGAGCGGCTGGCGGCATCATGCAGGGCGATGCGGCCGGTGAGGTTGAGCCGCTCGATCGCGAGCGAAGCGAGGTTGAAGCTGCCGCTCGCGGTGGATGGCAGGTCGACCCGCCCCTTGGCATCGAGGCCGAGATCGACCGCCATGCCGTTGACCGTGAGCTCGGTGGCGCGCCATTCGCCGCGCATCAGGGAGCCGAGGCTGAACTCGACGTCGAGCTTGTCGGCACGTAGGCGGCCGAGATCGTTGTTACCGCCGAAGGTGACGGAGCGCAGGCGCAGCGTCGGCGCCGGCAGCAGCCGCGCATCCAGCTCGCCAGCCACGCGCACCGGTACGCCGATGATTCGGGTCGCCTCCGCCTCGAACTGGGGCCGGAACTGGTTCCAGTCGACGAAGTAAGGCCCGATCAGCGCGGCCAGCAGCGCAATGATGAAGGCAATCGCTAATCCGAGCAGCGTCGTCTGCACGGGTCTCCCCTCGGGCTAACCGGCGCCCGGGCCACCCCCAAGCCTTACGTCACTGCCTAAACCCGCGCCGGAACAGCCCCTTATATAGGGGGAAGTGTGGCGAAGTCACAGCGACTGTTGCGCGCGGAGGTTAACGCCGGTGGGTGATCAGACCCTCATGGTGAGGAGGCGCGCAAAGCGCCGTCTCGAACCATAGAGGCCCCGCTCCCGCCCGAGGCCATCCTTCGAGACGCCCGCCTTGGGCGGGCTCCTCAGGATGAGGAGTGCTCGTAGAACCAACACCGAAGGCTGTTACCAGCTCGCCGGCAGCCGCTTCAGGCCGCGCAGCACGAAGGTCGGCCGCCATTCCGGGTTCTCGACGTCATCGATCCGCAAATTCGGCAGCCGCCGCAGCAGCGTGGCGATGGCGATCTCGGCCTCGATGCGCGCCAATTGGGCGCCCAGGCAGAAATGGATGCCGCCGCCGAACGACAGCGGCTTGACGTTCGGCCGTGTGATGTCGAGCCGGTCGGGGCTATCTGGATAGACCGCCGGATCGTGGTTGGCCGAGCCGAGCAGGCAAAGCACGGTCTCGCCCTTGGGAATCCGCACGCCGCCGAGATCGTCGATCTCCTCCAGCGTGACACGCCCGGTCATCTGCACCGACGAATCGTAACGCAGGAATTCCTCGATCGCGTTGGTGATCAGCTCCGGCTTCGCCTTGAGCAGCGCGAGCTGATCCGGGTTGCGGTGTAGCGCCAGGAGGCCGTTGCCGATCAGGTTGACGGTGGTCTCGTGACCGGCGCCGAACAGCAGGATGATGTTGGCGGTCAACTCCTCATTGGTGAGCTTGTGACCGTCCTCCTCGGCCTGCACGAGCTGGGTGGTGAGATCGTCGCCGGGATTGCGGCGGCGCAGCTCGAACAATTGCTGGAAATACATCTGCGCCATCAGGTTGCCGGCGTTGCCCTGCTTGATCTCCTCCGGCGAGAGCGGCACGGGATCGAGCAGCCGCCCGCCATCGCGCGAGCTCTTGTAGAAGGCCTCGCGATGATCCTCGGGGATTCCGAGCATGTCGCAGATGATGGTGACCGGCAGGCGGAAGGCGAAATCCTCGATCAGGTCCATGTGGCCGTGATCGATCACCGCATCGATGGCCTGGTCGACGATCTCCTGGATGCGCGGCCGCATGTCCTCGACGCGGCGGGCGGTGAAGGCCTTCACGACCAGGCCGCGCAGGCGGGTGTGATCGGGCGGATCCGCCTGCAGCATCCAGTGGCTCATGCTGCGGAAGACCGGCTCCTCCATGATCTTCTCACCATAGCGCCGCTTGGAGCGTTCGACGTAGTCCTTGCCGAAGCGCTTGTCGCGCATCACGAGACTCACCTCGGCATGGCGGCTGGCGACGAAGGAGCCGAACGACGACACGTGGACCGGATCGGTCGTCCGCAGCCGCTGATAATGCGGATAGGGATCCCGGATGAACTCCGGCGACAGCGGATTGAACAGCGGCCCGCTGCCTGCGGGTTGCACATGCTCGTTCACGGTGACCTCAAATCGGTTGCCGCATGAAACGAATACGCCGGCCGCCTTCCCCGAAATGCTCGGCGTAACCATCCCTGAATCTTCAATTCGATACATTGTTGTATCGAGTTGCATTCTCGCCTAACCTGAGCCGATGTCAAGGGTGCGAACGAGGCCAACCAGGGACGACACGCGCGACAAGCTGTTCGAGGCGGCCGCCCGCGTGTTCGAGCAGGAGGGCATCGGCGGGGCGAGCATCGAGGCGATCGCGGCTGCGGCCGGCTTTACCCGCGGGGCGTTCTATTCAAACTTCAGGGGCAAGGACGAGCTGATCATCGCGATGCTCGAGGACCATGTCGAGCAGTCGATCCGGCGCAATCTCGACATCCTCGCTGAGCATACCGACCTCGATGATTTCATCGCGGCACTCAAGGCGATGGACCGCAGCCGGCAGGACCCGCTCGGCCGCTCGCCGCTCCTGCACATGGAGATGATCCTCTACGTCGCGCGCGCCGAGAAACGCCGCCCCGAGCTCGCCAAGCGCCTGCGCGCACGGCGCAAGCTGATCGCCGACATCGTCGAGGCCACGCTGAAGGGGGATGGCAGAAACGACACGCTCAACCCGTCATGGACGGCGTCCGTCGTGCTGGCGCTGGAAGACGGCTTCCGCCTGCACCGGCTGATCGATCCCGACACCACGCCAGCCGACAGCTTTTTGCGCGCCATTACGGATTTGAGGCGCAGAACGGGATTATCGCCGGACTAGGGTGTGTTCCCAATAGAATCGTCGAGCCAGCTTTACCTCGAAAGCTGACGTTCAAGCGACGTGGGCACAGCAGCATATTCATCACAAACCCGCGTCCGGCTTCGGGCGCGCTCCGACGCCGCTTTCAAGGAGCGGTCTAAGAAAAGACCTGTCATGTCTCAGGAAGCATTTGGTTTCTCGGTAATATGCAATCGCCCTCTGGCAATCAGGATCGCTGGCCGCCTTGGAGCGGTAGGCTTCGTAGTCGGCAAGCGAAGGAAATGAAAACAATGCGATCGCGACGTAGTCCCCGCCTTCATGCGGTAAGAAATAGCCGTGATGCGTGCCGCCGAATTTTTCAACGAGTGGCAGCCACATCTTGGCGTAGGTCTCGAATTCTTTCGCTTTGAAGGGTTCGATCTCATAGCGGAGATAGCAGGTTATCATTTTCAGTCTCCTCATGACGGCCGATTGTACGCCTGCCGTCCCATCACACCATCAGAAGTCAGATCCGTACATTCCTCGGGCGCGGGCCACAACCGAGCCGGCGTCCGGTCGGGGTCACAACCGGCCGACGGAAGATCGCTGATGCGAAGGAGTGCCCTCAACTACCAGACTAGCTGCAGGCGACGGGTCGATTTTCATTCCGGCAGTCCGGCTTGGCGCAATCCTTCCGCGTATCGGGAAACGTTCTCGGACTTTTGATAAGGCCCCAACCCGTCTTTCAAATTGGAAAGAACCAGCGTGGGATTTAGCTCTCGCAGCCTGGCCAATAATTGCCGCGCCTGCCCCATGTGTCCAGCCATCGCGTTGCTTGCGGCAGCGATGCGCAGCGCAGGTTGGAAGTTTGGATTGTCCTGCAATGCCATTGCAGCCCAGCCTGCCGCTTCTTCGTAGCGGCCGGCAAAGAAATGTGCATGCGCGACGCCGCTTCGCATCCCGCCGATCCGTGGATCTAGGGGATCCAGGCGCATAGCACGCGCGAAGCGTTCGATCGCAGCTTCGGGCTCTCCGAGCCAACTTTTCACCCATCCGCCGAAACGCCACGCCTCCGCCAGATTGGAATTCAGCACAAGCGCCCGTTCCATCAAGTCGGCGGCTGCGCCGAGATCGTGAACGACAAACGCTAACGCCCATCCGCTCGCGGCCAGCGCGATCGCATCGTCTCTGCCGAGTTCGATCGCTTTCCGAGTGAGCCGCCCGACCTCGGCTATCTCGTTCGGAGTGACTACAATCCAACCATCAGCCTTAAGGCGGGCGAAGCAGGAGGCGGCACGCCCGTAGGCACAGGCGAAGTCTGGATCAAGCTCGATTGCACGATAGAATAGGCCTAGCGCCTCTTCGTTCGCTTGCTGGCTGGCAAACTGGTACAGCTTGGCCATCCCGCGCAAATAGAAGGCGTAAGCATCCAAACTCTCTGTCCGTTTACGCTTGGTGTGCTCGATCTCCGCCTTTTCCACGGCCGGTGCAATGGCGGCAACAACGCTCTCGGTCACTCGATCCTGCAGATCGAAGATGTCGTCAAATCCGCCATCGATTCGATTGGCCCAGAGATGCCCCCCGGTTCCGGTATCGAGAAGCTGTGCCGTGATCCGTATGCGGTTTGCTGCTTTGCGGATGCTTCCTTCCAGAACATAGCGTACTCCAAGCTCGCGCCCGATCTGCTTCACATCGACCGCGCGCCCCTTGTAAGTGAAGCTGGAGTTCCGAGCAATGACGACCAATGCCTTGAAGTGAGATAGCGCCGTTATGATGTCATCGACCATTCCGTCAGCAAGATATTCCTGCTCCGGATCGGCGCTCAGGTTGACGAAGGGGAGAACGGCGATTGAAGCCTTATCGGGCCTGAGAGCCGGCTGAGGCGGTTCTATCGGACGACCGGCGATGATTGGATCTGCGCCCTCCTGTGCCTCCTGCACGCGTCCGATGAAGCGGTAGCCCTTCCGCGGCAGTGTCTTGATGAGGCGCTGCTCATCGCCGGAATCGCCGATCGCGTTCCGAGCAGCATTCAACCGGGTCGTCAGCGCGGCATCAGATACGATACGGCCGTTCCAGACAGCCTTGATAATCTCTTCCTTGCTGAGGACGCGTTCCCTGTTGCAAATCAAAAAGTCGAGCAGATCGAATACTCGTGGCGGGACGGAAACTAAGTCCGTCCCGCGGTGCAGTTCGCGTCGTTCAGCGTCAAACACGAACTCATCAAAGAAATAGCGCAAGCTGCCATGATCCGGGTTACGCGCGAGGGTGCTGGTGCCGAAAGATAATCCAACGGTGAACAAATAGTAAGCCGGAGGTTAAGCGCGCACGGACGTGGCCTGGTACGGTCTTCGCGAGAGAATTCAAATCGTTGAGCACAGGTCGCTGAAGGGGGATGCCATGAGCATTTTCAGTCGCTCGGCCGCTGTCATCAGTATCCTTCTGGGCGCCATCTTTTCCTGGAGTTCTGCTGTCATTGCCGCCGACTGGCCGCATCGAACTGTTCGTTTAATTCTGCCCGTGCCGGCGGGAGCCGCGGCGGATTTCACCGCCCGGCTCTTTGCCGAACGACTCTCCCAACGCTGGGGACAGCCCGTCATCGTGGAAAACCGGCCAGGAGCCGACGGGATTGTCGGAGTCTCTGCCTTTCTCGGCACCGATGACGACCATACCCTGCTGTATGCAATCTCGGCGGTTTTTACCGTCCATCCAATTACGCAACAAAAGTTGCCCTATGATCCGGTTCGCGACCTCGTCCCGATCTCCCCGACTTCGGATGTTGTCCTTGCAATCGCGGCCTCCGAAAAGAGTTCAATCCGCTCGCTCGACGACCTGGTCCGAACGGCTCGCGCTCAACCGGGCAAGCTGAACTGGGCCGCTTCGCCTGGTCTTCCGCCCTTCATTGCAGGCGGGTTCTTCAAGCGTTCGAAACTGGATCTCGCTTTTGTCTCCTATCGCGACATTGGTCCTGCTCTCCAGGATCTTGGCGAGGGCCGCATAGATGTATTCGTTCACGCGCTGGGTGTGATCATGTCGCAGGTGCAGTCAGGCAGAGCGCGGCTCCTTGCAGTCGCCAGCGACGTTCGCGTGCCGATTGCTCCTGATGTGCCGACCGTAACCGAAGCCGGATTCCCCGAGCTTCGAATGGATGGCGTGGTGGGATTTTACGGCAAACGTGGAATGCCCGACACACTGCGCGATCGGATTGCATCTGATGTCCGCGCCGTCGCGAGCGATCCCGGCGTTGGTGAACGACTGGCTGCCGTTGGACAGACCGCCCGTCCGGGCACCGCGGCCGAGTTCGCCGGTTTGCTGGATCAATACCGTCGACGCCTTGCCGATCTCGCGAAAACCATAGATTTCGAAGCGCCCCAGTGACGGAGGCCCGGCAAATGACATCCTGCCCTCGGCTGGATCTGCTCGACCTGATCAATGGTTTTCAGATTACGCAGGCGATCCATGTCGCGTCAGCCCTGCGGGTCGCCGATCATCTAAGCGGCGGGGCTCGTTCTGCCGGCGAACTCGCGGCGCTGACAAAAAGCCATCCCGATTCGCTATACCGATTGTTGCGCGCGCTCGCGGCGGTGGGTGTTTTTCTGGAAGAGGAAGGCCGAAGGTTCACGCTCACTCCCATGGGCGATTGTTTGCGTACGGATTCAGTGACGCCGCTCGGAGCGTGGGCGGAAGTCGTCGGAAGCCCCTATTTCTGGCAAACTTGGGGCCACCTGTTGCATAGCGTCCAAACCGGCGAGAACGCATTTCAAAATCTAAATGGCAAGAACGTGTGGCAATTCCGCGCCGAGCACCCCGAATACGGTGCAGCGTTCGATCGAGCGATGACTCAACTTTCGCGCGGCAGCGCCGAAGCGGCGATCCGCGCTTATGATTTCTCCTCGTTTCGTCATATCGTTGATGTCGGCGGCGGCCAGGGTTTGATGTTGGCCGAGATCCTGCTCGCTCACCGTGACATGCGCGGCACGCTGTTCGATCAGCCGGACGTCGTAGCGGGAGCAAAGGCTATATTGATGGAACGTGGCGTCATCGAGCGATGCAATGTCGTCGGCGGAAGTTTCTTCGAAACGGTGCCTGAAGGCGCTGATGCTTATCTAATGCGAGTGGTAATTCACGATTGGGAAGACGACGAAGCCATCGCTATATTGAAAGTGTGCCGGCGCGCAATGCGGGAAAGTGCAAAATTGCTTCTCATCGAGCGGCTCGTCGCGCCCCCAAATGAAATGCCGGCAACCAAGTTCAGCGATCTTAATATGCTGGTCTCGCCGGGCGGACGAGAGCGAACGCGCGCGGAATTTTCAGAGCTCTTTGGCAAGTCCGGCTTCGAGTTGACGCTCGTTTTTCCGGCGGGCGTCCACAACGTGATTGAGGCTCGCCCGCGCTAAGCCTCCGGCATCGCCCATCCGCGTCGGGCGGGACGAACCAAAGAAATTCTGGTTCCGCATCCAGCTTTCGAGGACCGCAGACGCCCGCTTCGAGTCCAAAAGCGGCGGTGGACGCAAGCGCGGGTCGATGACCGATTTACCACTGAGAACTGACGTGACAACGACCTGAACGTGAGCCACAAGGCGACGTATCAAGTGCCGGTTTCCGCTTGAATCCTGTGCAACCGGCCGGCCACGGCCCGTACCTTGCGCGGCGCGGCCTGCCAGATTGCGACCGCCGACAATCCGCTCACGAAAATCGCGATGGCGAAGGCGAGCGTATAGTCGCCGGCGCGATCATAGAGCAAGCCGGTCAGCCACGGGCCGGCCGCGCCGCCTGCCAGCGCCGCCAGCATGATCGTGCCGAAGATGCTGCCCTGGTGCCTGCCCTGAAAAATCTCGAACACCACCGCGCCCATGACCGAGGTGAGGCCGTAGCCGAGTGCGCCTTGCGTGAACACCATCAGATAGATGAGCCACAATGAGGGCTGGAATTTCAGCGCCATCAACGCCGCAAAGCAGATCGCAAAACCCGCGCAGCTTATCGCCCAAACCCATTCCCGCCCGACCCGGTCGGAGAGATGGCCGAGCAGGATCTGGCCGGGAATGCCGAGCAGGCTGACGACCCCGAGCGCCCACACCGCGACGTTCGCGCTGAAGCCGATGTCGAGCAGGAATTTGGTCTGGTGCACCTGCACCGCGTACCAGATGTACAGGCCGCAGAAATAGCCGAGCGCGATCCACCAGAAGCGTGCGGTCGCAAGCGCACGCTTGAGCGTCCAGTCGGTGCCAGCCCAGGCGGGATCGACGATGTTGGAGACGGGCTTTGCCGCGCCCTCGGCCGGCGCTCCATCACCGTCGGGTTGAAGACCAATGTCCTCAGGGCGCTTGCGCAGGAACAGGTTGATCGGCGCCAGCACGATCAGGATGAGCAGGCCCATCACGGTGCAGGCGGTGCGCCAGCCGGTCTGCTCGATCAGATGCTGTACCCATGGCAGCAGCGTCACCGAGCCGATGCCGACGCCGGCAAAGGCGATGCCGATGGCGAAGCCGCGCTTGCGGATGAACCAGTTCGGCAGAAACAGCGATTGGCCGGAATAGCCTAGGCAGACGCTGCCGGCGCCGACCATGACGCCGATCGTGACATAGAGATGCCAGGGCTGGCTCGTGAGCGGCGCGAGCAACATCCCGCCGCCCATCAGCGCAACGCCGAGCTCCATCACCGCGCGCGGACCGGCGCGGTCCATCAACCGGCCGATCAGCGGGCTGACAAAACCCGAGACCACGAAGCCGAAGGAGAAGGCGCCAGCCGTGACGCCGCGCTCCCAGCCGAATTCGGAGATGATCGGCGGAAAGAACAGCGAGAACGCGGTGCGCGCGTTGACGCCGATCGCCATGGTGACGAAGGTCACGGCGACCACGATCCAGCCGTAGAAGAACGGAAGCCGCATGTTGCGTTTGTTTCATCCCTAGACGATCCTTCCGACCATCTGGGGATGCCAGGGTCAAGCGCTATTCGCGCATGCCCGTTGGGCGATCACGGCCGCCTCGTCCAGCGGTCGGCATTGACGGCGCCGATGGGTATCTCACCTTTGATGATCGCGTCGACCTGCCGTACCGTTTCCAGCGACTGATATTCGATCGCCTGCGGCGTCAGCCCACCGACATGGGGCGTCGCGATGACGTTGGCAAGCGCGGCCAGCTCCGGCGTCGGCATCTGGTCGGGCGCGCGGCCGACATCCATCGCCGCGCCGGCGATGCTGTTCTCGCGCAGCGCTCGCGCAAGCGCGGCCTCATCGACGAGATTGCCGCGCGAGAGATTGATGAACACGGCATGCTTCTGCATTCGCGCGAGCACCGCCTCCCCGATCAGGTTCTCGGTCTCTTCGTTCGCGATAGCGAGACAGACGACATAATCCGATGCAGACAGGAGCTCGTCGAGCCCGACCTGCCGGATGGCGCTGTCGCTGACGGTCACGAAGGGATCCGACACCAGGATCTCCATCTGCAGCACCTTGGCGATTTCGGCGAGATAGCGTCCGATGCTGCCATAGCCGATGATGCCGATCCTGCTGCCGGCGAGCTGGCGGCCCATCCGCGCTTCCGGCTTGCGGCCGGCCTGATAATCGGCCGTCGTCCGCGATATGCCGCGCGACAGATCGACCATAAAGCCGAGCGCGAGCTCGGCGACCGCCTGCACAAAGCCGGGGCCGGCGCGGGTCACGAGCACGCCGGCCTCAGATGCCGCCTCGACGTTGACGTTGCGGATGTCGACGGCACAGCGGACGAAGGCGGAGAGGCGCGGCAATTGCGGAAAGATCTCGCCGCAGCCTTCGGTCATGCGGTCGGCCACGATGATGTCGGCGCCTTTCGCGGCGCGAACGAGGCCAGCAGCGTCGAGCGGCTGGTCGCCCTCGTGCAGGATCACCTCGGCTATCGCTTGCAAGCCGCTCAGGCTGCGCGCGCCATAATAGTTCCGGCGCATCTCCGGCGTGTGAGCCAACAGGACTTTCACGGCAACGCTCCTTCAGTAGCCGAACGCGCGCGGCAGCGCCGTGCTGAGCCATGGCACGAACGCGATCACCAGCAGGCAGAGCATCAAAAGCCCAAGATATCCCAAGATCGGCTTCACCGTCTGTTCGATCGGCACGTTCCCGATCAGGCAGGCGCCGTAGAGGCCAAGCCCCAGCGGCGGCGCGAACAGGCCGATACCCATGGCGATCACCAGCACGACGCCGAAATGCAGGGGATCGATGCCGAGCTGCACCGCGACCGGCAGCAGCAGCGGGCCGAAGATGATGAGCGCAGCGGCGCCTTCCAGTACCGAGCCCATCACGATCAGCACCGCGATCGCCAGCAGGATGAACAGCCACACCCCGCTGGTCTTGGACAAGCCAAGCATGAAATCGCCAACGGCATGCGGCACCTGCTGCAGGGTCAGCGTGAAGGCGAGCGATTGCGCGGCGGCGACGATGAACAGCACCAGGCCCGCGCGCGTCGCCGCCTGGACGAAACTGTGCCCGGCCGATTTCAGGCTGAGCTCGCGGAACACCAGACTGCCGACGACGAGGGCATAGGCCACCGCGAAAGCCGAGATCTCGGTGGCGGTGGCAAAGCCGCTCTTGAAGCCGAAGAAGATCATGAAGATCAGTCCGAACGAAGCGACCGCGCCGGTCCAGACGCCGGATACCGGCATCTGAGGCTCGGCCTCCTCGGCTGCGGCCGGCCGCTTGCCGAAGATGACGGAGACGACGATCAGCACCAGCGCCATCAGCGCCGACGGCAACAGGCCGGCGACGAACAGGCCACCGATCGACAGGTTCGCGACGAAGCCCAGGATGATCAGGTTGATGCAGGGCGGAATGGTCTCGGCCATGACCGCGGACGCCGCGAGCAGCGCCACTGCACCGCCGGGATTCTGCCTCGAGCGGCGCGCCGCCGGGATCAGCACCGATCCCACCGCGGCGACGTCGGCCATCTTCGAGCCCGAGATGCCCGAGAACAACACCATCGAGGCCACCATCACGACGTTCAGCCCGCCGCGCATGCGCCCCACCGCGCGCTGCAGCAGCTCGATCAGCCGCACCGACATGCCGTTGGCTTCCATGAGATAGCCGACGAGGATGAAGAACGGGATCGCCAGCAGCACGAAATTGTCGATGCCGCGCGCCATCTGCTGGGCGAAGATGACCCCGGGCAGCGCGCCCTCCACCCAGATGAAAATCAGCGCGGCGAGCGCCAGCGCGAAGCCGATCGGCAGACCGGCGAACAGCGTCACGAAAAATCCGATCAGCATCAGCGTGCCCGCTGACGGCACCGACGACGGCGACAGATAATCCCAGGCGAAATAGAGGGCGGTCACCAAGACGACCGCGATCAGGCCCCTCCCGATATCGGGGAGCGGCCGCGCGCAGAGAAGATCGATCGCGAACACCGTCATGAACAGCGCGCCGACGCCCATCGGATAGAACGTCAGCTCCAGCGGCAGGCCGGAGCCGGTGGTCTGGCCCGCCGTCAGCGAGCCCAGCTTGATCGCGTTATAGGCAACGTAGCCGGAGATCAGCACGATGAGCAGCGCGCTCGCGGCATCGACCAGGGTGCGCAGCCGCAACGGCAGCATGTCGCGGAAGAAGGACACGCCGACATTCTCGCCGCGCGCCAGCGCGCTCGCCGCGCCGAAGAAGGCCGATCCGACCATCAACCCGCGCGCGACGTCGTCAGACCATTCGACCGGCGCATTGAAGAAGAAACGCAGCAGCACGGAGCCGCAGACCACGACGAGATCGGCCGCCAGGAAGATGGCCGCGATCGCATCGCTCACGCGAAGAAGTAAGCTGATGCTCCTGTGGCGGCCGCCCGAGAGGGACAGGGACGCAGCGCCTGTCATCGCTGCCTCAGGCCTGGGTCGCGCGGATCATGTCGATGACCGGCTTGGCCTCGGGCCGCGCCTTGATGAAATTCTCAGTCTGCGGCATGACGCGCTTCCTAAACGCCTCACGATCGCATTCGGCCACCGCCACGCCCTTGTCGGTGAGCGCTGCCAGCGCTTCCTTCTCCACCGCAAGCCCGTGCGCGCGCGTATCGGCTGCGGCCTTCCTGGCGGCGTCGAGAAAACCCTCACGCAGCTTCGAATTCATGCGATTGAAGGTCATGTCACTGAAATAGATCGCGAGCGGCGAGAAGTTGTGCTGCGTCAGCGCATAGAACTTCGCCGTTTCGAAGAACTTGCTGGCGAGGATGGTCGGCGGATCGTGCTCGAGCCCGTCCAGCACGCCAGCCTGCAACGCCGTGTAGATCTCGCCGAACGCCAGCGGCGTTGCGGCCGCGCCCATCAGGCGCAGACATTCGGTGATGACGGGATTGGGCAGCGTCCTGATCTTCAGGCCAGCGAGGTCCTCGGGCGTCTTGACCGGCTTCTTCGCCAGCACGCTGCGCGAGCCGAAATTATAGGCCCAGGCAATGATCCGGATGTTGCCGCCCTTGAGCAGCGCGTCTTCGATTGGCTTGGCCGCGCCAGCATCGAACGCCTTGGTCTGCTGCGGGAAGCTGTTGAAGAGGTAGCCGAGATCGAAGGTGCCGACGAGCGGCACCAGATTGGCCGAGATCGACGAGCCCGACACCATGAGGTCGATGACGCCGAGCTTCACCGAATTGATGACGTCGATTTCCTGACCGAGCTGGTTGTCGGGGAAGAACGAAACGTCGATCTGCTCGCCGAGCCCGTTCGCCTTCAGGTTCTTGACTAGGTTGTCATAGTAGACGCGGCCATTGGCAAATTTGGGATCGTTCGGCAGCGAGGAAGAGCATTTCAGCTTCATCGTCGCGGCTTCGGCGCGGCCGATGATCGCGGGAGAGAGCACGAGGCCGGCGGTCAGCGCCGTCGACGATTTGATGAACGCGCGACGGCTCACAGGCACGATTGTCATGGTAGCTGTCTCTCCCAAGTCGTTTTTTGTTCGCGCCCTCGATCGTTGTCGCGGCGTGTTGCCTGGACTGTATGGCCAAAGCGACGGCGCAGGCAAGGGTAGCGCCTGTTGTCGCGGAGCGGCGCGACCTGCACATCATTGGATCGGATGTGCGATGAAACGACTATGGTTTGCCGGATTCTCGACGACGATCCGGCTGCGCCTGACGTTCGAAGCATCGCGCCCGCACATCAATCCAATTGATGCATGGATCAATGCGCAATTCACATGGATGGCGTGCGGACGATGCTTGAGCCCGGCAGGTCCCCTGCCCCATTTTGTCGCGCCGCCTTGATGCGTGACCCAGCGCACAGACCGGGACGTGGCGGCGGCGACTGACCTCCGCTCCCGATCGAATGAATGTCCGCAGGCCCGTGGCGCCTCGCGGACATTCCTGTTGATGGAGCAGAGTCTCTCTGCCGCCTTGCGATCCGGAAATGCTGTAGTCTGATCGTCCGGCCCAAGCATTTTCCGGGGACTGCACGTCGATGCCGCACGACGCTCTCACGAAGACATCATGGCCGCTGTTCGGCTCGCTCGCCTCCTATTCCTTGCCGCGCGATCTGATGGCGGGGCTGACGCTCGCCGCCATTGCCATCCCCGAGCAGATGGCCACCGCGCGGCTCGGCGGCTTTGAGCCGCAGATCGGCTTCTTCGCCTTCATGGCGGGTTCGCTCGGTTTCGCCCTGCTTGGCGGCAACCGCTTCCTGTCTTGCGGCGCGGACTCCACGATCACGCCGATCTTTGCCGGCGGGCTCGCGGCCCTCGCCGCCACCGGCTCGCCGGAATACCAGGGGCTCGCCATCGCCCTGGCGCTGATGGTCGGCGCGATGCTGCTCGCGGGCGGCGCCTTCCGCCTCGGCGGCATCGCCAATCTGCTGTCGGTGCCGGTGATGGTCGGTTTTCTCGCCGGCATCTCCGTCCACATCATCGTCTCGCAGCTCCCGGGCGTGCTCGGCGTCGAGACCCCGAGCGGACCGACTCTCGATCGCATCGGCGTGCTGGCCGGCGAGCTCGGCCGGACCAATCCCTACACGCTTTGCATCGGCTTCGGTGTGCTGGCCGTGGTCTTCGCCTCCGAGAAAGTGAGCACGAAGATTCCCGGCGCCCTGATCGGCCTCGCCGGCGCGACGCTGGCCGTGATCGGGCTCGGCCTCGAGAGCAAAGGCGTCAATGTCGTCGGCACAGTGCCGGGCACGCTGCCGCGGCCGACCTTGCCCGAGCTCGCGCCGGAGCTGTGGGTACGCCTGGTGCCGCTTGCCTTTGTCATCACCGTTGTGGTGATGGTGCAGACTGCGGCCACGACGCGATCATTCCCGTCCGATCCCGACAAGCCCGCCGATGTCGATCGCGATTTTCTCGGCGCGGGGGCCGGCAGCGTACTGGCAGGCCTCCTCAGTGCGTTTCCGGTCAATGCCAGCCCGCCACGGACGGGGATCGTCGCGGAGACCGGCGGGCAATCGCAGCTCGCCGGCCTTGCCGCGGCGGCAATCGTGCTGGCGCTGCTCGCCTTTGGCACCGGGTTGTTGCGGCACGTGCCCGACGCAGCGCTCGGCGGCATCCTGTTGTTCGTCGCGCTGCGGATCATCCGCGCGAAGCAGATCGTCACGATCTATCGGCAGTCCTTCAGCGAGTTCCTGCTGATCGTTGCCACCGCCGCGCTGATCATCGTGCTGCCGATCCAGCAGGGCGCGTCTCTCGGCATCGTGCTGTCGCTGTTGCACGGCATCTGGAGCACGACCCGCGCGAGGCTCGTCGAGTTCGAGCGCGTGCCGGGCACCACGATCTGGTGGCCGGCCCATCCGCACATCACCGGCGAACGCATTGCCGGGGTCGCAGTGATCGGGCTGCAGGCGCCGCTGTCGTTCCTGAACGCGCCCGGCTTCCGCAACGACGTGACGAAGGTCCTCAGCACCTCGGCGCCGCGGCTCCTGGTGCTGGAGGCGAGCGGCATGGTCGAGATCGATTTCACCGCCGCTCAGATCCTGCTCGACGTCTTCAAGCTGTGTCACGAGCAGAACGTCACGGTCGCGCTGGCGCGGCTCGAGTCGGTGCGCGCACAGGATGCCTTCGAACGCTTCAAGCTGTTCGAGGCGTTGCCGAAGGAGCACGTGTTCCACAGTGTGGACGAGGCCGTCCGCAAGCTGGCCCAGACAGGCTCGCGTCAGTCCGACAGCACAGGATAGTCGCGCTGCACGGCCTCCCGGATCCAGCCCGCCTGGATCGCGCGCGACAGGATCCGCGCGGTCTTGGCGTCGTTGGCCTTCATGCAGAGAGCGACGATGCGACTGACCGCATCGTCGCGCATCAGATCGTCGGAAATCTTCATCGCGATCTCCATGGCGGCACGCGCCGCCCGTTCATAGCGTTCGCCTTCACCCTTGTCGGCGCGCATCCCGGAGCCTCCGAGCGCCTCTGCGCTCGCGGTCGCAGCCAGGCAGATGGCGCGGATCCGCTCGGCGGCCGCGATATCGCCGATCGGCCCCTCGATCGCTTCGTCCCAGACGTCCTCCGGCTTCTTCCTTGCGAACCACTTCATCACCCCGCCACCCGTGGTCTTCCTGCCACCGCATTGTCGTGCTTCTGCGCCACCCAGCATAGAGAAGCGCAGTAAGATCGGCGAGGCGGTTTTTTCCGCCACGCCATGTTGCTCAACGCGCTCAGGACGTCCGGCGTGGCCCGATCGCCTCGAACTGCGCCTTCTGCTCGTCGTTCAACGTGGCATAGAAATCCTCGAGCGCAGCGCGCACCGATTTGACGCCATCCAGCATCAGATCGAGCCGCTTGTGGACCGCGGCCATGCGCGCCGGCGGCGTCATCACGTCGCTCGGCTGGCACGCCGCCTTGAGCGCATCATTGACCCTGGCACTGGTATCCTGAAGCACTTGCAGAGCGGCACGCTGGGTCTCACTGGGATGGAGCCGCGCGTCGATCTCCGCGCCTGGCCAATCGAGCCCGACAGGCGCACCGCAATTCTGCACCAGCGACGCATCGGCGTTGCTGGAAGCGACTGCGCGGCGCTGGTCCTCGGCCAACGCATTGAAACGGGCCTTTTGCTCGTCGGTGAGCGAACCATAGAATTTGTCGAGCGCGGGTTGCACCAGCTCGACGGCCTTCACCATCGCATCGACACGCTGCTGCATCGCCGCCAAACGACCGGGCGCCGTGGCCGCGACTTGCGTTGGGCATGACACGCGGATGATTGCTGCCGCCTGGATCGAGGCATTGCCGAGGTCGTCGAGATTCGCGCCCTGTGCATCCGTCGGCTGCACCGCCGCTGCGATCTGATCGATCGGCAGGCCGGTGATCTCGCGACGGTCGCTGCCGCAAAGCTGATCGAGCGGAATGCTCCTGGCCCGTCGCCGTCCGGAGGGACGTTGCGGCAGGTAGGTCGCAAGACCGTCATAGCCATAGGGGCCGAAGATGCCGGCATAGATGTCCGGATAGCCGTAGCCCCAGAAGCCCAGACCGTCGCCCCAGATGGTGTAGTCGTAGAGATCGTTGTAGGCGAAGGGCCAGAACAGCGGTCCGACCCAGCCATAGAAGCCGCCGGGGTGCTGCCACCATCCGTTGCCCGCACCGTGCCAGCCGACCAGCGCGGCCGCGGCCGCAATCTGGGCTCGCGCCGCCGGATTGCCGATCAGGCGGCCGTTCCGAAATGCGCCGGCGTGCAGCTTCAGCGCGCGAAGGTTGGCGGGACGCACGGCGGCACCGCGGATCTGGCCGAAATTCGGACCGCCATGCCGCGCGACGGCTCCGAACCTTCCCCCGCCGTGATGCCAGCCGCCGACATGCGCATGGCCGAAGCCATGACCGCCGAAGTGCCCGCCACCATGATGACCACCGCCATGACCACCGCCGTGACCGCCGCCATGACCACCACCGTGACCACCGCCATGGCCGCCTTTTGCCACTGCCGCGCCTGCCAGCATGCAAGCCAGTGCCACCGCAGCAATTCCAACGACTGGTCGCAACATCTTACGCTCCCGCAGATCCGCACCAGTGAGGCACCGGAACGTGTCGGGATTTGGAACCGGCCGGCCGATCGAAGGTTCCCGTGCCGGCCGCGTCGCGCGGCCGATCGCAGCGCAACAGGCCGGTGCTAGGCCTCCGGCACGATCTTGCCGGGGTTGAAGATATTCTGCGGATCGAGCGCCTTCTTCAGCGCCCGCATCGCATCCAGCGCCTCCGGACCAAGTTCGGCCTTGAGGTACTTCTGCTTGCCTTGGCCGATGCCGTGCTCGCCGGTGCAGGTGCCGTCCATCGCCTGCGCGCGCTCGACCAGGCGATGCATGAACTCCTCGCCGCGCGCCATCTCGTCGGGATCGTTGACGTCGCAGACCAGCGAGCAATGGAAATTGCCGTCACCGACATGGCCGACGATGGGCGATAGGAGGTTAAGCCGCTTGAGGTCGTCCTCGGTCTCGCTGACGCAGTCGGCAAGGCGCGAGATCGGCACGCAGACGTCGGTCGCGACCACGCCGACGCTATCGCCCGTCCGCAGCGCCTTCACTGACCAGTAGGCATCGTGCCGCGCCTGCCACAGCTTGGTGCGATCCTCGGGCTTGGTGGTCCAGGAGAAGTCGCCGCCGCCGCATTCCTTCGCGATCTCGCCGAAGGCCTTGGACTGCTCGGCGACCTCGATCTCGCTGCCATGGAATTCCATGAGCAGCAGCGGCGTCTCCGGCAGCGTCAGCTTCGAATAGGCGTTGCAGGCCTTCACCTGCGCCGCATTGAGAAGCTCGATGCGGGCCACGGGAATGCCGGTCTGGATCGCCAGGATCACCGCCTGGCAGGCGCCATGCACGGTTTCGAACGAGACCGCGCCGGCCGCGATCATCTCGGGAATGCCGCGCAGGCGGATGGTCAACTCCGAGATGATGCCGAGCGTGCCTTCGGCACCGACGAAGAGATGCGTCAGGTCATAGCCGGCCGAGGACTTCTTCGCGCGCGTGCCGGTCGTGATGATCTCGCCATCGCCGCGCACGACTTTCAGCGCCAGCACGCTTTCGCGCATGGTGCCGTAGCGCACCGCATTGGTGCCGGAAGCGCGCGTCGAGGCCATGCCGCCGAGGGAGGCATCGGCGCCGGGATCGATCGGGAAGAACAGGCCCTGATCGCGCAGATGCTCGTTGAGCGCCTTGCGGGTGACGCCGGGCTGGATCACGCAATCGAGGTCCTCGGCATGCACCGCGAGCACCTTGTTCATGTCGCGCAGGTCGACGCAGATGCCGCCCGCCGGCGCATTGACCTGGCCTTCGAGCGAGGTGCCGGTGCCGAAGGCGATGACCGGCACGCGATTTTTGGCGCAGATCCGCACCACGTCCTGGATGTCGGCGGTCTCCTGCGCCATCACGACGCCGTCCGGCGGCTGGTTGGCGATCCATGTCGTGGTGTGGCCGTGCTGCTCGCGTACGGCTTGCGAGGTGACGAGCCGGTTGCCGAAGCGTGCGGCAAGCTGCTCAAGCGCGCTCGCAAGGGCTTTCGGCTCCGGCCGCGGCGGATTATTGGTGATGGTCGTACCCACGGACATTCCTCCCGACAGAAGAAACCGTGGCAAAGGACATATGACCGGTCAAGTCAAGGGACCGGACGCATGGCAGGAAGAAATTGGAAGGAAACATGCCGGAGAGTGCCGCCGCAGCGCCGAACGCCGAACCGTTCCGCGCCTCGATCATGCAGATCGAGCCGCAATGGATCGACTATAACGGCCATCTTAACATGGCCTATTACAACGTGATGTTCGACCGGGCGATCGACCAGATGTGGCTGAAGCTCGGGATCGGGCCGACCTACACGAAGGAGCGCAACGGCTCGACCTTCACCGCCGAATGCCATGTGAGGTACTTGCGCGAGATCCATCTCGGCGATCCCGTGCAGGTTTCGGTCTGGCTCTTGGAAGCCGACGACAAGCGGCTGCACACATTCGAGGAGCTCCGGCACGCGACCGAGGGCTGGCTGTCGGCGACCTCCGAGAACATGTCGCTCCACATCGACATGGGCTCGCGAAAAGTAGCACCATTCCCGCCTGACATCCGTGAGCGCATCGAAGCCGTCGTCAGGGCCCACAGCGCCATAGAGCGCCCCGAGGGCATCGGCCGGAACGTGGCGATGCCCTCGAAGCGGTGAGTGAGCCGGCCCGCTGCATCTCCTCATCCTGAGGAGCCTGCGAAGCGGGCGTCTCGAAGGATGTGGGCCACAGGCGGGGGCCTCACGGTTCGAGACGCGCTTCGCGCTCCTCACCATGAGGGGCCCGTGGCGCTAGACCCTGGTGCGGCCGCGGGCCAATCCGACGACGGCCGAGACCAGGAACAGCACGACCGCGATGAAGAAGATGACCTTGGCGATCTCGATCGAGGCGCCAGCGATTCCGCCGAAGCCCAGAATACCGGCGATCAGCGCGATAATCAGAAACGTCACAACCCAGCCAAGCATGGTCCAAACCTCTGTCTGTCTGCAATCGACGCGGCTGACCACCGCGCCTTACCTGTCCAGACAATCTCGACCGCGAAATGATGGTTCCGGCCCACCCAGGGTCGAAATTCGAAGCCCCCGCAGGAACAAATCTCGCTCCTGCGTACGTGGAAAACCTCTCCCCACCGCCCCATATAGGCGGTAATCCCTGTTATGAAGGCTCCCTTCCGTCACCCCGCGGTGCCATCGTGGGGCCAATGATTCGCATGACCGAGCCGAGCAAGATCACGTCCCACAGCGTTCCCGACCACCAGCCCGCGGCCGGCGGCATTGCCGCACGCGCGCGGGCTTCGGTGGGGCCAAAGTACCTCTCAGGTCTCAATCCCGAGCAGCGCGAGGCGGTGGAGACGCTGGACGGCCCGGTGCTGGTGCTGGCCGGCGCGGGCACCGGCAAGACACGGGTTCTGACCACGCGTATCGCCCACATCCTGAGCCAGGGCCGCGCGCGCCCGGGCGAGATCCTGTCGGTGACCTTCACCAACAAGGCCGCCCGCGAGATGAAGCACCGGCTCGGCCAGATGCTCGGCCATGCCGTCGAAGGCATGCCGTGGCTCGGCACCTTCCATTCGATCGGCGGCCGCATCCTGCGCACCCACGCCGAGCTGGCGCAGCTCAAGTCGAACTTCACCGTGCTCGACGTCGACGACCAGGTGCGGCTCTTGAAGCAGCTCCTGCAAGCCGAGAACATCGACGACAAGCGCTGGCCGGCGCGCATGCTGGCCGGCCTGATCGACGGCTGGAAGAACCGCGGCCTGATGCCGTCGCAGGTGCCGAGCGGCGAAGCCGCGATGTTCGCCAACGGCAAGGGCGGCAAGCTCTATGCGAGCTACCAGGAGCGGCTGAAGATTTTGAACGCGGCCGATTTCGGCGATCTTCTGCTGGAGAACATCCGCATCTTCCGCGAGCACCCGGATATCCTCCGCCAGTACCAGCAGCGCTTCAAATTCATCCTGGTCGACGAATATCAGGACACCAACGTCGCGCAGTATCTGTGGCTGCGGCTATTGTCGCAGGCGTCTTCATCTTTCACCTCTCCCCGCTTGCGGGGTGAGGTCGATTTGCGAAGCAAATCGGGTGAGGGGGACTCTCCGCAGACTGAGCTCTTGGAGACTCCCCCTCACCCCAACCCTCTCCCCGCAAGCGGGGAGAGGGAGAAGCCCCCCACCAAAAACATCTGCTGCGTCGGCGACGACGACCAATCGATCTATGGCTGGCGCGGCGCCGAGGTCGACAACATCTTGCGCTTCGAGCACGACTTTCCCGGCGCCAAGGTCATCCGCCTCGAGCGCAACTACCGCTCGACCGGCCACATCCTCGCCGCCGCCTCGCATCTGATCGCACACAATGAGGGCCGGCTCGGCAAGACGCTGCGCACCGAGGATCAGGACGGCGAGAAGGTCACGGTCACGGGCTCGTGGGATTCGGAAGAGGAAGCGCGCGGCATCGGCGAGGAGATCGAGCAGCTCCAGCGCATCGGCGAGAGGCTTAACGAGATCGCGATCCTCGTGCGCGCCTCCTACCAGATGCGCGAGTTCGAAGACCGCTTCGTCACGCTCGGCCTGCCCTATCGTGTGATCGGCGGCCCGCGCTTCTACGAGCGGGCCGAAATCCGTGACGCGCTGGCTTATTTGCGCGTGATCAACTCGCCCGCCGACGACCTCGCCTTCGAGCGCATCGTCAACACGCCCAAGCGCGGGCTCGGCGATGCCACGGTGCAGATGCTGCACGATCATGCCCGCAAGCGCCGCATTCCGCTGTTCGAGGCGGCGCGCGCCGTGGTCGAGACCGACGAGCTGAAGCCGAAGGCGCGTGGCTCCCTGCGCGACCTCGTCACCCAGTTCGACCGCTGGCGCGCCCAGCGCGAGGTCACCGCGCACACCGATCTCGCCCAGATCGTGCTCGACGAGAGCGGTTACACCGAGATGTGGCAGAAGGACCGCTCGGCGGACGCCGCGGGCCGGCTGGAGAACCTGAAAGAGCTGGTGCGCTCGATGGAGGAGTTCGAGAACCTGCAAGGGTTCCTCGAGCACATCGCGCTGGTGATGGACCGCGACGGCGAGGCCGAGGAGGACGCGGTATCGCTGATGACGCTGCATTCGGCCAAGGGGCTCGAATTCGACAACGTGTTCCTGCCCGGCTGGGAGGAAGGCCTGTTCCCGAGCCAGCGCACGCTGGACGAGCAGGGCCGCGCGGGCCTCGAGGAAGAGCGCCGCCTCGGCCATGTCGGCCTGACCCGCGCAAGGCGTCGTGCAAAGATCTATTTTGCGACCAACCGCCGGATCCATGGCACCTGGTCGACCACGATCCCGTCGCGCTTCCTCGACGAATTGCCGGCAGCAAACGTCGAGATCACGGAATCCAAGGGCGGTTCGGCCTGGGGCGGCACCGGCGGCTATGGCGCCTCGCGCTTCGACGACATGGAGGCGTTCGGCTCCAGCTACTCGACGCCGGGCTGGCAGCGCGCCCAGGCCAACCGCAACCGGGGCCAGGGCGGCCGAGGCGGCGGCGGGCGCGGCGGCTTCGAGGAAGAGACCTCGTCGTTTTCGTCCTCGCCCGACTTCGGCAGCTTCTCCTCCCGCCGCCGCGGACCCCTGACGATCGAGGGCGAACTGGTCGCCAAATCCACCGGCACGACCTCGGAATTCTCGCTCTCCGACCGCGTCTTCCACCAGAAATTCGGCTACGGCCACGTCACCAAGATCGACGGCAACAAGCTCACCATCGCCTTCGACAAGGCCGGCGAGAAGAAGGTCGTCGACAGCTTTGTGCAGCGGGCGTGATGTGCCTTGTACGCTAAGTATATGTTTCTTCGGATTGAACGATCAGCCCTTTCGCGATCGCGCCGTTCAGCAGCGAAGAAATACCGCCAGCATCTTGCGCCGCGAAGATGAGTAGCCGTTGCTCTGCCCTACTGATACCCAAATAGAGTTCCGAAAGTATTCTACGCACCATATATCCTGCGTTGGGAGCGTCAGGCACAAGGTCCTTGTTCGCGTCGACTAAGACTACCGTATCAAACTGCAACCCGGCCACGTACTCGGGTGTGCTCAAAAGAATCTTCCGGCCTGAGTATCGGACGCGCTCTGTATCGTCCCTTGATGCAATTACAAAAACATCCGCCTCGTATTGGCTCGCGGCCGCTTTATAGGGCGCATTGATTCGAGCGACTCGGCGCGCTAACGCCGCTCCCCATCGAAGCTCCTCCGGCTTAATGGCAACATCCTCGATCTTGCATTGAGTAATGTGCCTGAGCATGATGAAAAGACCGTAGCTCTCAAAGCCCTCTACACCTGAGCTGAAGAACACATCCCCTGGCAGACTCGATACTTTGCTCTGAATATCACGCGCTAGATCCGCGAAATCAGCAGCGGGAGCTTTTCCGCGATGTACGGCGTGGCACCTGTTTAACAACGGGAGGTCTGGGGTCTCTGCTTGTAAGAGTTGGTCAATAGAGAGGAAGTCCTCTATTGTGGAACAAAAGTCGCGAAGCTGCCCAGGATCAGTCAGGCCGATCTCTTGAGCCAACTGCCCGGGGGCGGTCCGCTTAATCCAAGCCAGGCCGGCCTCCTCCGATATTGGTTTTCGGCTCGGATTGAAGCGCAGAATAGTCTTGTTCAAACGATCGACGGCCTTGATACGGAGCCTATCTAGCAGTGGCACAAACCTTTCAGGTCGCCAGAAAGACCAAACGTAGTCCTCAAAAGTGAGGGCCGGCAGGTAGGAAAGCAGTCCCTTGGTCTTGTTTTGCGCTAGATCGCAGTCTGCGGTAATTACAACGCCAAACGTTCGCCAAGGTCGCTGGTAGGCGCGATCCACCCAAACAAAAACATCCCCCTGTCGAAGGGGCGCATCATCTTGAGCCAAAGAGCAATCAAATTCCATAGTCTGTAAATACCGATTACCCCGCTCGTGTTAGTAGACGGGTCAACTAGAATTCCGCTTTAGTTGATTCGATTGAACTGAAACAGGTCTTGGCCGGTCAAGTAGCCTTAGGTCTAGGAGTAGGATTGCGGCGACTATGGCGCACTACATTGCCATCATTGAGGATGCCGGCCCGGACCATCCCGTTGGCGTATGGTTTCCGGACCTGCCCGGCTGCATTTCCGGCGGCGACGACATCGACGAGGCCTTGCACAATGCGCCTGAAGCGCTCGAGCTCTACGCACGGGATCTGATTGAGGATGGCCACCAGCTTCCCCCGCCTAGAACGCTGACCGAGCTCAAGGCCGATCCGGAGGTTGCCGACGACCTCAGGAACTACATGGTCGCTCTGATCGAATTGCCGGCCCGTGCTCAAGCTGCGGAGTGAGGACTGTTCGCCGCACCGTCGGGCTGTCGACAGTTCTGACCCGATCAGCCCTTGACCATCGCGAACTTCCCCGTATCAGATGCTAACCATGGTCCGGGGCTCCATCACACTCATCGTGCTGGCATTAGGGATGCCGTCGCTTGCCGCGGCGGAGACCATGAGCTTTGGCGATTCGATCGGGATGCTGGCCAAGAGCTGCGGCGCGGAAATCGTCGCCAATTGCCGCGGCGTCAATCCGGACTCGACCCGCCTGAAGGAGTGCCTGTCGCGCAACCGCGACGTGCTGTCGCCGCAGTGCCAGAGCGACTACCTCAAAGCCTTCGATGCCATCCAGAAGCGTGTCGCCGCGCGCGTCACGGTGGCAAACGCCTGCCAGCGCGAGATCGTCAAGGTCTGCGGCGGCTCGACCAAGGAGACCAGCAAGTCCATCCCCTGCCTGGTCTCGACGCCCAAGGGCATCAGCAACAACTGCCTGAAGGCCGTGGACGACGCGGGGTACCGGTGATGCGCGCGAACAGGTTGTGCAACACCGGAATTGGCATCGCGCTCGGCCTGGCCTTGCTCGCAGGTGCCGCCGGCGCGCAGACGGCGCCGACGCGCGACGATATCGTCGGCAAGCTCAACCATTTCGAAGAGGCCGCGGATGTCGATATTCCTGCGCTGAAGCAGCAGGTGATGGAGCGCGCGAAGACGCGCATCAAGAACGATCCGGGTCCCGTGAACCGGCCACTGATCGCGCCCGACCTCGCGAAGCAGCCTGCCTTCAACGCGCAGATCCAGTTCGACGCCGACACGCCGATCATCCAGCCGGAGTCCTACCAGACCGTCGGCCGCATCGCGGACGCGCTGGTTCACGCGTCGCTGCTGCCCTACACGTTCCTGATCGTCGGCCACGTCGAATCCAATCAGAAGACACGGGAAGCGAATGCGATCCTCAGCCAACGCCGCGCCGATGCGATCCGTGACGTCTTGGTGAACACGTTCAAGATCTCGACCAAACGGCTGCAGCCGATCGGGCTCGGCGAGGAGCAGTTTCTCGACCGCGCAAGGCCGACTTCGGCGGTCAACGGGCAATTGCAGATTCTCACCTTCGCCAAGCTGCCTGAGAACGAGCCGGCACGGCCCGCGGCCGCCGCGGCGACGCCTGCGACGAAAAAGCCGGCCAAGAAACACCACTAGAGCGCGTCCCGCTGCCTCACGGAACCCCTTGAAGTCCGGACCGTTTTGAAGCCTGTCCCAAGGCGCGACAGCGCGGTTTTGCGCGACAAAAGCGCCGGTTTGTGCACTGCCCGGTCAGGTGGTATAGGCTCATTTCGTCCTTCCCCGCCCTTATGCGCATGAGACCGAGATGGCTGGCTATTTTCAACGCCAACTGGCCGATTACGTCGAATATCACCGCGATCCCTGGAACTGCGCGATGCACGTGGTCGGCATCCTCCTGCTGTTCACCGGCGCGGTGCTGCCGCTGACGCTCGTGCAGATTCCCGTGTTCGGCGTCGAGGTGAGCCTGGCGGTGATCCTGGCCCTGCCGGTGCTGGTATACTGGCTGATGCTCGATGCCGGGATCGGGCTCGGCATTCTCGCCGCCGCGGTGGTGCTGCTTTCGGTCGCAACCACGATCGGCAATCAGGTCTCAACCGTCATGATGTGGTCGATTTTTGCCGTGCTGATCGTGCTCGGCGTCGGCGCGCAGATCGTCGGCCACAAGGTTTTTGAAGAGCGAAAGCCGTCGATGGCCGATCATCCGACTCATTTCCTGCTTGGACCTATGTTCGTCATGGCAAAATTGTTTATTGCATTGGGCTTTCGTCGCGACCTTGCCGCGATTCTCGCGCCTCTTTCGACCAATTCACTTTCAACCCGATAGCTTCCAGAAGCGGAACAGCAAACCTTCTTCATGGCTCTCGTACTGGTTACCGGTGGCAGCGGTTTCATCGGACAACATCTCGTAGAGGCGCTCCGCGGCCGCGGCCAGCGGGTACGCGTGCTCGATCTCCGGCCGCCGGCCACGGCAAGCTCTGACGTCGACTACGCCCACGGCTCGGTGCTGGATGGCGCCGCGGTCGATGCCGCACTCACGGGTGTCGATCAGGTCTATCATCTGGCCGGCCTGCCCGGGATGTGGGTCGCGAACAAGCAGGACTTCCACGACGTCAATTGCCGCGGCACCGAAGTGGTGCTGGCGGCCGCGCGGAAGCGCGGCGTCTCCCGCTTCCTGCACTGCTCGACCGAATCGATCCTGTTTCCCTATTCGAACCTCAACGGCGTTGCCGCCGAAGAGGCGCTGCAGCCGGCCGATGCAATGCCCGGCGCCTATACACGGTCAAAGTCGCTCGCCGAGCATCACGCCGCCAAGGCCGCGGCCGAAGGCTTCCCGCTTGTCATCGGCACGCCGACCATGCCGATCGGCGCCGCCGACCACAATCTGACGCCGCCGACGGCGATGCTGTGGTACTTCCTCCAGAAGAAGGTGCAGCCGCACCTCAACTTCCTGGTCAACCTCGTCGATGTTCGCGACGTCGCCACGGGCCTCGTGCTGACGATGGAGCGCGGCCGCTGCGGCCAGCGCTACATCCTCGGCGGCGATTGCGTGCGCCTCGGCCAGATCCTGCGCATGATGTCCGCGATGAGCGGCCGCCGGCAGCTTCCGATCGCGGTTCCCGGCAAGCTCGCAGAGGCCTCCGCCACCATGCTCGAATACATCTCCGATCGCATCACGCACCGGCCGCCCAATGGCACCGCCGAGGGCGTGCGCATCGCGCTCGCCGCGAGCGACCTCTCGATCGGCAAGGCGCGCACCGAACTCGGCTATTCGCCGCGCCCGATCGAACCGGTCCTGCGCGAAACCATCACCCATCTGCTCGCACGCGGCGGCCGGCACGCGTCCGGCGCTATCGAACACCACGCGCTCAGCTCGCGCGCGAGCTGAGCGGCCGCCCAACCCAAAGAACCTTTCCGCATGTCCTTTGATTTCAGCAAGCTTCTCTCTGTCGCCTGGGGTGGCTGGACCACGACCTGGCCGACGCAACTGCTGGCCTTGATCTGGCTCGCCTGGCTCGCAAGCTGGGTCGGCGCCTCGTTCTGGCAGGGCCGCACACAGAAGCAGGTGATGACGCTGGAGTCCGGCCGCTATCGTATCCCGATCCTGGTCGGCGGCATCCTGTTTACGCCGTGGACGGCGGAAGTGCTGAACGAGAAGCCGCTGTGGGTGTTCAGCAATACCGGTGTCTACATCACGGCTCTCGTAGTGCTCGCGGGCATCTCCTTCACGTGGTGGGGACGTCTGCACCTCGGCAAGTTCTGGTCGAACACCATCACCCACAAGGAAGATCACCGCGTCATCGACACCGGACCGTATGGCATCGTCCGTCATCCGATCTACACCGGCTTGATCGCCGGCATGCTCGCGACCGGCATCGCGGTCGGCACGGTCACCGCGATTCTCGGCGCGATCCTGATCTCGCTCGGCATGTGGCAGAAGGGACGGATGGAAGAGGTGTTCCTGTCGAAGGAGCTCGGCGAAGACGCCTACGGCGCCTATTGCCGCCGCGTTCCGATGATCATCCCGTTCCTGTCGCCGCGCTGAGGCGGGCGAACTCTTCAGTGCTGTCGCCGCGAGCATAGCGCGCGGCCGCATCCTCCAATGTCGTCCCGGCGAAAGCCAGGACCCATAGTCATCGGTTGTGATGGATGATGGCGGCCATCTCCCGCCCAGACAACACTGACCGGGGTAATGGGTCCTGGCTTTCGTCAGGACGACGCTGGAGAAGCAGCGTGCGCAACGGCTTTGGCGTCGTCGTTGCGAGCATGGATCGCCAACATAACTCCGCATAATCACGGTGCATTTTCCTGCCCGGAACCGCCCCCGCACCACGCCGTTATCGCCCGAACACGCAATTCGACTGAGCGTTGAACCATGTCGGATGCCTACGATTATTTCCGCGCGCACGCGATCGCCGCCGCCCGCAAGGCGCGGAGCTTGCCGCCCGGGCGGACGAAGCAAAAGCAGCGTACGGTCGCGCGCGTCTATCACCTCTTGTCCAAGGAGGCCGCGCTCGGGCCCAACGTCCAGCATCTCGACGATTTCCGCGCGGCGCGGCGCCTGGAGCGGCAGATCGGCCGGTGATCCCCAGCGGCGTCACGCCCGCCCGCCGTGATCTCTCCCATGCAAATTCGATCGGCTGCCATTCCGTCGCGACGGACGCCCGCGAGGCACCCCACAGGTTGACGTTTGGGCCGCCACCACGTTGGATGCGCGCGCAAAGCGCGGGGGCATTGGGCAATCCGGCGTTGGACAGTGCCGCACGTTCGACAGGGGATTTTTATGACCTTTTCCAGCATTTTCGCGCAGTTCGTTGCGCTGGTCGGCGGCATCGCGCTGCAATGGCGACGCCTGTCCGGCTCGGCGCCGACGCCGGCCTGGGGAGAGAAGCCGGCGATCCCCGAAGCCAAGCCGCAAGGCGCGATCCCGACGTTGAAGATGCCGACCGCGCGCGGCTGGCGCGAGGGACACAAGCCGACCGTTGCGCCAGGGCTGAAAGTCAATGCGTTCGCGACAGGCCTCGACCATCCGCGCTGGATCGAGGTGCTGCCCAACGGCGACGTCCTCATTGCCGAGGCGACGCAGATCGCGGGCCCGCCACGCACCGTGTTTCACTATGCCATGCAGGCGACGATGCGGCGCGCCGCGGCGCTCGGCGTCAGTGCCAACCGCATCACGCTGCTGCGCGACAAGGACGGCGATGGCGTCGCCGAGCAGCGCGGCGCCTTCATGGAAAATCTGAGCCAGCCGTTCGGCATGGCGCTGGTCGGCGACACCTTCTATGTCGGCAACACCGACGGCGTGATGGCCTTTCCCTATGTCGCGGGCGCCGACCGCATCACCGTACCGGGCAAGCGGCTCGCCACATTCAAGCCGAGCGGGCACTGGACACGGAGCCTGCTCGCGAGCCCCGACGGCAAGAAGCTCTATGCCGGCGTAGGCTCGCTCAGCAATATCGCCGAACTCGGCATGGACGTCGAGGAAGGCCGCGCCGCGGTCTACGAGCTCGATCTCGTCGCCGGCACGCATCGCATCTTCGCCAGCGGCCTGCGCAATCCGGTCGGCCTTGCCTGGGAGCCAACAACGTCCATGCTCTGGACCGTCGTCAACGAGCGCGACGGCCTCGGCGACGAGACGCCGCCGGACTATCTCACCTCGGTCCGCGACGGCGGCTTCTACGGCTGGCCCTATTGCTACTGGGGCAAGACGGTGGACGATCGCGTGCCGCAGGATCCGGCGCTGGTCGCCAAGGCGATCACGCCGGACTATGCGCTCGGCGGCCACACCGCGTCGCTCGGCCTGTGCTGGATGCCGGCCGGCACGCTGCCGGGCTTCCCGGACGGCATGGTGATCGGCCAGCACGGCTCGTGGAATCGCAGCACGCTGTCCGGCTACAAGGTCGTGTTCATCCCGTTCGAGAACGGCCGCCCGTCCGGCCCGGCGCGCGACATCCTCTCAGGCTTCCTGTCGCCGGACGAGAAGGAATCTTATGGCCGCCCGGTCGGCGTGGCGATCGGGCCCGACAAGTCGCTGCTGATGGCCGACGACGTCGGCAACGTGATCTGGCGCGTCACCGGCGCGTAAGCCTCACGTCCCGACGCAGAGCGTGGCGCGCTGCTTGCGGAGCAACGCGATCACGGACAGCGCCGTAATCAGCCCCGTCTTGGGATTCTCGGACGGGATGTTCTCGATGGACATCGCGAAGCGCGCGGAATCGGACTCGACCTCGATGCGATGAACGTTGCGCGTCACGGTCGGGTCGGCCCAGATCTGCACCAAGGTGCGGTCGGGCCCGACGCCTGCGAACGACAGCGCGACCGCGACATTGAGGTTGGCCGGAAAGCCCTTGGCCGCCTCGCGTGCCGTGCCCTCGAACAGTTTGAGCGGCTCCCGCAGATTGTCGATGTCGATGCCGTTCTCGACGATGAACGGCGCGCCCTTCAGACCGTCGATCGGCTTGCGGGTGACCATCTTCACCGAATGAATGGTGCCGATAGCGGCGGCATTGACAGCGTCGAGCCCGATCAGCGCGCCCGTGGGCACCATGATGCGCCCGCCATTGGCGCGCGCGAGATCGATGAGGTCGGCATTGTCGAGCAGCGCGCCGACGCTGACGACGACCGCGGCCTTGCCGCGCTTCACCGCGGGCTCGACGATGGCCCGCAGATTCCGACTCGGTGCACACTCGACCACGATGTCGGCGGCATCGCCAAGCTCTTCGATCGGCACGACCCGCGGCGGGCGGCGCAGACCTTTCAGGAAAGCCTGATGCTTGGCGGGATCGCGCACCGCGACGGCCGACAGCGTCAGCCCCTCGATGCCCTGATCGAGCGCAGTCGCGATCTTGCTGCCAATCGAGCCTAGTCCCGCGATCGCAATCCGCAAATCGTTCGAAGCTCTCTGTTCGGTCATCGCGTCCTGCCCTTTCACCAAGCCGAAGTCATAGCTCCTCAGGCCTCCCGCGCATAGCTGCGCAGGCGTGCCTCAAGCACCGCCAGCATCGCATCGCGCGCGGGATCGCGCGAGCCACGCAGCCATGCGGCCGCGAGCGGCAGCCGGCCGACGGGGCCGCTCTGCCGCGGCCGCAGCGGCACGAAACGCACGCCCGACACCGCCATCCGCGTCGTCCAGCGCGGCACGATGGCGACGCCAAGGCGGGTTGCCACCAGGTTGATGATGGTCTGCTTCTCGTCGGCGACCTGCGCGATCCGCGGTGTCAGGCCAGCCTGCTCGAACAGTTTCATCGTGAGATCGTAACTGTGCGGCCGCGAGCGGCGGTCCGGTACCAGCATCGGCTCGTCGGCGATCTCGGACAGCGCAATCGACTTGCGCCCGGCGAGCGCGTGCCGCTGCGGGAATGCGACGATCGCTGTCTCCTGGAGGAGATGGCGGAATTCGAGCCGCTTGTCCGGCCGGTCGGGCGGCCGGACAAAGGCGAGGTCGAGTGCGCCGGTCAAAATCTTCGGCAGCAGCCGGACGGTCTTGTCTTCGAGCAACTGTACCGCGACCTCCGGATGCTTAGCGCGAAAGTCGCGCAACAGCGGCGGCAGCAGTCCGGCCGCGGCGCTGTCGATGGCACCGACCCGCAGCCGCCGCGCGGTCCGTTCGCGCGAGCGGTTGCGCAAACTGCTCTCGACGGCCTCGACGCGCGCGAGGATGGCACGCGCGTCGCGCAGCAGGCTTGCGCCGTCCTCGGTGAGCGACACCGCACGCGTGGTCCGGGCGAACAGCCGCGTTCCCAGATCCTCCTCGAGCAGCCTGATCTGGCGACCGAGCGCAGAAGGCAGCATCTGGAGATGCTGCGCCGCCCTGCCGAAATGAAGCTGCTCCGCCGCCGCCACGAAGCATCGAAGCTGATGCAATTCCATTCGCCGGTCCGTGCTCCCGATTCCCCTCGCCTGATCGGATTATATCATTTTTTTGTATAAACCAGCGTCAATTGAGTCCGCCGCTTGCCTCCGCCTAGGCTCACTGCCGGCGTGGACCATGGGTCCGCCAGCATAACCATAATTCTGCATCTCAAGGAGGCCAGGGTGGCGAGCGAGCTTCAGACGCGCGTGCTGCGCAAGATCACGTTGCGCATCGTTCCCTTCATCATGCTGCTCTACTTCGTGGCCTTCATCGACCGCGTCAATATCGGCTTCGCCTCGCTGACGATGAACAAGGACATCGGGCTGTCGCCGGCGGTCTACGGCTTCGGCGCCGGCATCTTCTTCTGGGGCTATTTCCTGTTCGAAGTGCCCTCCAACATCATCCTGCACCGGGTCGGCGCGCGGATCTGGATCGCGCGGGTGATGATCACCTGGGGGCTGGTGTCGGCCGCGATGGCCTTCGTACAGGGTGCGACGAGCTTCTACGTGCTGCGCTTCCTGCTCGGCGTCGCCGAAGCCGGCTTCTTTCCCGGTATCATCCTCTATCTCTCCTACTGGTTCCCGGCGCGCCAGCGCGCCGCAGTGACCGCGCTGTTCATGGCTGCCGCGCCGCTCTCGACCGTGCTGGGATCGCCGATCTCCGGCGCGCTCTTGGAGATGGACGGTCTGCTCGGCTTCAAGGGCTGGCAATGGCTGTTCGTGCTGGAGGCACTGCCCGCGGTGCTACTCGGCTGCGTCGTGCTGGTGTTCCTGACCGACCGCCCGGAGAAGGCAAAATGGCTCGCGGACGACGAGCGCCGGTGGCTGGTCGAGGCCATGAATGCGGAGACCACGAGCAAGGCCGCGACCGCAAGCCACAGCGTCTGGCGCGGGCTCGCCGACCCCCGCGTGCTGGCGCTGTCGCTGATCTATTTCGGCACCTCGGCCGGCCTCTACACGCTCGGCGTCTGGGCGCCGCAGATCATCAAGCAGTTCGGCCTGTCCTCGCTCCAGGTCGGCTTCCTCAACGCGGTGCCGGCGACCGCCGCCGTCGTCGCCATGATCCTGTGGGCGCGGCATTCGGACCGGACCGGCGAACGCACCTGGCACGTCGTATGGGCCTGCCTGCTCGCTGCTGCTGGCCTCGCCTTCGCCGGCCTTGCGACCGGCGTCGCCACGGTGCTGATCGCGCTGGCGCTGGTCAATATCGGCATCTCCTCGGCAAAGCCGCCGCTCTGGAGCATGCCGACGATGTTCCTGTCCGGCTCGGCGGCCGCGGCCGGCATCGCCACCATCAACTCGATCGGCAATCTCGGCGGTTTCGTCGGGCCCGCCATGATCGGCTGGATCAAGGACCAGACCGGCAGTTTCGTCGGCGGGCTCTACTTCGTCGGCGGGCTGCTCGTTCTCTCCGCCGTGCTCACCCTTCTATTGTCGCGCGCACAAGCCGCACGCGTCGAACCCGTCACGCAATCCCACTGATCATCCAAACGGAGTATTCCCATGCGCACCCATTCGATTGCAGCAATCCCCGCTGACGGGATCGGCCCTGAGGTCATCTCCGCCGGCCTCCGCGTGCTGGAGGCGCTGGCAAAACGCGGCGGCGACCTCGCCTTCAACGTCAAGACCTTCGACTGGGGCTCGGACTATTACAAGAAGCACGGCGTGATGATGCCGGCCGACGGCCTCACTGAACTCAAGAAGTTCGACGCGATCTATTTCGGCGCGGTCGGCGCGCCCGACGTGCCCGATCACATCACGCTGTGGGGCCTGCGCCTGCCGATCTGCCAGGGCTTCGACCAGTACGCCAATGTGCGGCCGACCAAGATCCTGCCCGGTGTCGCCTCGCCGCTGCGCAATGTCGGCGTCGGCGATCTCGACTGGGTGATCGTGCGCGAGAATTCGGAAGGCGAATATGCCGGCATGGGCGGCCGCGCTCACAAGGGCCTGCCCGAGGAGGTCGGCACCGAAGTCGCGGTGTTCACCCGCGTCGGCGTCACCCGCATCATGCGCTATGCGTTCCAGCTCGCGCAGTCGCGTCCGCGCAAGCTGCTCACGGTGGTGACCAAGTCGAACGCGCAGCGCCACGGCATGGTGATGTGGGACGAGATCGCCGCCGAGGTGGCAGGCGAATTCCCCGACGTCACCTGGGACAAGGTGCTGGTCGACGCCATGACCGTGCGCATGACGCTGCATCCGAAGAGCCTCGACACCATCGTGGCGACCAATCTCCACGCCGACATCCTCTCGGACCTCGCCGGCGCGCTCGCCGGCAGCCTCGGCGTGGCGCCGACCGGCAACATCGATCCGCAGCGCCGCTTTCCCTCGATGTTCGAGCCGATCCACGGCTCGGCCTTCGACATCACCGGCAAGGGCATCGCCAACCCCGTGGCGACGTTTTGGACCGGTGCACAGATGCTCGAGCATCTCGGCGAGAAGGATGCCGCGGGCCGGCTGATGGCCGCCGTCGAGCGCGTCTGCGCCGCCGGTGTGCTGACGCCGGATGTCGGCGGCAAGGCGACGACCAAGGAGGTGACCGACGCCGTCATCGACGCGATCCACGGCTCGAACGTCTAGCAGGCTCAGAAGAGCGGGCGACCGGAGAACTCAGAACACCTCTCCCGTAGGGAGAGGTGGAACACGGAGAGCCGCGAGCATAATTTCATCACGCTTTAGTCCACGAACTCGACGCCAATGCGATTTCCGCTGGACCAGATCACGCGACAATCTCTGATGATGCGATCTCTCTCCAGCATCAACTTGAAGCGGGGTCTGACATAGAGCCTGTCGGGCATCTCGATGGCGGCGCCATGATCGGACAGATTGACCACGTGGCATCGCATGCTGGATCCATCGCCGGCGATATAGGCAGTCTCGATAACCGGCGTGCGCTGCTGTCTGCGTCGCTCTTCCACGGCTACGTCCCGCCCATTACCCAATACGACACGAGGTATTTCGTTACTTACAAAATTGACCGCCCGGGGGGCGCTCGAGGACCGGCACTGGAGACAAATCCAGCCGGCCCCGGCCTGCCCGAAGAACACGCGGATGAATTGCGTGTCGGCATCAATGATGCGCGCGAAACATTCAGAAAGCGCTAAAGGCTCCCGCGAGGCGCGACGACCTCAGTCGTCCCCCGACCTGGCCTCACTGCACGCCATAGCGGGCGAAGTCGTCGCCGACCTTGGCCTCGATCATCTTCGCGGCCGCGAGGTCGCTGTCGCCACCCGCTTTGTCACCCTGCCTGAGCTTGGCAAGCCCGCGTCCGTAAAGCGCGCTTGCCAGTTTTGGCTCGACGCGCAACGCCGAATTGTAATCATCGATGGCGGCGGCGGCTCGACCCATCTTCAAATGGATCAGCGCACGCGAGTCGTATGCCGCGGCGTTGTTCGAATCCGCCTGAAGCACCCTGTTGCAGTCGTCGAGCCCGGCCGCCAGATCGCCGAGGATGGCTCGGGTCCAGCAACGTCCGCTCCAGGCAAGCGTCGAATTGGGGTCGAGACGAATGGCCTCGTCGAAATCCCGCGCGGCACGATCATACCGGCCCATTTTCAGGTAGGCTTCCGCGCGATTGGCGAAGGCGCTGCCATAGTCCGGGTTGAGCTTGATTGCCTGATCGAACGCCTTGACCGCGTCGTCATAGGCACCCTTCCTCAAATAGGCCACGCCGCGGTTGTTCACCGGCTTGACGTAGCCTGAAGCGAGCTCGATCGCCTGATCGAAATCCCTGATCGCACGGTCGTACTCCGCCGTCGCGATGTAAGCATTGCCACGATTGTTGTACGCCACAGCGAGCGCGTCCGGCTTGGCATCACCCGAACTGATGAGCACCGTACAGCCGACAATACGGGCCTGAAGCGGGATGCGGTCCGCGCCGTTGCACTGCTCGATACTCTTGAGGTGGCTATTCTTCTGCAGCTCTTGCGCCATCGCCGGTGAACTGAGCAGCAGCAGAACGAGACCGGACGCGACGCTGTCGATGATAGCGAGCCTTGTCGTCATGTCCCTGTCAGGCCCCAGTGGAAATGAACGGAGCACCGCAAAATCGCTTCAGCATCCTCGGCAGATGTTCAGCTTGCGATTGACCTCCTCTTCGGGCTGCCGCGTTGTGGTCGTGACCCGCTTCTTGAGCAGTTTGCTCTTGCCCTCCTCGATGAGAGTCGAGAACTTGACGGCACCATCATCCGAAATCTCGATGTGCGGCGTCGTGCCTCGGATTCCCATGGTCGCGACAGGCGTATCGACCTTCATATCGCCCGTCTTGGCGACCTGGCCGGCAATAAACGTGACCGTGCCCTTGGAAACGTTGAAAAACGTCGAATTGGCCTTCCCCGCCGGCTCGTACACGTATTCGTCCAAGGTCATGCGAGCGTTGCTCGACAGATTGAATGACGAACCGTCGGTGAAGTTGATGTTGATCCGGCTGTCGGCCCCGGTTCGCACCACATCACCCAGATAGACGATATCGCCAACCTTGGTTTGAGCGGCCTGATCGGGAAGGTTGGCCTGCACGACGACCGCACCTGCGTGCTCGATCGTGACCGAGCCCGTCGCGGCTACGACCTTGCCGATGGGTTTTAGCGCAACATCCTGGACGCTGGGCTTCGCGGGACTGACTTGCGCCTGAGCAACCAGAACATTCGCGAATGCCCAAACGAAACCAGTCACCAAAGCCGCAATCGTGCGTCTGCACATGACCCGCCCTTTCAGCGAAGATCTCGTTCGCGTGGCCTCTTTGAACCCTGGCTAAGCCAGCACGTCGTGCATCGTCTGCATCTACGACCCAGATCGGTCCTGCCGACCAGTCCCCCAGATGGGGTACCTCTTTTTTGCCTTCGATCTTAGGCCCTGGTCATTTGCCTGGCCATCAAAAGTAGGCCACATTTTGCCCAGCTCAATCGTCAACTGTTTTTGAGATACAATGCACGCTCGCGTCGAGATGTTGCATCTCCCTGAACCTGCTATTCTTTTGACCATACACGTAAAGATCGTTTTGCTTCATCAGACGTTTCGGCGTGCAGGCCCAAGGTTGCCAACGTCAACACATTTCCCCGTGGCGTAGGCAAAACCAACAAGCACCGCGCTGAGCCTGAATTGTACGACAGGCGAGGCTACAGCCAATGTTAGTTGCGTCCGGCGTTGAGGCCAGGGATGGGGTCGCCGCGGTCCTGCCTCACCAGATCATCGGTATCGTTCAGACAGCGATTGGTTACGCCACTCTCACGCGTGACGGCGGCATAGCAACTCAAGTCAGCGTTGGCGACCCAGTCTGTCATTCTGACATAATCGAGGCTGCCGCAGATGGGCAGGTCGGAATTCTGCTTATCGATGACACCGTCTTCAATGTCTCCAGCGGAGCTCGCATCGAGCTGAGCGAATGCGTCTGCCAATCCGACGGCACCGCACGCTCGATCGTGCTGTCGGTCGACAGAGGGAGCTTTGCCTTCGCTGCCGGCCGGTTGGCAGAAAACGGCACTCTGACGGTCGACACGCCCCTTGGAAGCGTTCGCGCCCGCTCCTATTCGAGCGGGTTCGGGATTTTGACGCTTGCCGCGCTGACTTTCTCGATGATGCCGGACGCAAACGCCGCCGACCCGGACGCCACGTTCTTGGATGACGACAAGATCACCTACAAGGACATGCAGCACGGCGTCTTCGAACTCATCACCAAGGAGGCGGTGCCGCGACACATCATCGTTGAGGATCCCGGCGAGACCGTCATCCTGAACAAGATCGGCTCTTCGGTCAGCGTGAGCCAGGTTGCCAACAGCGCTGCGCGAATGGAGGAGTTGCAGGCGGCTCAACAGGACGTGCTCGCCAACCTCACGCACGGGCCAACAGGATCGGGCACACCTCCTTTCGTCGAGTCGCTTCCGGTCGAGCCGATCAATTTTGTTCCGGAGGATGAACCTGCAGCGCCGAACGTGCTTCCGCCTCTGCCGTCTTTCGTCATTCCGATCCTTGCGACCCCCCTCGTACGGCCGCCGCCGACTCTAGCCGTGCCGGCTGGGCCCATCGAAATCGACACCATCACCTTCGACCAGTTCTCGGCGACGACCGGGACTTTCACAGCCAGCAGTGCCGCGATCGGCGCCGTACTGACGTACGGCCTCAGCGGAGGGACATCCGGCAACACGACACTGAACGGCGTGACATACAATCTTTCGCAGACCGGTCCCTACGGCACCCTTTACTTGAACAGCGCATCGGGCGCCTACGCTTTCGTGCCGAACAACGATGCAATCAATGCCCTGCAGTCGCCGACGACCACAGGCTTCGTCATCACGGTTTCGGACGGCTCGCTCTCGGTGAGTCAGACCTTCACGATCGACATCAACGGCGCCAATGACGCGGCCATTATCTCAGGCAACGCCGGTGGCGCGGTGGCGGAGGCAGGCGGTGCCGCCAATGCGGCGCCTGGCACGCCAACGGCAACCGGCACGCTCACGGACACGGACGTCGACAACCCGGCCAACACCTTCACGGCGGTCAGCTCACCGACCAAGAGCACGGGCGGCTACGGCACCTTTACGATGACAACGGCCGGCGCGTGGACCTACAGTGTCGACAACACAAATCATGCGGTGCAGGCTCTGAATGTCGGCGACACCCTGACCGATACCTTTACGGTGACCAGCATCGACGGAACGCCGAAGGTCGTGACGATCACGATCCAGGGCAGCAACGACGCCGCCGTCATCTCAGGCGCCACGGTCGGTTCAGTTGTCGAAGCCAGCAGCGCGTCGCACGGTTCGTCGGTCGCGACGGGTACACTTGTCGATGCGGATGTCGACAATCCCCCCAACACCTTCGTGGCGATTGGCTCGCCGACGGCAAGCGCGGGTGGCTACGGCAGCTTTACGATCACGGCGGACGGCGCGTGGACCTATACGCTCGATAACGCCAACTGCAAGGTGCAGGCGCTCAACATTGGCGACACGCTGACCGACAGCTTCACGGTGAACACGATCGACGGCACCCCACAGGTGGTGACGATCACCATCAACGGCAGCAACGATCCGGCCGTCATTTACGGATGCAAGACCGGCGTAGTGATCGAGGCCGGATGTGTCGCCAATCAGATGCCTGGCCGCCCGACCGCAACCGGCACGCTGACCGACATCGATCCCGACAATCCGCCGAACACTTTCACCGCGGTGAGTTCTCCAAAGCCGAGCGCGGGCGGCTTCGGTACCTTCACGATGACGGCGTCGGGCGTGTGGACCTACACGCTCGACAACAACAACAGCACGGTGCAGGCTCTCAATGTCTGCGATACGCTGACCGACAAATTCACCGTGACGACCATCGACGGTACGCCGCAGGTGGTGACGATCACGATCCGTGGCACGAATGACGCCGCCGTCATCTTTGGTGACACGACAGGCTCGGTGCTCGAAGCCGGCTGCATCTCACCCGGCAAGCCGGTGGCAACCGGCGCTCTCAGCGATACCGACGTCGACAATCCGTCCAACACCTTCACCGCGGTGACCTGCCCCACTGCAAGCGACTGCGGCTACGGCACCTTCACGATGACGGCAGCCGGCGTATGGACCTATACGCTCGACAACAGCAACTGCGTGGTCGACGCCCTCGATGACGGCGATACGCTCACCGACCACTTCACGGTGATGACCATCGATGGCACCAGGCAAGAGGTGACGATCACCATCCATGGCGCCAGCGACGGCGGCCGCAATGATTTCGACAATCTGGCCACAGGGCATTCCCTCGTATCAGATTCCCCGTCCGTCCAGGGAGCTCTTCAAGGCGACAACATCGCCGGTGATGGCAATATAGCCCAGACCGTCTATGGGGACACCGGCGACGAGACCCTTAACGGCACCGGCGTGAATGGCGGATCGAGCAACGATGCGATCAAGGGCAACAACGCGGATGACGTTGTCTACGGCCCTGCACGACACACTATCGACGGCAATACCGACAACGACAGCATCATCGGCCGGCCCGGCGCGGACAAGCTCATCGGCAGCAATGGCAATGACGTCTTCGTTTTTCAGGCGGCCGCAGATTCCAGTGGAGGCCGGTCCGATACCATCAATGGTTTCGTATCGGGATCCGACAAGATCGATTTGACGGCTGTCGGCGCGCTCGGATTCGTGGTCCTGGCATTGAACTCAACACACACGCCTGTGCCGGCGCACACCATCGCCTGGCTTTACAACAGCTCGGCCAATGAAACAGTCGTGTTTGTCAACCCGACCGATCAATCTCTTCATATCGGCGACTCCAGCCTCTTGGAAATTCATCTCCAGGGCATCGCGACCATCGCGTCGTCGGATTTCATCGTGGACTCGAATGCAGCGTCGGCCATAGCTATGGGCGATGCCATTGACCCGACTGCAACGACGCAAGCTGACGCGACCACCGTTACGGTCAGCACGTCCGACGCTCCCGCTGGCACGACGGATGGTAGCGGCGCTGTCGCCTTCGACGGAAGCTCGACCGCTCAGGCAGCCGGCGTGCATCGTGTTCTCAGTGCCGAGCAAGGTCAGGTCGGGTCGAGCGACCATCCCACCTCTTCCAACTCAGACGGAATTGCGAAGCAACCCATCCTGCTGGAGCCGGCGAACGTCTCGCCGTCGACGAACTCCAGCTTTGTCTTCGAGCAAACCGGGACCACCGACAGCAACCATCAAAAGGGGAACGGTCCGGCTGGCACAGGGGTTGGAAGTCATTCGATATTGGATGTTTCTTTCGGTACGCCGAGTGCCTTGCCTGCAGCCGACCAACACGCCGACAGCGGCAAGGCTGCCGAGGCTGATGGCTCTACGAGCGCTCCCGATACGGAGAGCGCGCTTGATCCCGGCCCCTCGAACTGGTTCGAGAACGGCGGCTGCGATCATTGGTTCTCCCGTCAAGCAAACGAACACAGCCATGACCGCGCCGATGCGCCTGGCCTGCTCGAGACGCAACTGCATTCCAAGGCTCATGGAGGGTTCGGTTCAGAAGCAAACCCGCACGAACCACGAAATTCCTTTAACTTCCTCAATCCGGGTTGCGAGAAATCGAGCATCACGTTCGTGAACGAATTCCCAGCGTCGCACCATGATCACGAACATGCGGCGGCCGCTAGGGGACATGACGCGGCGCCAGATCTCGAGGCTTCGTACCCGGACGGCAACGGCCACCACGCAGGCGGTTGGGTCAACCATCCTGTGCCGCACCACGATCTCATCGTGTGACGTTGGTCTTCTTTTGTTGTCCGTCCGGTGTCGCCATGGCGGCGGTCGGATCGACCGGCACCAGATGGCGCGGGACGATGATGGACTGGCCCGGCGTGAGCGGCGCATTTTCCGGCAGCGAATTGCTTTGCGCGATCGACCATAGCGGCACGCGATGGGTCGCGGCGATGCTTTCCATGGTGTCGCCGGAACGCACGGGCAGGCGCACGCCGGAGTCCCAGAGCTCGACGAGCGTATTGGCGGGCACGAGATAGCGCAGCGGCACGGCATCGACCTGGGTCTGCGACGAGATGCGCGGCAACTGCGTCACCATGTCGACGATCTGGCGATGAATGTCGTCCGACTTCTCGATGTTGATGTGCGTGACGCGACTGTTCTCCTTCAGATCGAAGCTCGCATAATGGCCGCGATAGCCCGGCTCGGCGACAACGTCGCCGCCGCCGAGCACACTGTCGGAGAGAAAGATGTTGATGAAGCGCTCGACATTGAGCGGCACGTTGCCGGTCGCATGCGCGGGATCGATGGTGACGACGAGGCTGATCGGGATGTTCTCCTTGGCCGCCATCTCGGAGATGACGATCGAGCACAGCCCGCCCATGGAATGACCGATCAGCACGATCGGGGCCGGCTTGTCCTTGTAATTGGAGATGACCCGGTTGCCGACCATCCGGCAGAGGGTGAATTCATAGACGTCGGCCGAGAAGCCGGCGCTGGTCAATTTCTCACCGAGCCGGTCCATGCCGGTCGAGAAGATCGGGCCCATGGCGCCGCGGAACAGGTAGACCTTTGGCGCGGGCAGCTCCACTGCGGGAGGCGGCGGAGCAGGAGGCGACGGCGCGACCGTCGCAATCGCAGCACGCTTCGGCTTGGCGGGCGAAGCCGCGGCCGCGCCCGCAGTCAAGGCGAGCAGCGCGAGCGCTGCCAGCACAACCATTCGCCTTGGATCAATCATAATTCCACACCACGAGAGGCAGAGGCCTCCCTCGCGGCTTAGTGACCGCCGATTTGGCGGTTTTTGGGGCGCGGAGACGTGCCGAAAGCGCCCACCCTGCCCCGATCCAAGCGCGTGACCGGATCTTACCGAGTGATGCGGCTTTGTGTCAGCCGGTCTGCCGCTACTGCCTGTTCTTGAGGCGACTGCGATGCGCGGCCTGCTTGGCGCGGTTGCCGCAGATCGCCATGCTGCACCACCGCCGCGCGCGCCGGCGGGTGTGGTCGGCAAATAGCATCGTGCAGCTATGCCCCCTGCACGCCTTCACGATGGCGAAATCCTCCTCGCACACGAACTTGGCCAGCGCCTCGCCAATCGGCAGCAGCAGGGATTCCGACGAGCGCCAGCGCCGCGTCATCCGCAGCGCGAGGCCGCGATGGCCGTCGTCATGTCGAGGTTCGATCCGGCTGAACGCTTCGTCGCGCTCCAGCAGGCTGTTCAGCGGACCAAGTTCCTGCAGCGCCTCCGCCGTGAGCGGTGCGCCAGCATGCTTGCGAACGAAAGTCCTGAACCATTCGCGCAAGGCGCGGGCCTGATCGGCGACCTTGTCCAGTTCGCCCGGCATCGCGCGCCCCTTCAGTGCGTCCAGCTCGGCCGTCGGCACCAGCTTGGCCTGCGCCAGCCAGTCGACAAGGCCATCGCCGTTCTCGATCCAGTCGACGGGCGTATCGACCGGCGTCGCGACCGAATTCAGGAAATCGAGGCCGAGCGAGTCGGCAATGAACATGGCGGGCGGTCTGTTTGGCATGCGCGGCTTCCGGCCAGAAGGAGCATCTCATGAGTAACCTGTAAGAATGCTATTGACAAGTTACTAACGCTCTCAATAACCTAGTGACTACCTTTAAACAGGTTACGTGGCAGGAGATGAAAATGGCGCCCACAATCATCGCCGCGGTCATTGCGAGGCGGTCCGCTCCCTGAGCGGCAATTTAGCGCTCTTGCGCGCCGGGCGCCTTCGTGAGGCAGCCCCATCAACTATCCAAAACGGAGGATGTCATGACCCGCACCAGATATCGCACGGCCGACGTCGACGGCTTCAAGGTGTTCTATCGCGAGGCCGGCCCTGCCGGCGCGCCAAAGCTTCTGCTGCTGCACGGTTTCCCGAGTGCGGGCCACATGTTCCGCGACCTGATCCCGCTGCTCGCTGACAAATATCACATCGTCGCGCCCGATCTTCCCGGCTTCGGCCAGTCCGACATGCCGTCCCGCGAGACTTTCCGTTACACCTTCGACAACATCGCGCGCGTGATCGAGCGCTTCACCGAAATCATCGGCTTCGATCGCTTCGCGGTCTACGTGTTCGACTACGGCGCGCCGACGGGCTTTCGGCTTGCGCTGCGCCATCCCGAACGGATCACGGCCATCATCTCGCAGAACGGCAACGCCTATGAAGACGGCCTCAGCGACGGCTGGATTCCGATCAAGGCCTATTGGCAGGATCCCTCGCCGGCCAACCGCGACGCGCTGCGGGCACTCCTCACGCCGGAAATGACGCGCTGGCAGTACACGCACGGCGTTGCCGATGCGACCGCGGTGTCCCCGGATGGCCAGAATCTCGACAATTTCTATCTGGCGCGCCCGGGCTCGGACGACGTGCAGCTCGATCTGTTCGGCGACTACAAGAGCAATGTCGCGCTCTATCCGTCATTTCAAAGCTACTTCCGTACGCACAAGCCGCCGTTCCTGGCGGTCTGGGGCAAGAACGACCCGTTCTTCATCCCGCCAGGCGCCGAGGCCTTCAAGCGCGACAATCCTAACGCCGTGGTCCAGTTCTTCGACACCGGCCATTTCGCACTGGAAACGCATGCGCCCGAGATCGCAAAGAGCATTCGCGATTTTCTGACGTAACGGGAGCGGCGGCCATGGCACATGCGAGACGGAGTCCGGAACGGCTGAGCGCATTCTCGGACGGCGTGTTCGCCGTCCTGATCACGGTGCTGGTGCTCGAGCTTCGTCCGCCGGAAATTCCGACCTTCGCGGCGCTGCTGGCGCTGTGGCCGACCTGGCTTTCCTATGCCGTGAGCTACGTCTTCATCGCGATCGTATGGGCCAATCACCACCATCTGATGCGCTATGCCAGCGAGGCGACGCCGCGGCTGATGTGGTTCAACTTCGCGCATTTGTTCTCGGTGTCGCTCTTGCCGCTCTCCACCGCCTGGATGGCCGTGAGCGAGCTCGCGCCGCAGCCGGTCGCGTTCTACGCCGCGGTGTTCTTCCTGGTGAACGCGACCTATGTCGCTCTGATCTGGGACCTCGTCGGGCGGGCGCCCGCGGGCGAGGTCCCAGCGAGAGAGCGCAGGATCATGCGCATCCGCTCGGTGATCACGCTCGGTGTCTTCGCGGCGGCCGCCGGTGTGGCCCTGCGATTCCCGATCCTCGGGCTCGCAATGTGTTGCTGTTGTCTGCTCGTCTATCTCAAGCCCGAAGCACCGGGAGCCGAGGACGATGCGCGCAGCGAGCGCTGACCGATGTCACGAGAGTGATCACGCACAAAACAAGGCCGCCGTCGACTTGCATGTCGACGGCGGCATCTCGAACTCAGGCCTATAAGAAAGCAGGTCTCGGCTATCGGCCTTCAGTTCCGCGCCGGCGCGGCGGCCGCAGCGGAGCGCGCGGGCCTCGGCGCACCGGGCTCGGCGACCGGTGCAGCCGGCGCGCGCGAGCGCATGATCGCGGCATCGATCTCGGCGATCACGCGGCGCTGGATCGCCTCGTTCTTGTCGATCGTGATGTGACCGACGCCGGTGCCGCGCACGTCGACATTGTCGAGCTTGCCGCGGAAGCCGTTCGCGGCCCGCACCGGCTCGCCGGGACCATCGCCGATATAGATGTTGATGTAGCGCTCGGCGCCGGTCGTCAGCCTGGTCTTGAACACGGAGTCGAGGCCGATCGCGAGCTTCACCGGGACGCCGAGCTGGTTGAGCTTGGCGATCATGTCCGGCAGCGCGGTTGCACCGGAGGAATGCCCGACCAGGATGATGGTCTTGAGCCGGCCGGACTTGTAGGCGGCCGCCGCCTCATCGGCGAGCGAAGACCAGGACACGAAATTGGCGACCGTCACCGGGATGCCCTGCGCCTGGAGGCGGGCACCGATCGTGTCGAGCCCGAGCGAGAAGATGTTGAGCACGCCGCGCAGCAGGTAGACATGCGTCGTCGCGGCCGCCGAGGACGGCGCGGCCTTGGCGGTGGTCGGGCTCATGGCAACAGCGGACAGCAGGAGCAGGCACATCGCCCACACACGGATGGCGGACAACTGGCTGGCGCCGGCTGCGTAACGGCCGTTCGGTCTCATCGATCTTTTCCCTGGGGACACACGCTTCGCGATTGGCCGGAATCGTAGCCATGCCGTGCTCGCAGACGCAACAAAGAGCCGCGTGAGCGACAATCTTAGCCGCAGCGCGTGACTGTTGCGCAACAGTTGCCCGGAACCTGCCCTGGAAGGGCCTGTTTTGAGACCATTTTTCTCCGGGGAATTGCGGCCACGCAAGCGCATTCCTATTTCAGGGCTCCGCTGACCTGCCTCCCCGGCGGGTTCCAGCCTCCTTTCCCCAGCCATCCGGCCGTCATGTCCTCCATTATCTCCGTCGCCAACCTGTCGAAAACCTATGGGTCCGGCTTCAAGGCGCTGAAAAACGTCAATCTCGATATCAAGCGCGGCGAGATCTTCGCCCTGCTCGGTCCCAACGGCGCCGGCAAGACCACGCTGATCTCCATCATCTGCGGCATCGCCAATCCGAGCGAGGGCAAGGTCACCGTCGGCGGCGAGGATATCCAGACCTCCTACCGCAAGGCGCGCTCGCTGATCGGCCTCGTGCCGCAGGAGCTGCACACCGATGCCTTTGAGAGCGTGTGGGCGACCGTGAGCTTCTCCCGCGGCCTGTTCGGCAAGCCGAAGAACCCGGCCCATATCGAGAAGGTTCTGAAGGACCTCTCGCTGTGGGAGAAGAAGGACAACAAGATCCTCACCCTCTCCGGCGGCATGAAGCGGCGTGTGATGATCGCAAAGGCGCTGTCGCACGAGCCGCAAATCCTGTTCCTGGACGAGCCCACCGCCGGCGTCGACGTCGAGCTGCGCAAGGGCATGTGGGAGGTCGTGCGCACCCTTCAGCAATCCGGCGTCACCATCATCCTCACCACGCATTACATCGAGGAAGCCGAAGAGATGGCCGACCGTATCGGCGTCATCAACAAGGGCGAGATCGTGCTGGTCGAGGACAAGGCGACATTGATGCAGAAGCTCGGCAAGAAACGGCTGACGCTGCATCTGCAAGGCAAGCTCGGCGCGCTGCCGGAGAGCCTCAGCCACTACAAGCTCGACCTCTGCGACAGCGGCGCGACGCTGGTCTACGACTACGACACCAAGGGCGAGCGCACCGGCATCACCAGCCTGCTCAGCGACCTGCGCACCGCCGGCATCCGCTTCAACGATCTCGACACGACGCAATCGTCGCTCGAGGACATCTTCGTCGACCTCGTGAGGACGTCATGAACTATCGCGCCATCCGTGCCATCTATCTGTTCGAAATGGCGCGCACCTGGCGCACGCTGCTGCAAAGCATCGTCTCGCCGGTCGTTTCGACCTCGCTCTATTTCGTGGTGTTCGGCGCCGCGATCGGCTCGCGCATCAGCGAGGTCCAGGGTGTGAGCTACGGCACCTTCATCGTGCCGGGCCTCGTGATGCTGTCGGTGCTGACACAGAGCATCGCGAATGCCTCGTTCGGCATCTACTTCCCGAAATTCGTCGGTACGATCTACGAGATCCTGTCGGCGCCGATCTCCTATTTCGAGATCGTGCTCGGCTATGTCGGCGCCGCCGCGACCAAATCGATCATCCTCGGCCTGATCATCCTCGCGACCGCCGGGTTGTTCGTGCCGCTGCACATCCAGCACCCGATCTGGATGCTGGCCTTCCTGGTGCTGACAGCGGTCACCTTCAGCCTGTTCGGCTTCATCATCGGCATCTGGGCCGACGGGTTCGAGAAGCTGCAGATGATCCCGATGCTGGTGGTGACGCCGCTGACTTTCCTCGGCGGCAGCTTCTACTCCGTCAACATGCTGCCGCCGGCCTGGCACACCGTGGCGCTGCTCAACCCCGTGGTCTATCTGATCTCCGGCTTCCGCTGGAGCTTCTACGAGATCGCCGACGTCAGCGTGTCGGTCAGCATGGGCATGACGCTGGCGTTCCTGGTGATCTGTCTTGCCATCATCTGGTGGATCTTCCGCACGGGTTATCGGCTGAAGAATTAGGCTTGTTCAATGCTAGATGCGGCCAAATGGTTGCGCATTTATGACGAATTGTCGTCGAGCTGAATGCGCTGGCCCGCTCGCGAAAATGTCAGCACCGCCGGCAGCGGTATGGCGCAATGTGGCCTTGCTTGCGCCCGGCGCCACGTTAACGATGCATGGGGCAGCCCGCTGGAACCAAAGCCGGATTGCAGGCATAGTGCACGCCGGGGACGGAAAGCTGCGATGCCTGCGTGAACAGGCCGGAGGCCGAGAGTCAGATGCGTTCCTTTTTCATTGTTTTCACTTCCCTGATGCTTTTGAGCGCGGGCACCGCGCAGGCGAAGGTCGCCATCACCATCGACAAGGACAATCAGCAGATGACCGTCGCCGTCGACGGCGTCGAGCGCTACCACTGGCCGGTGTCGACCGGCATCCCCTCGCGCGAGACGCCGAGCGGCGCATTCCGCGCCTTCCGCATGGAAGAGGACCACTACTCCAAGGAATTCGACGACGCGCCGATGCCGCACTCGATCTTCTTCACCAAGATCGGGCACGCCATCCATGGCACCGATTCCGTCAGCCGGCTCGGCACGCCCGCCTCGCATGGCTGCGTGCGGCTGTCGCGCCAGAATGCCTCGACGCTCTATGCGCTCGTGCAGGAGCAGGGCGTGCTCAACACTACGGTGACGCTGACCGGCTCCGCCACGGTTGCGCTCGCGCGCAATCCGCGCGGCCGCAATGCCGTCGCGCGCGCCTCGCAGCCGGCCGGAGATCAGTACACCGCCGCCGGCGAGCCCGTGGATCTGACGCCGCAGGCACCGCCGCGCCGCTACATGCCGCAGGACGACAACTACATCTATCCGGCCGATGGCAGCGACACAGGCGCGCGCTATCCGGCGCCGCGCTCGGCCCGCCAAGTCTACGATACGCAGATCCAGCAGCAGCCGCAGCAGCAGTACTACGGCCAGGGTTACGGCCAAAACTACGGCCAACAGGGCTATTACTATCAGCAGCAGCCCCGCCAGTATTATCAGCCGCGCAGCGGCTACAACTACTATCAGAACTGACGCCATTTGAACGCGGCCTCGCCGCGTTCGACGATTTCCGCGCAGTATCTCCGGCCGCCACCAGAGCGGCGACGCCGTGACGACCGTACAGACTGGGCCGAAGGCGCCAAAAAACGCTGGGATCTCGCCCTTGCTCTTGCCCGGGAAAACATGATGCCATCACGTGCGGTGACCATAGTCGTATTCACGATTCTGTTGGTAGGCCGCGCGATGGCATCTGACTTTTCATTCGACATCGAAGCGCATCGCGGCGGGCGGGCCCTGATGCCGGAGAATACCCTGCCGGCCTTCGCCAATGCGCTGTCGATGGGCGTCGACACGCTGGAGCTCGACGTCGGTGTCACCGCTGACGGCGAGGTCGTTGTGTCGCACGAGCGCGGGCTCAATCCGGACCTTGCGCGCGATGCCAATGGCGCCTACGTCACTACCCCCGACACGCCCTTCGTGAAATTGCGGCTGGAAGAGGTCAAAAGATACGACGTGGGCCGGATCAGGCCGGACAGCGCCTATGCGAGGCAATTCCCCGACCAGCACGCCGTGCCCGGCACGCGCATTCCCACGCTGAAGGAGGTCTTCGCGCTGGTGCGCAAATCGGGCAACGGCCGCGTGCGCTTCAACATCGAGACCAAGATCGATCCGGACCATCCGGACGAGTCGCTGGGTCCGCAGGCCTTCGTCAGCAGGCTGCTCGGGCTGATCGCGACCGAGGGATTTTCCGACCGTGTCATGATCCAGTCGTTCGACTGGCGGACCTTGCAGCTCGTCCAGCAGCAGGCGCCCAGGATTCCGACCGTCTATCTCACGCTTCAGCGCGGCTCCGCGCCGACCGTCGCGCTCGACAAGGCAACGAGCTGGACGGCGGGCTTCAGTCCTGCCGATCATGCCGGCTCGCTACCGCGGACCATCAAGGCTGCGGGCGGGGCGATCTGGTCGCCCTATTTCGGCGACGTAACTGCGGCGCTGATCACTGAGGCCCACGCGCTCGGCTTGCGGGTCGTGGTGTGGACGGTCAACAAGCCCGAGGACATCGCGGGAATGATCGAGATCGGCGTCGACGGCATCATCTCGGATCGTCCCGACCTGTTGCGACGGGTGGCCGGCGAGAAGGGCATTGCGCTGCCGGCGGGGACGCCGGTCGAGCCGTAAGTCTCAAACGATCTCGTGTCCCGGACGCGGCCCGGCATGCCGGGCGATGCGAAGCATCGTCCCGTATGACGCGACGCAGAGCCGGGACCCAGGCCCCGGCTCTGCAGCGCACCGCAACACATTGCGCTGCGTCCGGGGCACGAGATTCTCTACTGTCCTAACAGCCCTACTCCCCATTCCTCAGGCGCCGATAGAGCGCACCGAGGATGTTGGAATAGTCGTCGGTCCAAACCCGCACGTTGTCGTCGGCATCGGTCTCCTCCCACTGCTTGGAGGCGGCGAGCTTGCCGACGTCCGCCTCCTCGCGTGCGGAGATGACGACGTCGGTCGAGAAGATGTAGTCCGCGTCGCGCCCGGAGTCCTCGTTGTAGACCCAGCTCTTCAAGTCGTTGGCATCGGCGATACCGACCACGACGGGCTCGAGATCGAGATGCCGGTTGGAGACGTGCATCACCACGGCGCCGTGCGGGGCGAGCTTGTCCTTGTAGATCTTCATCGCCTCCGCGGTGGCGAGATGGATCGGGATCGCGTCCGACGAATAGGCATCGACGATGATGAGGTCGTAGGCGCCGTCCGGCTCCTTCGCGAAGGTGAGGCGCGCATCGCCGATCACCGGCTTCAGGTCCGGCGCGCAACTCGAGATGTAGCGGAAATTCTTCGGATCACGCGCGGCGTCGACCATGGACTGGTCAATCTCGAAAAACTTCCAGCTCTCCCCTCGCTCCGCAGCGCAAGCGAGCGTGCCCGATCCGACGCCGATCGCGGCGACCTTCAGCGGCGCGCCCTTGCGCTCGCGGATCGCGGTGATGGCCTGACCGATGCCGCCGTCCTTATGGTAATAGGTGATCGGCTCCGGGCGGCCCGTGACCGGCGTGCCGTCATTGTTGCGGAAGCGCTCGGCGCCGTGAATCGTGGTGCCGTGCATCAGCACGTGGAAATAGCCGCCGGGCGTCACAACGATCTTGTGCACGCCGAAGAAGCTGCGCACCGTGACGACACGGCCCTCATCCGCCGGATAGATCCGCGCCAGCGCCAGCGCGAGCACGACGGTGGCAAAGATCTTCCAGCGGCCGGCATTGAGCGTGAGCGCCAGCAACGCGGCGAGCACACCGACGGCGCCGGCAACCCACACGCGGTGATCCTCGAACCAGGTCGAGAGGTCGCCCGTCGTCCAAGATGGGGCAATCAGCGCCACCGCGAGTGCGATGAGCACCAGCCAATACCATTTGACGAGGCCCGCGAGTCGCTCGTCTGCCGAGGGTCGGCAGAGCGCGGCAAGCGCGACCAGGATCGGATATTCGGCGATCCACGAGAAGGTGAACGGCGCAAGCAGGCCCGCGAACAGGCCACCGACCATGCCGCCGAACGACAGCGCGACGTAGAAACCAGTGAGATATCTTGCCGCCGGTCGCGTCCGCGCCAGCTCGCCATGACAGGCCATGGCGATGACGAAGAAGCAGAGCTGATGGCCGCCGAGCGTGAGCAGCAGATTCTGCTCGCCGCCGAAGGCCAGCAGCAGGATGACGCCGGCAATCGCGACCGGTTGGAGCATCAGCATCCATTTGTGCGGCAGCAGCGGCCGCGACTGAAACACCAGCACCCAGGTCAACAGATAGAGCGACAGCGGCAACACCCACAAAAGCGGCGCCGCCGCAACGTCGGTGGAGATGTGCGCGGTCACGGCGATGAGCAGGCCCGAGGGCACCGCGGCGAGGAAGATCCAGCGCAGCCGCGTCGCGAGGCTCGGTGCCGGCGCATTGGTGTCCCCGGTTTGCACGGCGACTGCGGTCAGTCTCGGCGAACGCAACAGCAGCACGCCGCAGCCGGCGATCAGGAGGATCAAAAGGCCGTAGCCGCCGGTCCAGAGCCGGTTCTGCGCATGCAGCGTGAACATCGGCTCCAGCAGGAACGGATAGGACAGCAGCGCGAGGAAGCTGCCGATGTTGGAGGAGGCATAGAGGAAGTAGGGATCGTGCGCATCGGGATGACCGGTGCGGACGAACCAGGCCTGCAGCAGCGGGTTGTTGGCCGCGAGCGCGAAGAACGGCAGACCGATCGAGACCGCGAACAGGCCGAGCAGCCAGAACGCATAGCCTGAACTGGGCGGCTCGCCATAGGCGGTAGCGATGCCGAGCGGCAGCGTGGCGAAGGCCGCGATCAGCAGCATCAGATGCACCACCACCGGAATGATGCGGTTCCTGACCTGCATCAACAGATGCGCATAGGCGTAGCCCGCAAGCAGCAGCGACTGGAAGAACACCATCGCCACCGACCACACGGCCGGCGAGCCGCCGAGCCGCGGCAGCACCATCTTGGTAAACAGCGGCTGCACCGAAAACAGCAGCAGAGCGCTGACGAAGATCGCGGCCGTATAGACCGTCAGCAACAGGCGGTTGCGCGACGAAGACGGCTGCTCCATGGCAGCGGGTTGCACGATCGAATCCATGCGGGCTCCGGCTTCACCCCGGCGGGCGCCGGGCGCGCGCAATGGAGCACAAGGGCCCTGAACGAGCAATAAAGGCTGTCGTGATGTTGCGGCGGGCAATGCCTGATATACACCTGATATACAGGTGTCATTCCGGCACGCGCGAAAGCGCAAACCCAGAATGGCCGTGGAACAAGTTGAACCTCATGACCGAAACCGACGTCGTCATCATCGGCGCTGGCCATAACGGCCTCACCTGCGCGGCCTATCTCGCGATGGCGGGCCTGCGCGTATGCGTGGTCGAACGCCGCAAGGTGGTCGGCGGCGCAGCGGTCACGGAGGAGTTTCATCCGGGTTTCCGCAACTCGGTTGCAGCCTACACCGTGAGCCTGCTCAATCCGCAGGTGATCCGCGACTTGAAGCTCGCCGAAAGGGGCCTGCGCGTCGTCGAGCGGCGCGCGCAGAATTTTCTGCCCGCGCCCGATGGCCACTATCTCCTCACCGGCGAGGGAAGGACGAAAAGCGCGGTCGCGCGGCTCAGCGCCCATGATGCCGACGCGCTCGACGGCTTCTCGCGCGAGCTGGAGGACATCGCCGACGTGTTGCGGCAGTTCGTGCTGCGTGCGCCGCCGAACCTGCTCGCCAGCTTTGGTGTTGGCGCGATCCGCGAGGCCATGAACGCGGTCCAGAGCGCCAACATCCTGCGTGGGCTGACGCTGGAACAGAGCCGCAGCCTGCTCGACCTCTTCACCCGCTCGGCCGGCGAGATGCTGGACGAGCGGTTCGAGCACGATCTCGTCAAGGCGCTGTTCGGCTTCGATGCGATCGTCGGCAACTACGCGAGCCCTTACGCGGCGGGATCGGCCTATGTGATGCTGCATCACGCCTTCGGCGAAGTGAACGGCAAGAAGGGCGTCTGGGGCCACGCCATCGGCGGGATGGGCGCGATCACGCAGGCGATGGCGCGCGCCGCGCGCGACCACGGCGTCACGATCGAGACGGACGCCGGCGTGCGCGAGGTAATCGTCGAGCGCGACCGCGCGGCCGGCGTGATCCTGGAAAATGGCGAGACCATCCGCGCGAAATATGTCGCGGCCAACGTCAATCCAAAGCTGCTCTATACGCGGCTGGTCGCGGCGCAGGCCCTGCCCGCCGACTTCCTCGCGCGCATTCGCCACTGGAAGAACGGCTCCGGCACCTTCCGCATGAACGTGGCGCTGGACCACCTGCCCTCCTTCACCGCGCTGCCGGGCGAGGGCGATCATCTCACCTCGGGCATTATCATCGCGCCGAGCCTCGGCTACATGGACAGCGCCTATCTCGATGCGCGCGCACAGGGCTGGAGCCGGGAGCCGGTCGTCGAGATGCTGATCCCCTCGACACTCGACGACACCCTTGCGCCCGCGGGCAAGCACGTCGCGAGCCTGTTCTGCCAGCACGTCGCTCCGGAACTGCCCGACGGCAAGTCCTGGGACGATCACCGCGAGGAAGTCGCCGATCTCATGATCGCGACGGTGGACAAATATGCCCCTGGCTTTGCGGCCAGCGTGCTCGGCCGCCAGATTCTCTCGCCGCTCGATCTCGAACGGCAGTTCGGCCTGCTCGGCGGCGACATCTTTCACGGCGCGCTGACGCTGAACCAGCTTTTCTCGGCGCGGCCGATGCTGGGCCACGCCGATTACCGCGGGCCGCTGAAGGGCCTGTATCACTGCGGTTCCGGCGCCCACCCCGGCGGCGGCGTCACCGGCGCGCCCGGCCATAACGCGGCGCGGGTGATCCTAAGGGATCATCGCTCGCTGTTCGGAACCCGTGGATAAGGCTGTGGATGAGCTGTGGGCGGGCCGTCGACCGAGGAAAATCACGCATGGATGAGGATGGTGCAGGTTCGGTCGTCACCAGGAACGTCCCCCGAATACCCTTGTCGTAGGAAGTCCGCCGCGGTCGTTCGTTCGACCGGCGAACGCTGGAGGAACATCCGCCACGGGGCGTGAGCGGAAATTCCAAACTGAGGCACGACCGGCGAGGCCGTGGATGCCTGTGCGCAGCGGGGGAAATGCTGTGGAAATCTTTTGGGGATAAGCGGCGGGATAAGTTGGTCGACAGCCATCCGAGGAAGAGGCGGACGGCTTGGGGACATCGCTGTGAAAGCCGCCGCCGAAAGCGACTACGCCCGCCAGGGGGCAATCCCCTTGCGGGCGTTGGTCAAAAAAGCCGTCTATGAAGAATGTAGCCGCCGCTGGGAAATGGAAGGCTGAAATTACTTCAAGGAGCTGCTAATCGCACCGAACTTCTCGTTCAGGGTGGTGCCCAGGCTGTTCACCACGGTGATGATCGCCAGCGCGATACCGGCTGCGATCAGGCCGTATTCGATCGCGGTCGCCCCGGATTCATCGGACCAGAACTTCTGAACCAAACGCTTCAAGACTCGCCTCCGTTTCCATTTCAAGCTGTGTTGGTTGCCTCCAACATCCGGAAAGCTACGGGATACAACCTACGGTCAGGTTAATCCGAGAACTGCAAGTTATGCGGAAAATTGGGAACAAAAACTCTAAAAATTGAATCCAGCGGAACCTTAAGATGCAGCCCTCTCCCACCCATCGCGCAAGCTTTTCAATCGGCACTGAGGCCGCGGCCAAGCGTGTCGTCGACGTGCTCACCGAGGTCTTTTTCGATGGCGACGCGGCAGTTGCCGCCTTCGAGCGGCCGGACGGACAATGGGACGTCACCCTGCATTTCGCCGAGGCGCCTGACCAGGCGTTATTGCGCGAAGTCGTTGCAACTTCAGCAGGAAACGAGATCGCAGATCAGCTCGCCTTCGATACGATCGAGGCCAAGGACTGGGTCAAGGCGAGCCTGGAAGATCTCGTCCCGGTGCCGGCGGGGCGCTTCGTGGTGCACGGCAGCCATGATCGCGACCGCGTGGCGCAGAACAAGCTCGCCATCGAGATCGAGGCGGCGCTCGCCTTCGGCACCGGCCATCATGGCACCACGCGCGGCTGTTTACTGCTGCTTGACCATATCCTGAAGAGCGCGCGGCCACGGCGCGTGCTCGACCTCGGCACTGGCACCGGCGTGCTGGCGATCGCAGCAGCCAAGGCGCTGCATCGCGCGGTGCTCGCCTCCGATATTGACCCGCCTTCCGTGCGCGTGGCGGCCGAGAACGCCAGGCTGAATGAAGTTGGTCACCATGTGCGGGCGATCCGCGCCACCGGCTTCGCCGCGCCGGACTTTGCCGAGTGCGGCCCGTTCGACCTGGTGCTGGCCAACATCCTCGCCAATCCGTTACGGCAATTGGCGAGCCCGATGACGCGGCATCTCGCCCCTGGCGCCCGGGTGATCCTTTCCGGCCTGTTGACACATCAGGCCCCTGCTGTGATCGCCGCCTACCGCGCGCGCGGGCTCGTTCCGCTGCGCCATCTGCGGATCGAGGGCTGGAGCAGCTTGTTGCTGCGCAAGGTGGGTTGAGCTGCTGTAGGGTGGGTTAGTGAAGCGTAACCCACCACTTGTCTCGCCCGTGAATGGAAAGTTGGTGGATTACGCCTTCGGCTAACCCAGCCTACGAAGCCGTCGATGCGGCGCTACTCCGCCGGCTTCTCTTCCCGGCGCGTCGGCGCGCAGTCGCCTTGCAGGGCACGCCGGGCGCGGCGCTCGGCGAAACGGTCGATCATCTGGCTGATGACGCCGCGCGGCTTCTTGGGCGTCGTTGCAGCCGGGGCGCGGCGGACCGGCGGCGAGATCTTCTCAAAGGTGAACGCTGGCATCGTGTGTCCCCTCGCCGTTGAGTAGAACCACTTGCTCGAATTTCCCTGTTATCCGGACGAAGCCTAGAGGCCGCATCCCTTTACTCCACGCGACTCAGACGGAATTTTTCAAGCACAGTCCATGCCAAATGCGCTGCAAATGCGTCTACATTGCGGACTGATCCCCTTGATCCTAGACTGAGCCTGCCATGTTCGAAGCGCACTTCCAGACATTCGAGGAGCCGGAGGCCGGCGTCGCATTGACGGCGCGGCTTGCCGCATTTCGTGAAGAGCTCGCTCGCCGCAAGCTGTCGGGGTTCGTGATTCCGCGCGCCGACCAGCAGCAGAATGAATATGTGGCGCCATCGGAGGAGCGGCTCGCCTGGTTGACCGGTTTCACGGGATCGGCGGGACTTGCGGTGGTTCTGACCCTGGAGGCCGCAGTCTTCGTCGACGGCCGCTACACGCTTCAGGCCGCCAAGCAGGTCGATGCGAAGGCCTGGGCGGTGGAGTCCTTGATCGATCCGCCGCCGGAGAGTTGGCTGACGGCGCATCTGAAGCCCGGCGACCGCCTCGGATTTGATCCGTGGCTGCACACTTTTGCAGCAGCCGAGCGCCTCGCAGGCGCCTGCGCCAAGGCCGGCGCCGAGCTGGTCGCCGTCGACAGCAACCCGGTCGACACCGTCTGGCCGGACCGGCCGCTGCCGCCGCTCGCGCCGGTCGCGGTGCACGGCCTGCAATATGCCGGCACCGCCGAAGCCGAGAAGCTGAAGCAGATCCGCAGCGAGATCGAGAAGCTCGGTGTCGATGCGCTGGTGCTGTCGGACAGCCATGCCGTGGCATGGACCTTCAACATTCGCGGCGCCGACGTCGCGCACACGCCGCTGCCGCTGTCCTACGCGCTGGTGCCGAAGGACGGCCGGCCGACCGTGTTCATCGACCACCGCAAGCTTTCCAACCTGACCCGCGACCATCTCGAGCAGTCGGCGGATGTGCGCGAGCCCGATGCGATGGCGCCGACGCTGATGGCGCTCGCCAAGAGCGGCGCCGCGATTGCGCTCGACAATGCCACCGCGGCCGATGCGCTCAGCCGGTTGATCACAGGCGCCGGTGGCAAGCCGGTGCGCGGCAACGATCCGATTGCGCTGTTGAAGGCGGTCAAGAATACGACCGAGATCGCCGGCACGAAAACCGCGCACCGGCGCGATGCCGTGGCGCTGGCGCGCTTTCTCGCCTGGGTCGACCGCGAGGCAGGAAGCGGCAAGCTCACCGAGATCGATGCCGTCGAGGCGCTGGAGACGTTCCGCCGCGACACCGGTGCATTGAAGGACGTGTCGTTCCCGACCATCTCCGGCACCGGACCGAACGGCGCTATCGTGCACTACCGCGTCACCCGCAAGAGCAACCGGCGGATCGCACGCGGCGACCTCTTGCTGATCGATTCCGGCGCACAATACGAAGACGGCACAACCGACGTCACCCGCACTATGGCGGTGGGCGAGCCGACCGCCGAGATGCGCGACCGCTTCACTCGTGTCTTGCGCGGCCACATCGCGATCGCGCGCGCGGTGTTCCCCGACGGCACCACCGGCGCGCAGCTCGACACGCTGGCGCGGCAATATCTCTGGGCCGCCGGCGTCGATTTCGAGCACGGCACCGGCCACGGCGTCGGCAGCTATCTCTCGGTGCATGAGGGGCCGGCGCGGATCTCGAAGCTCGGCACCACGCCGCTGAAGCGCGGCATGATCCTCTCCAACGAGCCCGGCTACTACAAGACCGATGGTTTTGGCATCCGCATCGAAAATCTCGAGCTGGTGGTCGCGGCAGACATTCCGGGCGCCGAGAAACCGATGAATGCATTCGAGACGCTGACACTGGCGCCGATCGACCGCCGGCTGATCGACGTCGCGATGCTGAGCCGCGACGAGCTCGATTGGCTCAATGCCTACCACGCCCGCGTGAGCGCCGAGGTGCGGCCGGCGCTGGATGAAGCGACCAGGGCGTGGCTGGATCAGGCCACGGCGGAGCTGAAGCTGTAAGCATCGTCATTCCCAGGCAGCGTGACGCATGGCGCCACGCAATTTGCGCAACTCTCTCCAACGTCACAGCCGTCGTTCCCCGCGAAAGCGGGGAATCCAGTACGCCGCGGCTTCTCCGTATCCTCGCACAGCCTCTGGAATACTGGATCACCCGCTTTCGCAGGTGATGACGGAGAGTTTGCGGGCGCCAGATCACGCCACATCCCCGTAGAACAACGGCCTCTCCGCCCATCATCATCATAACCCTCCCGGTTTCGGTATGGCCGCATTCCGAAACGCCGATATGCGTCTTGCGCGAGCGCGCTACAGTCGATTCGAATTCTTGAAGAGACGGACACGCATGCACGGCATGATCAGCAAGCCGCGGGGAGCGGCAGCGCACGGGAACATCGCGACCTCGCGCGTGATGCTGCTGTTGCTGGTCGTCATGACAGGCATAGCGCCAATCTCGCTCTACATGCTGGTTCCGGCGCTGCCGGTGCTTGCGACGACATTCGGCCGCGACATCTCGATCGCGCAGATGACGGTGTCGCTCTATATGGTCGGCATCGCCTGCTCGCAGATCATCATGGGGCCACTATCGGACAAGTTCGGCCGGCGGCCCGTGCTGCTCGGAGGGCTGGTGCTGATGGTGGCGGCGAGTGTTGCCTGCATCTTCGCGCAAGACCTGCCGCAACTGATCGCCGCGCGCTTCTTCCAGGCGCTGGGCGGCGCCGCCGGCATGGTGGTGAGCCGCGCCATCATCCGCGACATCTACGAGCGCGAGCGCGTCGCCTCCATGATCAGCCTCGTGGTCGCGGCGCTGATGATCGGACAGATGCTGTCGCCGCTGACCGGTGGCCTGATCGAGACCGCGTTCGGCTGGCGCGCGATCTTCTATGCCATCACCATCGGCGCGATCGCGGTCGCCGTCGGCATCGCGTTCGCGCTGCCGGAGACGCGCCGAAACCGCGCCGCCGGCAGCGGCTTTCGCGGCGATGTCGGCATCCTGATCAGGAACCGCGCCTTCGTCGGCTATGTGCTGTGCCAGGTGCTGGCTTCGCAGATCATCTTCGCCTTCGCCGGCGGCGGTCCCTACATCGTGGTGACGCAGATGGGCCGCAGCAGTGCCGAATATGGTGCGTGGTTCGCGACGACCGGCTTTGCCTATCTGGTCGGCAATCTGCTCTGCGTGCGCTTTGCGCCGCGGCACTCACTCGAGAAGCTGATCTGGCTTGGCCTCGGCCTGCAACTCTGCGGCAGCCTCGCCAACCTCGTGTGGAGCTTTGCGGGCTGGAACGAAGCGCCGGCATGGCTGTTCGGAACGCAGATGATCGTGATGGCGGGCAATGCCTTCGTGATGGCGAACTCGGCCGCCGGCGCAATCAGCATCCGCCCCGAGGCCGCCGGCACCGCATCGGGCGCGATGGGCTTTCTCCAGCAGGGCATCGGCGCGCTGATGTCGCAATTCGGCGCCTATCTCGGCGGCCATTCCACCACGACGCTGCCGCTGACCGCGGCGATCCTCGCGATTTCGCTACTCTGCGCCGCCACGATGATCTTCATCGTGCCGCGCCGCGAAGTGGTGGTGACCGAGACGCTGATCGAGCAGGCCGAGGAGGAAGAGCGCGGGATGATGTAGCTGTTGCTGTGCGCGACGGCCGTTGCAATACTCTCGGTGTCATCCCCCGCGAAAGCGGGGGATCCAGTACGCCGCGGCCTTTTCGTATCCTCGCACTGTCTCTGGAATACTGGATCGCCCGCCTGCGCGGGCGATGACAGCGGAGCGAGTGGGCACGAGCAGAGCAAACCTCACTCCCCGATCAGCTTCAGCCACTCTTCCTCGGTCAGCACCTTGACGCCGTGCTTGTTGGCTTCCGCGAGCTTCGAGCCGGCACCCGGACCTGCGACCACGAGGTCGGTCTTCTTCGACACCGAGCCCGACACCTTTGCGCCCAGCCGCTCCGCGGTCGCTTTCGCTTCGTCGCGTGTCATGCGCTCCAGCGAGCCGGTGAACACGACAGTCTTGCCGGTGACGGGCGAGTTGCGCTTCGGCTTCTCGGCATCGACGATCTCGACCTCGCTGGTCAGCCGTTCGACGATGCCGCGATTGTGGCTCTCGCCGAAATAGTCTGCGATGCTCTTGATCACGGTGTCGCCGATCTGGTCCAGCGCGTCCATGTCGGCCATCGCCTCCTCGTCGTCCTTGGCGACCCTGAGGCAGGCATCGTGGAAGGCGTCCCACGAGCCATAGCCGCGCGCCAGCGCCAGCGCCGTGGTCTCGCCGACATGGCGCATGCCGAGCGCGTAGATGAAGCGCTCCAGCGCGATCTTGCGCCGGCTTTCGATGGCGCCGAACAGGTTGCGCACCGACGTTGCGCCGTAGCCCTCGATCTGCTCGAGCTTGAGCTTCGAATTGCGCTTTTCCAGCGTGAAGATATCGGCGGGCTCCTTCACGAAACCTTCGTCGAAGAAATATTGGAGTTGTTTCTCCCCCAAGCCGTCGATATCGAAGGCGCGCCGCGACACGAACAGCTTGAGGTGCTCGATCTTCTGATAGGGGCAGGCAAACTCGCCGGTGCAGCGGGCGCGCGAGCCTTCTTCGCCGGTCGCCGTCTCCTCGCGCACGACGTCGGTGTGCAGCGGGCACGGGCACTTCTTCGGGAAATGGAATTCCTTCGCGCTCCTGGGCCGCTTGTCGATGACGACGTCGACGACCTGCGGGATGACGTCGCCGGCACGCTGGATCACGACGGTGTCGCCGATCCGGATGTCGCGGCCCTCACGCAAGACCTCGCCCTTGTTGCCGATGCCCTTGATGTAATCCTCGTTGTGCAGCGTGACGTTCTGCACGATCACGCCGCCGACGCCGATCGGCTCGAGCTTGCCGACGGGCGTGAATGAGCCGGTGCGACCGACCTGGATCTCGATGTCACGCAGCACCGTCATGGCGCGCTCGGCCGGGAACTTGTGCGCGATACCCCAGCGCGGCGTGCGCGAGACGAAACCGAGCCGCTCCTGCCAGTCGATGCGGTCGACCTTGTAGACGACGCCGTCGATGTCGTAGTCGAGCTCGGCGCGCTGCTCCTCGATCGAATGATGGAAGGCCAGCAACTCCTCGACCGAGTGGCACAGCTTGGTCAGCGGATTGGTCTTGAAGCCGCAGCGCTCGAACCAGTGGATCATGCCGCTCTGCGTACCCTCGGGCATCGCACTCATCTCGCCCCAGGCATAGGCGAAGAAGCCGAGCGGGCGCGAGGCCGTGATCGTGGGGTCCTTCTGCCGCAAGGAGCCTGCGGCCGAGTTGCGCGGATTGGCGAAAACGGTGTCGCCGGCGGCCTTCTGCCGCTCGTTGAGCGCCAGGAACGCCTTCTTGGTCATGTAGACCTCGCCGCGGACTTCGCAGATCTCGGGAACGTTGCGGCCCTTCAGCTTCTGCGGCACGTCCTCGAGCGTGCGGATATTGGCGGTGACGTCCTCGCCCACCGCGCCGTCGCCGCGCGTCGCTGCGGTGACGAGCTCGCCGCCCTCGTAGCGCAGCGACATCGAGAGCCCGTCGATCTTCGGCTCGGCGGAGAAATCGATCTTGTCATCGGCAAGCTTCAGGAATCGCGCGATGCGGCCGACGAAGTCGCGCACATCCTCTTCCGCAAAGGCGTTGTCGAGCGACAGCATCGGAAGGGCATGCCGGACTTTCTTGAAGCGCCCTGACGGCGCGGCGCCGACCTTCTGTGACGGCGACTCCGCGCTGACGAACTCCGGAAAGCGCTTCTCGATCGCATTGAAGCGCTGACGCAGCGCGTCATATTCGGCGTCGGTGACCGTCGGCGCGTCCTCTTGATAGTAGCGCCTGTCGTGCTCCTCGAGCTCGAGGGCGAGCCGCATATGCTCGACCTTGGCCTGCGCCTGGGTGAGATCGGCGACGTCGCGAAGCGGCTTGGCTTTGGTTTTTGCTGCTCTTGCCATGGCGCTTGAATACGACGGAGCGGGTGGGACGGTAAAGGCGGGTTGAGGTCTCGTACCCCGGATGCTGCGCAGCGCGCCGCCCCAGCGGCGTGGTGCGCGGCTGATCCGGGGCCCACGTGGCGGCATTCTGGGTCCCGGCGCTGCGGCGCGTTGCGCCGCGTCCGGGACACGAAAGTTAAGCCGTGGCCGCCCGCAGCAACCGTTCCGCCGCCGCCCTTGCCTCCGCCGTGATCTCCGCACCCGCCAGCATCCGCGCGATCTCCTCGCGGCGGTGGTCGGCGGCGAGGGCGTTGACGCGAGTGGCGACGCGCTTGCCCTTGTCGAGCGCGTCCTTGGAGATCAGCAGATGCTGGTCGGCACGCGCGGCGACCTGCGGGGCGTGGGTCACGGCCATGACCTGGACCTTGCCGGCAAGGCGGGCGAGGCGCGCGCCGATGGCATCCGCGACCGCGCCACCGACGCCGGTATCGATTTCGTCGAACACTAGGGTCGGCGCCGAGCCACGGTCGGAGAGGACGACCTTGAGCGCGAGCAGGAAGCGCGACAGCTCGCCGCCGGAGGCAACTTTCATCAGCGCTCCCGGCTTGGTGCCCGGGTTGGTCTGCACCCAGAATTCGACGCGGTCGAACCCTTGCGGTCCCGGCGCGGTCTCGTCGGTCTCGACCTGCGTCATGAACTTTGCGCGTTCGAGCTTGAGCGGAGCGAGCTCGGCATTGACGGCCTTGTTGAGCTTCTCCGCCGATTTCTGCCGCGCCGCCGACAGCTTTTTCGCGGCCGTCGCATAGCGCGAATCGGCTTCGATGGCCGCCTGCTCCAGCTTCTTCAACTGCGTTGCGCCGGCATCGATCAGCACGACGTCGGCGGCGTATTTGGCCGCGAGCGCGGCCAGCCCATCGACCGGCGTCGAATATTTGCGCGAGGCGGCGCGCAGCGCGAACAGCCGCTCCTCGATGCGTTCGAGCTCGGCCGGATCGAAATCGGTCGCCGCCAGGGCAGCCTGGAGGTGCTGATCCGCCTCCTCCAGCGCGTTGATCGCGGCGTCGATCGCCTCGACCGCGGGCTCGACCAGTGCCGGCGAATTGACGCCACGGCGCTCCAGCCGGCGTACTGCGGCCGACAGGGCCGCGACGGGCGAGTGATTGCCGCCGACCGCTTCCTGCGCCTCGCGCAGGTCGGCGGCGATCTTCTCGCCCTGCATCATGGTGGTGCGGCGCGAGGCCAGCGCGGTCTCTTCGCCGTCCTTCGGCGCGAGCTGCTTCAGTTCGTCGGAGGCATGGCGCAAATAGTCGGCCTCGCGGGCGGCGCGCTCCATGCCGGCGCGATGCTCCTCCAGCGCGGTATTCGCCGTGCGGCGCGCGTCCCAGAGCGATTCGACCGTCCCGACATCCTTTTCGAGGCCGGCAAAGGCGTCGAGCAGGCGGCGGTGGGTGGCGGCATCGACCAGCGCGCGCTCGTCATGCTGGCCGTGGATCTCGACCAGCGCGGCACCGACCGCCTTCAGGGTCTGCACGCTGATCGACTGGTCGTTGATGAAGGCGCGGGTGCGGCCGTCGGCGAACTGCACGCGGCGCAGGATCATCTCATCGGTATCCTCCAGCCCATTCTCGGCGAGGATTTTTGCGGCGGGATGGGTCTTCGGCACGTCGAAGACGGCGGTGACCTGGCCCTGCTCCACGCCATGGCGCACGAGGCCGGCATCGCCGCGGCCGCCGAGCGCCAGCGCAAAGGCATCGAGCAGGATGGATTTGCCCGCCCCGGTCTCGCCGGTCAGAACCGCAAGGCCGGGTGCGAATTCGATATCGAGCCGTTCGATCAGGACGATGTCACGGATCGACAGACGCGCCAGCATGGAACCCCAAATTTCCTAGCCGAGGCCCATCTTCTTGAAGGTCCTGCTGATCCAGGACCCCTGATTCTCGCTCGGCTCGAGACCGCCGGATTTTACAAGATTATAGGCGTCCTTGTACCAGCGGCTGTCAGGAAAATTGTGCCCGAGCACGGCGGCCGCCGTCTGCGCCTCGCCGACGATGCCGATCGCCATATAGGCCTCGGTGAGCCGGTACAGCGCCTCCTCGACATGGCGCGTGGTCTGATACTGCGTCACCACGGCCTTGAAGCGATTGATCGCGGCGGTGTAGTCGCGCTTCTGCATGTAGTAGCGGCCGACATTCATTTCCTTGCCGGCAAGCTGGTCGCGCGCGCCCTCGATCTTGGCCTTGGCGCTGGCCGCATATTCCGAGTTCGGATACTTGCGCACCACCTCTTCCAGTGCGGCGACCGCCTTCTCGGTGCGGCCCTGGTCGCGGCTGATGTCCGGGATCTGGTCGTAATGGGAGGCCGCGATCAGATATTGCGCATAGGCGGCGTCCGGGCTGCCGGGATGCAGTGTGACGTAGCGGGTGGCCGCGCCGATGCATCCGTCATAGTCGCCGCCCTGGTAGGCCGCATAGGCCGACATCAGCAGCGATTTGCGCGCCCAGTCGGAATAGGGATGCTGGCGATCGACCTCCTCGAACTTCTTGTTCGCCTGCTTCATGTCCTTCTTTTCGTTCATGAGGTACAGGCCCTCATTGTAGAGCTTGTCGGCGGGCTCCTCGACGAAGGTGTCATCCTTGGCGGTGAACTTGTCCCAGAGGGCGCCGGTGCCGCAGCCGCCGAGCGGCAGCGCGAGAATCAGGAAGGTCGCGGCCTGCGCCAGCCGACGGACCTTGATCGACGCCTTGAGCGAAACCGGAGAATATTCGCGCGTCATACGCTGTGCCGACATGAATTGAGACTCGTCGCCCTGTGATGCGGTGCCCGCCACCCCATGATCCGGCCATATCCCGTCATGGACGCAAGATTGTCCGTGGCGCCCTGCCAATGCGACCACGCCGATGTATCCAAAAAACGATCGTTAACCGACCCGGATAGGTGCGCAATTCGCCCGGATTAAGGCGGCCACGCGTCATGGTAGCCGATCATGGTTACCAGGAGTTTCGCGGGTGCCGCAGGCCACCGAATACCCGTGGCGACAGGTCCTTCAGGACACGTCCGGCCCGTAGGCCGCGGCAATCCGGCCACCGACGATGCCGCTGCCGACCTCGACGACCGGACGGGTGGTGCGGCGGGCCGCCTCGCCATCGACCACACGCCACGCGGTACGGTCGCGGAGGAGCGCGGTCAGAACAGCGTGGTTGAGCTTGTGGCCGCCGCGAACCGAGCGGTAGGCGCCGAGCAGCGGCAGGCCGGCCAGCGCCAGATCGCCGATGACGTCCAGAACCTTATGGCGCACGCATTCGTCGGCGTAGCGCAGGCCCTCTGGATTGAGCAGCCGCTCGTCGTCGAACACGACGGTATTTTCGAAGGAGGCGCCGAGCGCATAGCCTGCGCTCCAGAGCCGCGCCTGGTCGCACATCAGGCCGAAGGTCCGGGCGCGGCTGACTTCGCGACGAAAACGCTCCGGATTGAGCTCGAGCGCAAAGCTCTGCTTGCCGATCACCGGATTGGCGAAATCGATCGCAATCTCGGCGCGGAACCCGCCGGCATAAGGCCGCAGTTCGCCGAAGGAATCACCCATCGCAACCGAAACCGGTTTCAGAACCTGAATGAAACGGCGCTGCGCCGGCTGGGTCACAATCCCGGCCTGCTCGATCGCCGCGACAAAGGCCGCGGCGCTGCCGTCCATGATCGGCACTTCCGGGCCATCGATCTCGATGATGGCGTTGTCGACGCCCATGCCCCGCAGCGCAGCAAGCACATGCTCGGCAGTGGAAACCAGCGGGCCGTCACGGTCGCCGAGAACGGTCGCAAACTCGGTCGCGATCACCTGCTCGGCGGTCGCCTGAACTTCACGGTCACTTCCCTCAAGGCCGGTGCGGACAAAAATATAACCTGCATCGACAGGTGCAGGTCCGAGCGTGAGGGTGACGGGAGAACCGGAATGAACGCCGACGCCGGCCACTGTGGCTTGCGCACGAAGCGTTGTTTGCCGGCTAAATTTCATCAGGAACCGCCCCACCAAGACCCAACTGCGACTTATACAAGACCCGACTGATCGACCCCCGTCGACCGTGCGAATCTCCGTATCCCCAAGTCGTGGTGAACCATAGTCACTGCCCTAAACAGCGCCAACTCACGCTTTTTTACCGATTGTTACCCCAACTCTGCCGTATTCGCGCCAAGGCTTAACCAAATTGCGCCGACGTTGAGGGCGGCTACCGGCAGTTTTACTGAACCACCGAAAGCATAATTAATGATTTAAAATCAGTTGCTTGGGCGCACAATCCAGACCCGCATGATGCAAATGGAAAGGTCCCGGCAAGCCTCCCGCCGGGACCTTTTTTCGTCTGCCTTATTGTAACAATCCTCAGGTCGCCTGCCGCCGCAGGAAGGCCGGGATATCAAGATGGTCGTCTCCCTGTGGCGCCGGCGCAACAGGCGCGGGGCGACCATGGGCGTCCAGACCTTGCGGGGCCGGACGGCGGGCATATTCCGATACCGGCTCATTGGCCGCGATCTGCTGGGCGACGTTGCGCTGCGGCTTGCGCTCGGGCAGCGGCGGCATCGCTGGACCGGCGGTACGGGCCGCGACCGGCGGCTCGCTCTCTTCGTCGCGGCGGCCGAGGCCGACATTGGCGAGGCGCTGGAGTAGCGACAGGCGGGTCTTCTGCGGGTGCTCCTCCTCGACCTCACCGCGAGCCTGGCGAATCTCGGCCTGGGCCGGCATCGGCAGTTCCTCCAGGCGCGGCATCCGCGGCGCGCGCACCGGCGGGCGCTCGGCCTGCGGCGGGATGAAGGTGTCGGGCGTCATCGGCTCCTGCATGGCGTGCGGGGCCTGCTCAGGCTCCGGGAACAGGGTGGGCTTCTGCGCGATCGGACGCACGGTGACGTCGCCGTAAGAGGCGGGCTGCACAGGCGCCGCCGGAACGTCCGGAGCAACCGCGGCGGCGATAGCGGCGAGTGCGGCCCGCTCGACCTGGGGACGCGGCGCGATCGGGGCTGCCGGCGCGGGCGCGCCAGGCGGAATGTGCGCCTCCAGTTTCTGGGCGCGCTCGGCGAGGCGCTGATTGTCGGCACGCAGGCGCGCGGTCAGGTCAGCGAGACGGCTCTCGGCAGCCGCGGCCGGAGCCGCAGGCTGGGCCTGCGGGGCCGGGTTCGCGACGGGAGCGCTGGTCGCCTGGCTGTTGCGGGCGATCGCAGCCTGCTCGATGCCGGTGGCGACGACCGAGACGCGGATCAGGCCGTCGAGCGCTTCGTCGAAGGTGGCGCCGACGATGATGTTGGCGTCCTGGTCGACCTCCTCGCGGATGCGCGTGGCGGCTTCGTCGACTTCGAACAGGGTCAGGTCCTTGCCGCCCGTGATGGAGATCAGCAGGCCCTTGGCGCCCTTCATCGAGGAGTCGTCGATCAGCGGGTTGGCGATCGCGGCTTCAGCGGCCGTCAGCGCGCGCTTGTCGCCGGAGGCTTCGCCCGTGCCCATCATCGCCTTGCCCATCTCCCGCATCACGGCGCGAACGTCGGCGAAGTCGAGATTGATCAGGCCTTCCTTGACCATCAGGTCGGTGATGCAGGCAACGCCCGAGTAGAGCACCTGGTCGGCCATCGCGAAGGCGTCGGCGAAGGTGGTCTTCTCGTTGGCGACCCGGAACAGGTTCTGGTTCGGGATGATCAGGAGCGTGTCGACGACCTTGTGCAGCTCGTTGATGCCCGCTTCCGCGGTGCGCATGCGGCGGCCGCCTTCGAAGTGGAACGGCTTGGTCACCACGCCGACAGTGAGGATGCCCATCTCGCGCGCGGTCTTGGCGATCACGGGAGCAGCACCCGTGCCGGTGCCGCCGCCCATGCCGGCGGTGACGAACACCATGTTGGCGCCCGAGAGATGGTCACGCAGCTCGTCGATCACCTCTTCCGCAGCAGCCGCGCCGACGTTGGGCTGCGAACCGGCACCGAGGCCTTGCGTCACCTGCGTGCCCATCTGCACAATGCGCTGCGCCTTCGACATCGTCAGCGCTTGCGCGTCGGTGTTGGCGACCACGAAGTCGACGCCCTGCAGGCCCGCCGTGATCATGTTGTTGACGGCGTTGCCGCCAGCGCCGCCGACGCCGAACACGGTGATCCGCGGCTTCAATTCGTGAATATCAGGAACATTGATATTGATGGTCATGTTTGCCTCTCGATCACGCGCGCGTGGGTTCGCCCCGGCCGGCGGCCGCGGGAGTTGGTGAATTTCGAAGATTGCGGAACCGGTTCATCAGAAGCCCTCGCGTAGCCATCGTCCAACCTTTCCGAAATAACCGCCGGTCCCTGTCCTGACCTGCTGCCGCGTATGTCGCGGTTCGACATGTTCGAGATGAACATATTGCGGGTAGACCAGAAGCCCGGCAGGCACCGCGAAGGCGGCGTTCTTCGCCTCGTTGGGCAGCCGGCCGAAGCCAAGCGGCCGTCCGACCCGAACCGGCCGGCCGAGGATCTGCGTTCCGAGTTCGACGAGACCGGTGAGCTGCGAGGCGCCGCCTGAGAGCACGACACGCCCCTTGGGTTCTGCCGCGAAGGGCGAATCCTTGAGCCGGTCCCGGACCATTTCGAAGATCTCCTCGGCACGGTGCTTGACGATGGTGGCGATGGTGGCGCGGGAGACGATCTGCGGCAGATCCTGCTCGTCACCGGCAGTCGGCACAGACATCAGCTCACGCGAGTCCGATCCGCCGGTGAGGACGGTGCCATATAACGTCTTGATTCGCTCGGCATCGGCAATCGTCGCCGAGAGTCCGCGCGCGAGATCCATCGTGATGTGTTGTCCGCCGACAGCAAAGCCCGCAGCATGCACGAAATGGCCGCCGGAATAGACAGCGATCGTCGTGGTGCCCGCGCCCATCTCGATGACGGCAGCGCCAAGATCGGCCTCGTCGTCGGTCAGCACCGACAGGCCGGCCACATAGGGGCTCGCCGCCATGGCTTCGACATTGATGTGGCAGCGCTCCACCGCCAACATCAAGTTCCGCGCCACATTGGCATCGCAGGTGACGACGTTCACGTCGACGCCGAACTGGCGAGCGATCATGCCGCGGGGATCGCGGATGCCCTTGACGCCGTCGAGCGTGTAGCCGACCGGAAGCGCGTGCAGCACGGTGCGGCCCTCGCCGGTGGCGTGGCGCATGCCCGCGGAGGTGACGCGATTGACGTCGGCCGGCGTGACCGCGCCGCCGCGAATGTCGGCCGCAGCCTCGACGAGCTGGCCGGCCAGCCTGCCGCCGGAGACCGACAGCAGCACGGACTCGACTTGCACCTTGGCCATCTTCTCGGCGAGCGCGACGGCCTGGCGCACCGCTTGCTCGCATTCGCCGAGATCGATCACCGCGCCGGCCTTCATGCCGCGCGCCTGGATCTGGCTGTAGCCGATCAATTCCACCGCATGAGTGCGGCCGCGCAGGGCTTCGCTCGGCGCCGACGGCTTCAGCCGCGCGATCATGCAGGCGATCTTGCTGGTGCCGATGTCGAGGCAGGCGACGAGGCCGCCGCGGTTGTGCGGCATCGGGCGGGTCTTCGGCGTCTGGGTGCGATCGAGACCGGTCATGCGGAATCCCCGGCCTTCTTCTTCGACTTCTTGTCCTTGAACTGCTCCTCGCGCGCCTTCGCGGCGTCGTCGGAGAGCTGCACGATCAGCCGATCCGGCAGGCGCATGTCGACCGCGACGATGTCGCGGGAGAACAGCTTTTCGTCCTTGTCGAGCTTGGACAGGGCCGCGAGCGCGTTGCCGACGTCCTGTTCGGGCAATCGAACGTCGAGGCCGTCCTTGAGCCTCAGGTTCCAGCGCCGCTCGCCGACGAAGATCGCGGCTTTGGTCACCGAATTGACCTGCGGATAGCGCGCCAGCAGCGCGAGGAAATCCCTTGCCTGCGTCTCGGCGCCCTTGCCGACCACGAGCGGCAGCGACAGGAAGCGGCGCGAGACATAAGGCTCGAGTACGGCACCGTCATCGGCGATCACGGAGAGCCGGCCACCCTCCTGCCACAGCGCGAACGCCTTGCGCTCGGTGATCTCGATCATGAGCTGGCCCGGATAGAGCTTCAGCACGGTCGCATCGGCAATCCACGGATTGGCCTTGAGCTTGTCGCGGACGTCGTCGGCGTCGAGGAACAGCAGCGAGGAGCGGCCGCTGACGCCGCCGACCGCGAGGATCTCGTCCTGGCTGAGCTGCTTGCGCCCGTTGATCACGACGGAGGTGATGCGGAAGCCGGCGGAGTTGGCCAGCGCATTGCGGGCGTCGCTGACGGCGGTGATGAAATCCTGGAGGTGGCCGCCCTTGACGATGCCGAAGCCGCAGCTTCCGATCAGCAGCAGCACGGTCATGCTGATCCCGACCCGGCGCGGCAGATAGCGCTCGACCAGCGCGACCACGCGCGGCGGCGGCTCGCGCACGACGACGGCCTTGGCCTTGATCTTGGTGGCAGCGCGCTTCTCGTCGCGCTTCTCCTGCATCCACTCGCGCAGAAGTACGACCGCTCCAACAGCGGCCACCTTCAAGTCAGCTTCGGGCCTCAGCGATCTGAAAAGCGACCGGGTGAGGCTGCCTGCACCATCCATTGCACGAGCTCGTCAACAGTTTGCCCGCGACATCGCGCGGGTCCTGGCGAACATGACGTCTCGGTCTTGCCGGGCCGGGTGCTGGTCTTCAGCAGAAGAAGCCTCTCCCGTTCAAAGCGTTCGCTGGAGGCGGGAACCCCGCAACCCCTCACGCGCCGGCAGCCAAAGCGCCATATGCGCCGCCAGCGTTAACCTTCGGACTTCCTGGTAAACAAAAGGTAAAATTCGTTAACGCGGGACGCTTTTTGCCCCGCTCTTTGAGGCATTTATGCCGCGATATCCGGCAATTTACCGGTTTTAGCCCCCAAACCGGGCGCTTTCGCCCGTCGGCGGATTAACCAATCCTAGTTATTTCCGCACCCGCCGCTCGGCGAGCGCGATCAGGCCGCGCAGGAAGTCGACGAACTCGATGCCCTCGGCCTTGAGCGCCTTGGGGTAGAGCGAGGATTTGGTCAACCCGGGGAGCGTGTTGGTCTCGAGATAGACGAGGCCCTTTTCCGCGACGATGAAGTCCGACCGCGAATAGCCGGTGCAGGACATCGCGCGGTGCGCCAGCATCGCCTGCTCCTTCAAACCGGCGGTGACCTCCGCCGTGAAGCGGCCGGGGCAGATCTCCTGGGTCGACTTCAGGAGATATTTTGCCGCGTAGTCGAAATTGCCCTCGCCCGGAATGATCTCGATCGGAGGCAGCGAGATGATCGAGCCGTCCGGCCGCTCGAGCACGCCGCAGGTTGCCTCGACGCCGGCAATATAGGGCTCGATGACGTATTCCTCGAGCTTCGCCGCATTGCGGACGGCAACGAGGTCCTGCTTGGCGTTGACGAAGATCAGGCCATAGCTCGACCCGTCGCGCGCCGGCTTTGCGATAAGCCGGCCGTATTCGGCGAAGGCCTCGTCGATGTTGTCGAGCGCGACGCCTGCCGGCGGCGTCACGCCGCCGAGCGCGGCAAAATGCTTGGCTGCGATCTTGTCGAAGGCAAGGTGCGAGGAGGCCGAGCCCGATCCGGTGAAGGGCACGCCGCGTGCTTCGCACATCACCTGCAATTCGCCGTTCTCGGCGCGGCCACCGTGCAAAGCGAGCACCAGCACGCGGTCCTCTGCCTTGGCCTGATTGAGTGCTTGCTCCAGCGGAACGCCGCGCGTGCCCGGTTTGAACTCGTCCTCGAAGGGACGGGCGTGCTCTTCGAGCTGTTTCGACGAGACGACATGCACCCTGTCCTGGATGTCCCAGAACCAGAGATCAGCCTCAGGCAGCGCCTGATGCAGCGCCTGGGCCGACGCGACCGAAACCAGACGCTCTCTATTGGATCCGCCGAACAGGATGGTGATGCGCATGTTTTCAGTTACCTATCCAGTCGTCATTCCACATTGCGCAAGCGCGCAATGGGGATGTGCCGTAAGGCGCAGGCCCGGAATGACGGTGATCATGGAATCCCAATCCGCTTGATTTCCCAGTGTAGCTCAATTCCGGAATTCGCCTTCACCCGTTCGCGCACGGTCTCGCCGAGCGTCTCGATGTCATGACCGCTGGCATCGCCCGTGTTGATCAGGAAGTTGCAATGCATCTCCGACACCTGCGCGCCGCCGACGCGCAAGCCGCGGCAGCCGGCGGCGTCGATCAGCTTCCAGGCGGAGTGGCCGGGCGGATTCTTGAAGGTCGAGCCGCCGGTCTTCTCCCGGATCGGCTGCGCGGTCTCGCGATGGCTCTGGACCTCGGCCATTCGCGCGCGGATCGCCTCCGCATCCCTGATCGCTCCGTGAAAGCGCGCGGAGGTGAAGATGATGGAGGGATCGACGCCGCTGCTGCGGTAGACGAACTTCATCTCGGCGTTGGAGAAGACGTGCTTCCTGCCGTCACGCGCGACGCCGGTCACTTCGACCAGAACGTCCTTGGTCTCGCCGCCATTAGCGCCGGCATTCATGCGCAGCGCGCCACCGATCGTGCCGGGAATACCGAAGTAGAATTCGAGCCCGCCGATGTTGGCACTCGCCGCCACCTCCGCCACGCGCTTGTCGAGCGCCGCCGCGCCGGCGATGACGACGTCGCCGCTCGCGCTCACTTCGCCAAACGCGCGCGGCGCAAGCCGGATCACCACGCCGGGAATGCCGCCATCGCGCACGATGAGATTGGAGCCGACGCCGACCACATAGACGGGAATGTCGCGTGCAAGATGCGCGAGGAAATAAGCGAGGTCGTCCTCATCCGCCGGCGTGAACAGCACCTGCGCAGGACCACCGACGCGAAACCAGGTGAGCTCAGCCAGCGACTGGTTGGCAAGCAGCCGCCCACGCAAGTCGGGCATCGCGACTTTGAGCTCGGGGGTGATGTCGGGGAAGCTCATGGGAGACCACCGCCCTTGCAAGAGTTCATCTCATGTAAGGGACGCACACTACTTCCGTTCCCTCCCCCCTTGCGGGGGAGGGTCAGGGAGGGGGGTAGCCCCAAGCGAGATCGGAGTTCGTGGCGCCCCCTCTCCCCCACCCTCCCCCGCAAGGGGGGAGGGAGTGCAGTGTGCCGTGCGGCAACGAAGGAGTTACACAAGCGCATGCTCACCCCAGCGCCTTCAAATCGCCGGGCAGCGCGTACGCCCATTGCGTGATGTTGCCGGCACCTAAGCACACGACGAGATCGCCCGATGCGGCGAGCCCCTTGACGATGCCCGCGAGATCGGAGGCTGCGGGCAGCGGGATCACCTCGCGGTGGCCGTGGGCGCGCAGGCCCGCGACGAAATGATCGCGGTCGACGCCGTCGATCGGCGTCTCGCCGGCGGCATAGACCTCAGCCACGATCACCGCGTCGGCGTCGTTGAAGCAGGTGCAAAACTCTTCGAACAGTGATTGCAGGCGGGTGTAGCGATGCGGCTGCACCACGGCGATCACCTTGCCGCCGTAGGAATCGCGCGCGGCCTTGAGCACGGCCGCAATCTCCACGGGATGATGGCCGTAATCGTCGATGATCGTGACGCCGTTCCACTCGCCGGTCTTGGTGAAGCGCCGCTTCACGCCGCCGAAGCTTGCAATCGCGCTGCGGATCTTGTCGTCGGAAATGCCGAGCGCATGCGCGACGGCAATGGCCGCTGTCGCGTTCGACGCGTTGTGCCGGCCGGGCATCGGCAGCGCGAGATCGGCGATCTCGTGGGTGGTGCCGGCCTTGCGGTCGCGGATCACCACCTTGAACTTCGAGCCGCCGCCACCGGCGGTCAGATCGACCAGCCGCGCATCGGCCTGCGGGCTCTCGCCATAGGTGATGATGCGGCGATCCTCGATCCTCCCGACCAGGCTCTGCACGACGGGATGGTCGATGCACATCACGGCAAAACCGTAGAACGGCAAATTCTCGACGAAATGGCGGAACGCGTCCTGCACCGCATCGAACGTCTTGAAGTGATCGAGATGCTCGGGATCGACGTTGGTGACGATCGCGACGTCCGTCGGCAGCTTCAGGAACGTGCCGTCGCTCTCATCCGCCTCCACGACCATCCAGTCGCCGGCCCCTAACCGCGCGTTGGAGCCGTAGGCGTTGATGATGCCGCCATTGATGACGGTCGGATCGAGGCCGCCGGCATCGAGCAGCGTTGCGACCATCGTGGTCGTCGTTGTCTTGCCATGCGTGCCGGCAATCGCGACGCAGCTCTTGAGCCGCATCAGCTCGGCCAGCATCTCGGCGCGGCGCACCACCGGAACGCGCCGTTCGCGCGCCGCCATCAGCTCCGGATTGTCGCGCTTGATCGCCGAGGACACCACGACGACCTCGGCACCGTCGACATTCTCCGCCTTGTGCCCGACCGAGACCTTGGCGCCCTTTTTGCGCAGACGTTCGACATTGTAGTTGTCCGAGGCGTCCGAACCCTGCACGGCATAGCCGAGATTGACCAGCACCTCGGCAATACCGCTCATGCCGATCCCGCCGATCCCGACGAAGTGGATGGGTCCGATCTCACGCGGCAGTCTCATATAGGTTCCTCACGGTCATCGTCCGCCTTGTGCGCCCTTGCGCACTGGGTCGGACGATCCAGTACTCTGCGAAGCCTGAGATTCAATTCAGCCTGCGCCGGTTACTGGATGCCCCGCTTTCGCGGGGCATGACAAGGGGCATTTTTGGTCATTCCGGGGCAGAACCGGCGTCAGATTCCCGCGACTTTGACCACCAGATCGGCCAAACGCTCGGCCGCGTCGAGCCGGCCGGCGCCGCGGGCGGCCTCGGCCATCGCGGCGAGCCGCGCCGGTTCGGCGGCGAACGCGGAAATCTCCGACGCCAGCCGGTCCGAGGTGAATTCGGTCTGCGGGATACGGATCGCGCCATCGACTTTGGCCAGCACGCCGGCATTGGCGAACTGGTCCTGGTCGATCGAGCCGGGCAGCGGCACCAGGATCGAGGGCCGCCCGATCGCGGCGAGCTCGGCGACCGTTCCCGCACCGGAGCGCGACACCACCAGATGGTTGGAGGCAAGCCGTGCGGGCAAATCCGTAAAGAACGGCGCGAGCTCGGCATTGATCTTGAGCTTGTCGTAGACGGCGCGCACACGCGTCATATCCTCCTCGCGCACCTGCTGGGTGAGGATCAGCCGGCCCCACAGCGCCGGCTCGAGCCGCTCGATCGCGCCGGGCACGATATCCGCCATGATGCGCGCGCCCTGGCTGCCGCCGACCACGAGCAGGCGCAGCGGACCATTCGGCTCCGGCGCGGTGTACTTTACGGCCGCTGCCGCGAGGATGGCGGGCCGCATCGGCGTGCCGACCGTCGTGGTCTTTCCGGCCAGCGCCGGATCGCGATCAAGCACGCCGGGCAAGGACGTCGCGATCGCGCGGACGCGGCGCGACAGGAAACGGTTGGCACGGCCGAGCACGGCGTTGGCGTCGTGGATGATGCCGGGCACGCCGGCCAATTTAGCCGCGACCAGCGGCGGCAGCGTCGGGTAGCCGCCGAAGCCGACGACGGCGACCGGCTTCAACCGCTTGATCAGAGCGAAGGCGGCCAGCGTGCCGCCGGCAAGCGTAAGGCCGGCATAGGCGAGCTGGAACGGGTTGCGGCCTCGCGCGGTCTCGCTGCTGACGACGTCGATCATGTCCTTGCTGAACAGCCCGCTGTAGCGCAGCGCGCGCTCGTCCGTGACGAGGCGTACGCGAAAGCCGCGCCGGATCAATTCGACGCCGAGCGCCTCGGCCGGGAACAAATGGCCGCCGGTACCGCCCGCGGCGAGAAGAATCAGGGGGGAGGTGTCCATGGGCCTCCTTTTACAGGCCCTCCGCCGTCATTGCGAGCGAAGCGAAGCAATCCAGAATCCCTCGACGGAGACATTCTGGATTGCTTCGTCGCTTCGCTCCTCGCAATGACGGGTTACGCGTAGCTGCGCATCGCCTCGGCGCGGCCGCTCGCCTCGACCTCGGTGCGCGGGCGCAGCCGCGTCAGCGCCAGCATCATGCCGACGCCGTAGGCCAGCGAGACGATCGAGGAGCCGCCATAGGAGATGAACGGCAGCGTCATGCCCTTGGCGGGGATGAGCTGAAGGTTCACCGACATGTTGATCGCGGCCTGCACGCCGAACAGGATCGCAAGCCCCGACGCGGCGAAGCGCGAGAACATGTCGTCATTGGCATAGGCGCGCGACAACGCGCGGATGACCACGAAGGCGAACAGCGCCAGCATGGCGAGGCACAGGATGATACCGAACTCTTCCGCGGCGACGGCGAACACGAAGTCGGTGTGGCTGTCCGGCAGGCTGCGCTTGGCAATGCCCTCGCCCGGTCCGAGCCCGAACCAGCCGCCGTTGTAGAAGGCTTCCATCGCGGTATCGACCTGGAAGGTATCGCCGGAGGCCGGATTCATGAAGCGCTTGATGCGACCCGCAACGTGCGGAACAAAAAGATAAGCGCTGAACAGGCCGGCAGCGGCGGCGCCCGCGAGGCCGAACACCCAGATCATGCGCATGCCCGCGATGAAGAACAGTGCGCCCCACACCATCAGGATCAGCATGGTCTGGCCGAAGTCGGGCTCCATGACGAGCAGCGAGACCAGCATCAACAGCAGCACCAGCGCCATCGAAGTTGCCGGCATTTCCGGCCGTTTTGTCGACTCCGCGAACAGCCAGGCCGCGATGACCACAAAGGAGGGCTTGGCGATCTCGGAGGCCTGGATGTTGACGCCGAGCAGCGTGATCCAGCGCCGCGAGCCCTTCACCTCCGGGCCGATCGCGAGCGTCACCACGATCAGGATGATGCTGATCGTAAAGATGATCAGCGCGCTGCGCCGGATCGACCGCGGCGACAGGAAGGAGACGCCGACCAGCACAATGAAGGATGGCGCCAGGAACATCACGTGCCGGCTGAAGAAATGGAAGGGATCGAGCCCGATGCGGGTCGCCACCGGCGGGCTTGCCGCCAGCGACAGGATCACCCCGGTCAACATCAGTGCCAGGATGGCGCCGAGCAGCGGCTTGTCGACGGTCCACCACCACTCGGAAAAGGGGGTGCGTTCTTCACGGGAGAGCATGGGCGACCGGCTTTCGGACAGAGGTTGTCCATTGGTCGCCGAGGTTGGTTTACGAGGGGTTAATGAATCGCGGATGTTTTGAGATGATCTCCGCTGGGGCCGCATAACACACCGTCATGCCCCGCGAAGGCGGGGCATCCAGTACGCCGCGGCTTCTCGGCTCAATCAACGTCTCTGGAATACTGGATCGCCCGCCTTCGCGGGCGATGACAGCACAGATTGCGCGAGCGCGCCCCTCACACCACCGGCTTCACGCCCGGCAGCGCCTGCACCAGCTCGCGGAACTTGGCGCCGCGGATCTCGAAATTGCGGTACTGGTCAAAGGAGGCGCAAGCGGGCGACAAGAGCACGACGGCATCGGTGAGGCCGGATGCTTCCGCCTCGCGCGCGGCGTGCTCGACGGCAATGTCGAGAGTCTGGCTGATCTCGTGCGGGACGTCGCGGCCAAGCGTGCCGGAAAATTCCTGCGCAGCCTCGCCGATCAGATAGGCTTTGCGGATGCGCGGGAAGAAAGAGGTCAGGCTGGTGATGCCGCCTGCCTTTGCCTTGCCACCGGCAATCCAGAAGATATCGGTGAAGGATGACAGCGCGTGCGCAGTGGCATCTGCGTTGGTGCCCTTGGAGTCGTTGACGAACAGCACATTGCCGCGGCGACCGACCTGCTCCATGCGGTGCGCCAGCCCCGGAAAGCTGCGCAGGCCGTTCTGCAGGACATCCTGACCGATGCCCATCGCGAGCGCGGCGGCCGCGGCGCAGGCAGCGTTCTGCGCGTTGTGCAGGCCGCGCAGCGAGCCGATGCCCCCGAGCATGGCGACCTCGCTGCGGGCGCCGCCGGAGGCGCGCACGATGGTGCCGTGCTCGACATAGATGCCGCTCGCCAGCGGATTTTTCACGGAGATGCGCTCGACCTTCTTGCCGACGCGGTCGAGCCGGTCGGCGATGTCGCGGCACCAGCCATCGTCGACGCCGACGATCGCGGTGCCGCCTGGCTGCACGCCGGCGACGAGGCGTTCCTTCACAGCGGCGTAATGCTTGATCGTGCCGTGGCGGTCGATGTGATCCTCGCTGACATTGAGCAGGATGCCGACCGAGGGATCGAGCGAGGGCGTGAGATCGATCTGGTAGGACGACATCTCGACGACGTGAACACGCCCCATGCGCGGCGGCTCCAGCGACAGGATCGCGGTGCCGATATTGCCGCCCATCTGCGTGTCGTAGCCGGCCACCTTGGTCAGATGCGCGATCAGCGCCGTCGTCGTCGACTTGCCGTTGGTGCCGGTGATGGCGACGAAGGGCGCGTCCGGCGCATGCCGCCGCCGCTCGCGGCAGAACAGTTCGATGTCGCCGATCACTTCGACGCCGGCCTCGCGCGCCTTCGAGACGCTCCAATGCGCCACCGGATGGGTCAGCGGCACGCCGGGCGCGAGCACAAGCGCCGCGAAATTCGCCCAGGACACGTTGCGTAAGTCAGCGGTGACGAAACCGGCCTGCGCGGCCTTGGCGACGTTGTCCGCGTTGTCGTCCCCGGCGATCACCTCGGCGCCGCCGGCCTTCAAGGCGTGGCAGGACGCGAGCCCCGAGCCGCCGAGGCCGAACACCGCCACCGTCTTGCCGGCGAAGGATGTAATGGGGATCATGATGGAGCCGTCACCGCAGCTTCAGCGTCGACAAGCCGGCGAGCGCCAGCATCACCGAGATGATCCAGAAGCGGATCACGATCTGCGGCTCGGTCCAGCCCAATTGCTCGAAATGGTGATGGATCGGCGCCATCCGGAAGATGCGCTTACCTGTAAGCTTGAACGACACGACCTGCACGATGACGGAGACCGCCTCCAGCACGAACAGGCCGCCGATCACCGCAAGCACGATCTCGTGCTTCACCGCGACCGCGATCGCACCCAGCATGCCGCCGAGCGCGAGCGAGCCGGTGTCGCCCATGAAGATCGAGGCCGGCGGCGCGTTGAACCAGAGGAAGCCGAGGCCCGCCCCCAGCAGGGCGCCGCAGAGCACCGCGAGCTCGCCGGTGCCCGCGACATATTTGATCTGGAGATAGTCGGCGAAGACCGCGTTGCCGGCGAGATAGGCGATCATGGCGAAGCTGGCGGTCGCGATCATGACGGGCACGATGGCGAGGCCGTCGAGACCGTCAGTGAGGTTCACCGCGTTGCCGGCACCGACGATGACGAAGGCACCGAAGATGACGAAGAACCAGCCGAAATGCAGCACGACATCCTTGAAGAAGGGAATGGCGAGCGCGGTGGATGAGGGATCGCGGTTCAGCCGCACCAAGGCGTAGCAGGCGACCAGCGCGATGATTGCCTCGATCAGCAGGCGAAGCTTGCCGCCGAACCCGCTCGTCGTCTGCTTGGTCACCTTGAGGTAATCGTCATAGAAGCCGACGAAGCCGAAGCCGAGTGTCACCGCGAGCACGATCCAGACGTAAGGGTTGAGCGGATTGGCCCACAGCACCGTGCCGACCGTGAGGCCCGACAGGATCATCAACCCGCCCATGGTGGGCGTGCCTTTCTTGGCGAGGTGCGACTGCGGGCCGTCGGTGCGGATCGGCTGGCCCTTGCCCTGGCGAATGCGCAAATGATCGATGATCCAGGGCCCGAACAGGAACACGAACAGGGCGCCGGTGACGATCGCCCCGCCGGTGCGGAACGTGATGTAGCGGAAGACGTTCAGGACGGTGCGCACCGCACCAAAGCCCGGAAATGTATTGGAGAGCTCGATCAGCCAGTAAAACATTCAGACGGTCCTATGGCGCCTTCGCGCGCGGCCTTGGCCTCGCGCATTCGCGGGTCTTCGTCATGGGTCGGGCGACCTCTAAGAAACCGGACGGCTTCGCGCCGCGAACGGGAACAGCGCCTTCCAAGCAGTTTACGCCTTTGCCTGCAAGGCGGCCACTAGCCCCGGTACAAACTTGTTGACCCAGAACATCTTCTTGCTGCCCTTGACAACCACCATGTCGCCTGCCTTCAGGAGCGCCGCAACATCGCTCGGCCTCAGCGTGGCGGGATCATCGTGCCAGCCGAGGCCCTTACCCGGCGGGAGCGCGTCGTAGAGGTGGCGCATCAAGGGGCCGACGCAATAAACGCCGTCGATGGCGTCGAGATATTTGGCAAGGCCGGTGTGATAGGCCGGCGCGTCGCCGCCCAGTTCCAGCATGTCGCCGAGCACCGCAATGCGGCGGCCGCCGCTCATCTGGCGTGCCGCGAGGCTTTGCAGCGCCGCGGCCACGCTGGCCGGATTGCCGTTGAAACTGTCGTCGATCACGGTGATGCCGTCGACGATCTGCTCGACGCCCCGGCCGGTCATGATGCCGACGCGATCGAGCTTGGTCGCGAGCGTTGCGGCATCGAGGTGCGCGGCATGGACCGAGGCAAGCGCGGCGAGCGCATTGTAGACGCGATGCGGGGCGCCCGGCGTCAGGCTGAACGATATCTGCGTCTTGCCGATCTCGGCCACGACCTGCCAGCTCTCGCCATGCGGCGCGTGCGTGAGCTCGCGCATTTCGGTGCCTTCGCCGAAGCGCACCATCGTTCCCTTCCATTCGGGCGCGGCGATCCCCGCCGGCAGCACCAGGACGCCGTCCTTCGGCAAGCCCAGAGCGATCGACACCTTCTCCCGCCGGATCGCCTCGAGCGAGCCGAGCTTCTCCAGATGCACGGGCTGGACATTGACGACGAGCGCGACCGTCGGCCGCGTCAATTCGCTGAGCCGCGCGATCTCGCCGGTCTGGTTCATGCCCATCTCGACGACCCAGAGGCTGGCATCCGGCCGCGCGTTGCACAGCGTCAGCGGCACGCCCCAGAAATTGTTGAAGCTCGACGGGCTCGCATAGGCGTTTGGATAGGCTGCGAGGAATTCCTTGGTGCTGGTCTTGCCCGCGCTGCCGGTCAGCCCGATCACGGGCCCTGCGAAACGCGCGCGTGCGGCACGCGCGAGGCCCCAGAGGCCGTCGATCAGCGTGTCCTTCACGATGATCTGCGGAATGCGGATGCCCGCGATCTCATGCGGCACGATCATCGCGGCCGCGCCGGCTGCTTCTGCCTTGTCGGCAAACTCCCAACCGTCACGCGCGCTGGCGAAGCTCGAGATGAAGCCGCCGGTCGGAGAGCCGCTCAGCGCGACGAACAGGCTGCCGGGCTTCACCAGGCGGCTGTCCTGGGTGACGAAATCGATTGGCGTATCGGGAAACGATCCGGCAACGCCCAGCGCACGCGCCACTTCGGCAACCGTCCAAATTGGCGCGCTCATGCAACCCTCGGCGCTAATGCAGCGGCAACCGCCTCGTGATCACTGAACGGCAGCACCTGGCCGCCGACGATCTGACCGGTCTCGTGTCCCTTGCCCGCGATCAGCAGGGCATCGCCGGCTTGCAGCTCGTCGATCGCGGTACGGATCGCGGCGGCGCGGTCACCGATTTCCCTGGCGCCCTTTGCGGTCGCGAGGATCGCGGCGCGAATGGCTTCCGGCTTCTCGCTGCGCGGATTGTCGTCGGTGATGATGACGCCATCGGCGTTCTCCGCCGCGATCTCGCCCATGATCGCCCGCTTGCCGGCATCGCGGTCGCCGCCGGCGCCGAACACGACGATGAGCCTGCGCCTGGCGTAAGGACGCAGCGCCTGCAACGCTTTCGCCAGTGCATCCGGCTTGTGCGCATAGTCGACGAAGATCGGCGCACCGTTGCGCTCGCCGACGCGTTCGAGCCGGCCTTTGGCGCCTTCGAGATGTTCGAGGCTTGCGATCACATTTGCCGCATCGCTGCCGGTGCCGATCGCAAGGCCGGCGGACACCAGCGCATTCTCGATCTGGAATGCGCCGACCAGCGGCAGCCGAACCGAATAGCGCTTGCCGCAATGCTCGATCGCAAGCTTCTGCGCAAAGCCCTCGACCTCGGCATCGACGAGGCGAATGCCCTCGCCTGCGCCATCGCCGTTGCAGCCGACCGCCATCACGCGCAAGCCGCGCGTCTTCGCTGCATTGATCGCTTCCGCTGAACAGTCGTGATCGGCGGAGATCACGGCCGCGCCGCCCGGCGGGATCAGCTCGCGGAACAGCCGGAGCTTGGCCGCAAGGTAATGCGCGACGGTCGGATGGTAATCCATGTGATCGCGCGAGAGATTGGTGAAGCCGCCGGCGGAGACGCGCACGCCGTCGAGGCGAT